>JAZQIN010000157.1:0-4719 GCA_045541155.1 Faecousia sp.
AACTTGGCTCTCCCTCTGGGAGAGCTGGCAAAAATCTTTGATTTTTGACTGAGAGGGTGTCAAAACAATGATAGGACACCCTCTCCGCCCAGTGTGCGCACTGGGCACCTCTCCCAGAGGGAGAGGCAAGGGGTGCGGCGATTACTGCGCTAAACGTTATTTACCGCAGAAAATACTTTTTGACTGTCTACGATTGCCGTAAAATGCAATTGCATTTTACGGCGATCTCTTTACATTGGATACGGTTTCTGGTAGAATAGTCGAACTACATCCAGTTGTTCAGGAGGACTCGATGAAAATTCAGCTTTCCGACCATTTTACCTATAAAAAACTGCTGTTGTTCTCTCTGCCGTCGATTTTGATGATGGTGTTCACCTCCATCTACGGCGTGGTGGACGGTTTTTTTATATCGAATTTCGCCGGTGACATCCCATTCAAAGCGGTCAATCTGATTCTGCCATATGTGTTTATTGTCGCCACTGTGGGTTTCATGTTTGGATCCGGCGGCACGGCGCTGGTAGCCAACGTCTATGGCGCAGGGGATAAGGACCGGGCCAATCGCTATTTTTCCCTTCTTGTTTATGTGGCCTTCGGACTGGGTATTCTGTTTGCTCTGATTTCCTTCATTTTCATGGAACCCATCGCCGTTGCGCTGGGAGCCGAGGGGGAAATTCTGGACTGCTGCGTTCTTTACGGGCGGATTCTGATGTGTTCGATGCCTTTTGCGGTGTTGCAATACTTGTTCCAGAGTTTTTGTGTCGCCGCTGAGATCCCTCGATTTGGCCTGGGGGTAATCGTGGCTGCAGGTGTCAGCAATATGGTGCTGGATGCCGTGCTGGTGCTGCTTCTGCCCCCTGAGTGGAAGCTGGCTGGTGCCGCTATTGCCACTGCGGTGAGTCAAGTCATCGGCGGCGGAGTTCCGCTGATTTATTTCTTCCGAAAAAATAAAAGTTTACTGCGACTGGGGAAGACCCGGTTCGATGGCAAGGCCATCCTGCGTGCCTGCACCAACGGATCCTCGGAGTTCATGAGCAATATTGCCATGAATCTGGTGGGCATGCTCTATAATATTCAACTGCTTGACTATGCCGGACCGGATGGCGTGGCGGCCTACGGCGTGATGATGTACGTCAGCATGATTTTTGCCGGGGTATTCATCGGCTATACCATCGGCGTTGCGCCGGTCATCAGTTACCACGATGGTGCCCAAAACCACGCCGAGAAGAAGGGGGTACTGAAAAAAAGTCTGGTATTGACAGGTATTTTCAGTCTGGTGATGGTGGTAGCAGCGGAGTTGCTGGCTCGACCGCTTTCGGGCATTTTTGTCAGCTACAGTGCCTCGTTGCTGGAGATGACCGTCCAGGGGATGCGGATTTTTGCCGTGTCTTTCCTGTTCATGGGCTACGCCATCTTCGCCTCCAGCTTCTTCACCGCCCTGAACGACGGCCTGACCTCTGCGATAATCTCCTTCCTGCGCACGCTGGTGTTCCAGTTAGGGGCGGTGGTGCTGCTGCCTCGGATTTGGGGCATCGACGGAATCTGGGTTTCCGTGGTGGTGGCAGAAATTATGGCTGTGCTGTTTTCCGCCGTTTTTATGGTTGCCAAGCGAAAAAAATACCATTATTAAAGCAGGGGCTGTCCCACTGAAATGTGAGACAGCCCCTTTTTCGTTACTGCAGGCCCTGCTCGTAGGCCTCGATCATCTTTTTAACCATCTGACCACCGACGGAGCCGGCCTCACGGGAGGTCAGGTGACCGTTGTAGCCGTTGGTCAGGTTCACGCCAACCTCAGAAGCGGCCTGCATCTTGAACTTGTCCATTGCCTCACGGGCCTGGGGGATGTTGATCTGGTTGTTGTTCTTGCTGCTCATAATCGTCTCTCTCCTTTGTCGTTTTCCGGAAAGCCCAGCCGCCTTCCGTTGGAAAACGACTTTTTTCTTTCCGTAACCCTATTTTGACCCGATGACGTTTTTGTATGAATGTATCTTCACGGAAATACCGACAGGATATTCCAAATCTATATCAGACAAGGATATATTACTTGACAGAGAGAATTTATGCAATTATAATAAAATCACCATTATTACGGGGGTTATAATCATGAAAAAAGCAATAAAACGTATGTTGAGCTTAGCGCTGGCTCTTTGCCTGTGTCTATCGATGCTGCCTGCTGTAACGACGCAGGTTGATGCGGTGTCCCTCGATTACACGGTGTCCTCCGCATATGCATCCAGCCCCTACTACTCGGCCCTGTGCAATGTCACATTGACAGGCAATCAACGTGACGATATTATCAATGTCGCATTGTCGCAGGTTGGGTACAGAGAAGGCGATTATTCAGGCGATTACAGCGGTGCCGATGACGGCAGCTACAACAACTATACCGAATATAATTATTGGTATCATAATTACGTCTACAGCGGTATGCCCGTTGGCGGTAGCTGGGCACCTTGGTGTGCGACCTTCGTATCCTGGTGCGCAAGACGGGCGAATATCTCGACTTCGATTCTGCAGAATTCTACCGTGGCAGGGCGTGGTGCTAACGCCTTCAATATTAAATTTTACTCCGGATCGTCTACTCTGGCATCCAGCAGTGACAATGACTCCCATTTTATGGGCTACAACTATACGCCCAAAAAGGGTGACCTGTTTTACACAAGAAGCTGGTCTCATGTGGGTCTGGTGGTTTCCTGCGATGGTACATATGTAACGACCGTTGAGGGAAACACCAACAACGATGGCAGTGCCGACGGTTTTGGTGTTTTCGTGCGCACCAGATATGTGGATGACCTGTATTTTGGCGTGCCGGACTATGAAGAAAGCTACGTCGCATCCGATTGTACTTACTATCCCGCACATTGCCAAATCACCATCAATTCCAACACATCCATCAATTCCCAGCCGTGCAGCGTCAGCAGTACATATAATTCTGTCAATCTCAGCACCGCTATCGTTGGACAGACCTATACCGCTACCGGCTTGTACCTCAACGGCTACGGAAACTACTGGTACCGCGTCGAAACCAATGATGACGAAATCGGCTACCTGTATGCAGGCGATACCAGCTATGTCAAACAAATCACATCGGACATAACCCTGACGGACTATGATGTGCCCAGTGCCCATATCCAGGGGAATTCGTTCACCATCAACGGCAACATCGCATCTCAGCATAACAGATTGGATACGGCTGCTTGTTACATTTACTCCGGATTTGAGCAAAATGATGCGGCAGTTGCCGGATATTCTGACTCCGTGGGCGGCAGCAGGTATGCGTTGAACGGCAGCGACGTGGATTACTACACCAAGTTTGGTTCGCTGGGAAGCGGTAATCATACTTACGAGCTATCTGTGACATACACCAATTATTATGCCACCGGCAGTACCTCCATTTCCTCTAACACCGGAACAATCGTGCTTTTGCGTGCGTATTTCGTGGTTATTCCTTCCGCAGTAGACCAGTCCTCCTGCAACCACTCCTATACCACGACCACCATTGGCGCGTCGATTTGTACGGAAGGCGGTACGCAAATTAAGGCCTGCTCTACCTGCGGTTTGGTAACGGAAACCGCAATTTCTGCAGGAGGCCACGCCTACGGAAGCTGGCAGACGGTAACTGCGGCTACCTGCACCACAGCTGGCAGCAAGATGCGGACCTGCTCCGCTTGCAATAATGTGGAGACGCAGACCATTCCTGCCTCTGGTCACAGTTACACCGCAACGGTCTCAGCGGCCACCTGTACGGAATACGCCATCTATTCGTTCACCTGCACCGGATGCGGTAATAACTACAAACGGAGCGCTTATGAGCTGACCACCAGCTGGATTGATTTCATCCCCAATGGAATGAATGCGAGCCAGTTCATTACCCAGATTCAGTACCGCTACTCCGACTATGAAACCACCACTTCCACCTCCAGCTCTCTGCCTGGCTACACCCAGACGGGCAGCCAGTGGATTCAGAGTGGCACCGGCAGCATCAAGTATGTCCCCAGCTGGCCCACCGGATTCTCCACCTCCAGCAGCCTCTATTCCCAGTATAACAATGCCGCTTCTAAGGTCACAACCTCTGAAACCAGCAGTGAAAAAACCGTAGTGGAGTCTGATTCAAACTGTGGCTACCTGTACTACCACTGGTGCTACGCCGATTCCTATTACTCCTCAGCCTCCAAATCTGGCAGCTACACCACCTTCCATGCCTACTACGATACCACCAACCCCGACAACTATACCTGCGATACCAGCGACATGAGCTATAAAACATCCAGCTCCAACTGCTCTAACTCCGACTGGTGGTTTGTCACCGATGTCTATCAGCAGGATTATACGAACTATCAGAAACAGTACACCTACGAGCGTTGGACCGACTTCTCTAACTGGAGTCCCGTCGCCGTTACCGCCAGCAGCACACGCAAGGTGGAAACCCGGACGGTATATCAGCTCAAGAATGCGGAGCTGGCAGCGCATAACTATGTTAATGGTGTATGCTCCGGTTGCGGCATCGTAGATGCCAGCGCCCCCTCTGTCACCGTTCCCACGCTGTCCCTGCAGTATCCCACCCTGTCCTTCGAGGCGGAGATCATGTACAACGCTTACGTTTCCGTCAGCGATATGTCCTCCGTTGTGGAGCTGGGTATGATTACCTTCGATTCTCGTCTAGCCAACGGCACCATCGCCGATGCGGTTGACGTGATTCCCGGCTACTTCACCTCCGGCAGC
>JAZQIN010000158.1:0-9907 GCA_045541155.1 Faecousia sp.
ATTGCGAGGAGCGAAGCGACGTGGCAATCCGTTCTCTACACACGCTACCGAATAAGCGGATTGCCACGCCAGCGTGCGCGCTGGCTCGCAATGACATACGTTGTTTATGGTGCGGTGCTTAGTCCGCTAAACAATCATTTAATATGAATATATAAGGAAGGGGCGATGCCCCTTCCTTATTTCAATTTTTTCCACTCTGCAACAGCCAGTTCGTCGCAGCGGTTGTTTTTGGGGTTTTCGGCGTGGCCCTTGACCCAGTGGTAGCACAGCTGGTGACGCATGGTCAGTTGTAGCAATTCTTCCCACAAATCAGGGTTTAAAGCAGGTTTTTTATCGGATTTTATCCAGCCTTTCTTCTTCCAGCCCCACGCCCAGCCCTTTTCCAGCGCATCGATGACGTACTTGGAATCGGAGTACAGCTCCACAATGCAAGGCTCCTTCAACCGTTGCAGACCACGAATCACCGCCGTCAGCTCCATCCGGTTGTTGGTGGTATTTTCCTCGCCGCCGGACAACTCCAGCTCGTGTCCGTTATACTCAAGAATCGCTCCCCAGCCGCCGGGCCCCGGATTGCCGGAGCAGGCGCCGTCGGTATAGAGGGTTACGGTCTTCATTCTTCTTCCTTCTCCGCCAGAGCCATGCCGATGACACGGTCATCTTCGTCCTTGAAGCGCATGACGATAACGCCCTGGGTGGCACGGCCGCATACACGGATGCCGCTGACATCGGTACGGATGATGGTGCCGGACTGGGTAATCAGCATCAGATCCTCACTGCCGTCCACCACCTTGACACCCACCACCTTGCCGGTCTTTTCGGTGACTTCGTAATTCTTAACGCCCATGGAGCCACGGTTGGTGATGCGGTAATCCTCCACGGGGGTACGCTTACCAAAGCCGTTTTCGGTAATGGTCAGGACAGTCTTGCCCTCGTGGGCACGGGCGGCGGCAACCACATAGTCGCCCTCACGGAGCTTGATGCCCCGTACACCCACAGCAGTACGTCCCATGGCACGGACATCGTTCTCATCGAAGCAGACCGCTGCGCCATCATGGGTGGCAATCAGAATCTTCTGGGTGCCGTTGGTCTCCTTGACCTCAATCAGCTCGTCACCCTCGTCCAGCGTGATGGCACGGATGCCGATGTTGCGCAGGTTCTTCAGGGCCGCTACCTCCAGACGCTTGACGGTGCCGTTGCGCGTGACCATGGTCAGGTACAGCTCCTCATTGTCAAGATTCCGGGCGTGAACCATGACGGACACCTTTTCGCCCGGGTCAACCTGCAAAATATTGACGATATTGGTACCCTTGGCGGTGCGTCCGGCCTCGGGAATCTGGTAGCCCTTCTTCCGGAACACACGACCCTTATTGGTAAAGAAGAAGATGTGGTCGTGGCTGGAGGCGGTGAACACGGTGCTCACATAGTCCTCGTCACGGGTGGCCATGCCCTTCTTACCCATACCGCCCTTGCCCTGCGCCGCATATTCGCTGGCAGGGGTACGCTTGATGTAACCGGCGGCCGTCATGGTGAAGACGCACTGCTCCTCCACGATCAGATCCTCGATGTCGATTTCGTCCTCAACGTCCTGAATCTCGGTCTTGCGGCTGTCACCGAACTTGTCACGGATGGCAATCAGCTCCTCACGGAGGACGCCCTTCAGCTTCACGGGGTCAGCCAGCAGCTCCAGATAATAGGCGATCTTCGCCTGCAGCTCGTCGAACTCCGCCTGCAGCTTTTCCCGATCCAGACCCTGCAGAGCCTTCAGGCGCATATCCAGAATCGCCTGCGCCTGCACCTCGTCCAGACCGAACCGCTCCATCAGACGTTCCCGGGCATCATCGTAGGCGGAACGGATAATACGGATAACTTCGTCGATATTATCCTGGGCGATCAACAAGCCCTCCAACAGGTGGGCACGCTCCCGGGCTTTGCGCAGGTCGTACTCCGTCCGACGGGTCAGCACTTCAATCTGGTGGGCCAGATACTCGTCGATGATCTGCCGCAGGGACAGAATCTTCGGCTGTTTCTGGTCGTCCACCAGCGCCAGCATGATGATACCAAAGCTGGACTGCAGATCCGTCTGCTTGAATAGGTTGTTCAGCACCACCTGCGGATTGGCATCCTTTTTCAGCTCGATGACCATCCGCATACCGTTTCGGTCGGTCTCGTCACGAAGGTCGGAAATGCCCTCCAGACGCTTGTCCTTCACCTGCTCGGCGATTTTCTTGATCAGCTGACGCTTGTTGACCTGATAGGGAAGCTCGGACACGATGATCCGCACTCTATCTTTTCCAAATTCTTCAAATTCTGTACGGGCACGGACCACCACCTTGCCACGACCGGTGGCGTAGGCGGCACGGATACCGCTGCGGCCCATGATGATGCCCCCGGTAGGGAAGTCGGGGCCGGTGACGTGCTCCATCAAATCAATCATGGTGCACTCCGGATCATCAATCACCGCCACGCAGGCGTTGATGACCTCCGCCAGGTTGTGAGGGGGGATGTTGGTGGCCATGCCGACGGCGATGCCGGAGGAACCGTTGACCAGCAGGTTGGGGAACCGGCTGGGCAGAACTCTGGGCTCCTTGCGGCTCTCGTCGAAGTTGGGATCCCAGTTGACGGTCTCCTTGTCGATGTCACGAAGCATCTCGTTGGACAGCTTGGAAAGCCGTGCCTCCGTGTAACGATAGGCCGCCGCCGGGTCGCCGTCCACGGAACCGAAGTTGCCGTGACCGTCCACCAGCATATAGCGCATGGAGAAATTCTGCGCCAGACGCACCATGGCATCGTAAACGGATGCGTCGCCATGGGGGTGGTACTTACCCAGAACGTCACCGACGCAGGTGGCAGACTTCTTAAAGGGCTTGTCGGAGGTCAGGCCGCTCTCGTACATGGTGTACAGGATTCGGCGGTGGACAGGCTTCAGGCCGTCACGGACATCCGGCAACGCACGCCCGACAATGACGGACATGGCGTATTCAATATAGGACTTCTCCATCTCATCAATCAGCAGAGATTCGGTGATATGCTGGTCGGGAAACAGAATGTCCTCAGGCTTGTAACTACGATTGTGTGCCATAAAGCACCTCCAAAGTTTTGCACCCCGTCTTGCCCCCCGCATTTATGAGGGGGGCAAGGCGTGGCCTTAAATGTCAATATTGATTGCGTATTTGGCGTTGCGTTCAATCCATTCCTTACGGGGCTCCACCTGCTCGCCCATGAGAACGGTGAAGATGGAATCGGCACGCATGGCATCGTCCAGCGTGATACGCCGGAGGGTACGCTTTTCCGGGTCCATGGTGGTTTCCCACAGCTCATGGGGGTCCATCTCGCCCAGACCCTTGAACCGGGAGATCTCCACCTTGGCGCCCGACTCGCCACGCATCTCAGCGGAAACAAGGTCACGCTCCTCGTCGGAGTAGGCCACACGTTCCGTCTTGCCGCGCTTGATCTTATACAGCGGTGGCACCGCCGAATAAACATAGCCGTTCTCGATCAGAGGCCGCATATAGCGGAAGAAGAAGGTCAGCAGGAGCGTCCGGATATGAGCGCCGTCCACGTCCGCATCGGACATGATGACCACCTTGTGGTATCTCAGCTTTTCGATATCAAATTCCTCGCCGATGCCGGCACCCAGCGCTACGATTAGAGGGTACAGCTTGTCGTTGCCGTAGATTTTATCGGCTCTCGCCTTTTCTACGTTCAGCATCTTACCCCACATGGCCAAAATCGCCTGGAATCGGGAATCTCTGCCCTGAATGGCAGAGCCTGCAGCGGAGTCACCCTCGACGATGTAAATTTCGCAGAGGCTGGGGTCCCGCTCATTGCAGTCCTGCAGCTTGTCCGGCATCTGACCGGATTCCAGACCGGTCTTGCGACGGATGGAATCTCTGGCTTTCCGGGCGGCCTCACGGGCACGATTGGCCATCATGGCCTTTTCCAGAATGGTCTTGGCAGTGGCCGGATGCTCCTCAAAATAGGTGGCCAGCTGGTCGTTGACGATCTGATCCACCAGCGTCCGGATGTAGGCGTTGCCCAGCTTAGCCTTGGTCTGACCCTCGAACTGGGCATCCGTCAGCTTCACGGAGATGATGGCCGTGATGCCCTCACGGCAGTCCTCGCCGGTAACCTTGTCATCGCCCTTGATGATGCCGTTTTTCAAACCATAGTTGTTCAGCACACGGGTCAGCGCGGTCTTGAAGCCGGTTTCGTGCATACCACCCTCGGGGGTGTTGACCTCGTTGGCGAAGGAGAGGATAAATTCGTTGTAGCCATCGTTGTACTGGATGGCGATTTCAGCAGAGGCCTCCCCCTTCATGCCATTCATGTAGATAACGTCAGAATGGATGGGGGTCTTGTTCCGGTTGCACCAGGTGGCGAACTCCCGGATACCGCCTTCATAGCACATAGTCTCGGACACCGGCTCCTCACCACGATTATCCGAAATGGAGATGCTCAGGCCGGCGGTCAGGAAGGCCTTCTCACGCATACGGGTGTGGAGGATCTCGTAGTCGTAGTCGGTGGTGTCGAACATCTCCGGATCCGGCTGGAAGGTGACTTCCGTGCCGGTGCGGTCGGTTTTGCCCACGATGGTCATCTCCTGGGTGATGTGACCACGGGCAAACTTCATTTCGTAGATGTTGCCGTTTTTGTGGACCCGGACCTTCAGCCACTCACTGAGGGCGTTGACAACGGACGCACCGACGCCGTGCAGACCGCCGGAGACCTTGTAGCCACCGCCGCCGAACTTACCGCCGGCGTGGAGGACGGTGAATACAACCTCCAGCGCAGGCTTGCCGGTCTGGGCCTGAATGTCCACGGGGATACCACGGCCGTCGTCGGTGACGGTGATGGAATTGCCCGGATTGATGCAGACGGTGATGTGCTTGCAGTAGCCTGCCAGCGCCTCGTCGATGGAATTATCCACGATTTCGTAGACCAGATGGTGCAGACCACTGGATGAGGTGGAGCCGATATACATACCGGGACGCTTACGAACAGCCTCCAGACCCTCCAGGACCTGGATCTGCTCTGCGCCATATTCCTGTGTTACTTTCGTTTCGTCAGACATAAATTTACTCCTGTCTTACAAAATTGCTGTCATTGCGAGCCAGTGCGCACACTGGCGTGGCAATCTCCTAAAAAACGCTGTCATTGCGAGCCAGCGCGCACACTGGCGTGGCAATCTCCTCGTTTTACAGGATATTCTCATATAAATCCACCCAATTGGGGTTTTTTTCTTTCAATAAGTTTATTTTTGTGTTTTCTATTCCAACCTTTTATCTGCTTTTCCCTTTCTATGGCAGCTTCGATGTCGGTTGTGATTTCATAATATACAAGTAGCTCAACGTTGTATCTTGATGTGAATTGGTTAGCATATATACATAGTATTGCATTGTACCGCTCCTTAGGGGATTGCCACGCCAGTGTGCGCACTGGCTCGCAATGACACTAGCTTCTTACCTGTCCTTGTTGAATCTCTATTGTTTTCCCTAGTCGTGTGAATCGTTCCGGCTCGCAGCAGGTGATAAAGACCTGACCTTTGTCGATTTGGTTCAGGACAAAGTCCTGCCGTTTGGCATCCAGCTCCGACAGCACGTCGTCCAGCAGGAGGATCGGCTCCTCGCCGTATTCCCGTGCCATCAGCTCCCGTTGCGCCAGCTTCAAGCTGATTGCGGCGGTACGGGTCTGCCCCTGGGAACCGTAGGACTTCAGAGAGATTCCGTTCAAATTCACATCAAAATCGTCCTTGTGGGGGCCTGTCAGGCACTGCATGGAGCTAAGCTCCGCCCGATAGTGGCTTTCCAGATGCTCCTCCAGTTGACCGCGCAGCACCTCCACCGGAGCGAAGGGGTCGGTGACGGTGGAAACCGTCTTATATTGTAACGTAAATTCCTCTGCGCCGCCGGAAAACTGCCCATGGTATGCCGCAGCGGCCTTGCCGAGAGAATCGTAGAATCTGGCCCGGTAGGAAATCAGCAGCGCACCCACCTGACAAAGACGGGCGTTGTACTCCGGCAGAATCGCCAGAACCGCCATATTTTCCTCTTTGTCCTTCAAAATGCGGCTTTTGTGGTCCAAAATCCGGTTGTACTCCGTCAGAGCGGCATCGTAGTTGGGGCGAAGTTGACATAACGCTGTATCACCCAGCCGCCGCCGTTGGGAGGAACCGGCTTTCAGCACCATCAGATCCTCCGGACAGAACAGCACCGACGGCAGAACACCTGCCACCTCGGCGGCAGATTTTTTCTTTGCGCCGTTCCGGTAGACCATACGGGGCCGTCCGGAGGAAAACAGCACCCACCGGAGGGACTGAGTCCGTTCCTGTGCGGTGATTTCCCCCTGAATGTCCGCAAAATCCGCCCCGAAGCGCACCATTTCCGCCGTCCGTTGCGCCCGAAAGCTCTTTCCGGAGCCTAAATAGGCGATGGATTCCAGCAGATTGGTCTTGCCCTGTGCGTTCTCCCCCACGATTAGGTTCACGCCGGAGGAAAATTCCAAATCTAGGTTAACATAATTTCTAAAATCCCGAAGGGATAGCTTATTGAGGTTCATGGATGCAAATCAAATATACATCGCCATCGAAGCTGAATTTGTCACCGGGGTAGAGCTTTTTGCCACGCATGGTGCAGACCTCTCCGTTGACGCTGACGTAGCCCTCCTGGATCTCCAGCTTGGCGCTGCCGCCGGAGGGGACGATGTTCGCCAGCTTCATGGCGGATTCCAGCTTGATAAACTCCGTTCCGATTACCACCGGAATGGCGTTTTCCTTTTTTCTTACAGTTACTTTCATATTAAACTCCAAATTTAAGATACGAGATATGAACTATGAGATACGAGATAGACCGATAAAGATTACTATCTCATATCTCGTATCTCATATCTTCTTATCTAATCATCAGCCGTTCTTGATTCTGACCGGCAGGACCATATAGGAGAAGTCGTATTTCTCCTCGGTGGGGGTCAGGACGATGGGGCTGAGGCTATTGGTCAGCTCCACGATGACCTCCTCGCTGGGAATCACCCGGAGAGCATCAGCAAGATACCGGACATTGAAGCCGATTTCCAGCTCCTTGCCATCGCCGGCGATGGCGCACCGGTCTTCCGCCGCACCGATGGTGGTGTTAGTCTTAAGCAGTAGCACCTGATCGGAGAACACGCACCGGACGGGGCTTTTGTATTTCTCGGAAACAATCAGGCCCACACGCTCGATGGAAGCAGCCAAATCCGACACATGGGCGCACAGCTTCACAGGACAGTTGGTGGGAACCACCTTCCGCCAATCCAGGAAATCGCCCTCCAGCAAGCGGCACACCAGCGTAGCGGTGCCGATTTCAAAGAGGATGTGCCGGGGGCCGAGAATCATAGCGGCCTCCTCGTCGGAATCGGTGAGGATTTTTTCCACTTCCTTCAAACCGGCAGCAGGCACCACAAAATTCAGCACATACGGAGAGGGGGAATCGATACGGCAGGTGCGACGGGCCAGCCGGAAGCCGTCCACGGCGATGGCACTGACCCGGTCCTCCTCCACCTCGAACTTGACACCGGTATGGATAGGACGGCCCTGATTTTCGGAGACAGCGAAGATGGTACCGCTGATCAGCTCCTTCAGCTCCTTCTGGGGCAGCTTGACGCTGCGTCCGGAGCCAACATCCGGCAGCTCCGGATAGTCGTCGGCACTTTCAGCGGAGATGGTAAAGGATGCGTAACCTGCCCGGATGGAGACTTTGTAGCTCTCATCCACCACCACGGTGACCGGTCCCTCTGGCAGTCGGCGGATGATGTCGCCAAACAGCTTGGCAGGTAAAACGCAGGTGCCGGGGTCGGTGACATCGGCATCGATTTGGCAGGTGATGCCGGTCTCCATATTGTAGCCGGTGAGGCTGATGCAGTTGTCCGCCCGGCAGAGGATGCCCTCAATGGCGGTGAGGGTGCTTTTCTGGGCGACGGTACGGCTGGCGACGCTCAGACCGGTGACCAGCATATTTTTTTCACAGGTAAAACGCATAGTCGATTTTTCCTTTCTGATATATCCTATATATTTATCAGTAAATAACTTATGCAGTAAAAGAAGTGGTAGGGAAAACTTATGTGGAAAACTGGGCAAACGCCTACTGCCCCAACGCTTTTTTTTCCACAGGGGGTTGTGCAGATCTTAACAGGATCCCACAGCGCTTGTGGAGAGAAATTTTTCCGAAAGTTTTCCACAGGTTATGATTTAACATTCCACAAGGGATTGTTAGATCAATGTAGAGAATTCCATGTCATTCCGAGGAGCCGAAGGCGACGTGGGAATCTCCAGATAAAACGTTACATTTTCGGAAATGTGTTGTTAATGACCCTGGGTATATCCCTGTTAGTCGTTCATCAAGCAATGTTGTACCAGGAGATTGCCATGGGCTAGCGCCCTCGCAATGACAGAATCGTTATAGACAAGAATTCACGTTGGCGGTGATGTCCCGGATGTTGTTCTGGAGGGTGGTATCGCCTTTTTTCAGAGCGGTCTCCACCTTGCGGATATTGTAGAGCACCGTGGAGTGGTCCTTGCTGAACTCCTTACCGATGTCCAGCAAGCTCAGGTTGGTCAGTTTCCGAATCAGGTACATGGCAACCTGCCGGGCCTCGGCAATGCCCTTGGACTTCTGACTGCCCCGGAGGGTGGTCTCCTCAACGGAGTAGAACTTGCAGACCTGACTGATGATCAGGCTGGGGGTGGGCAAGGCGTTACCCTCGGCCTTAAACATATCGTCGATGGCCCGGGAGATGTTGGGCAAATCCAGCGGCATATCGTTCAGGTCACGGTAGGCAAGGATTTTATTGACGGTGCCCTCAATCTGCCGAACGTTGTTGGTGATGTTGATGGCGATGTAGTTGCACACATCATCGCTCAGGTCCAGACCCAAGCTATGGGCTTTGTTTTTGAGGATTGCCATACGGGTCTCGTAGTCCGGGGGCTGGATGTCCATGGTCAGG
The DNA here is from genome assembly GCA_045541155.1 of Faecousia sp. Classification (GTDB taxonomy): domain Bacteria; phylum Bacillota; class Clostridia; order Oscillospirales; family Oscillospiraceae; genus Faecousia. The sequence goes on from JAZQIN010000158.1 coordinate 8,974, forward strand.
CCCCATTCGAAACGGGTCCGGAGCCGATCCTCCAGGGTGGGCATATCGCTGGGCTTCCGGTCGGAGGTCATGACGATTTGCTTGTGTTCCTCATAGAGCTTGTTGAAGGTATGGAAGAATTCCTCCTGGGTGGACTCCTTACCGGCGATAAACTGGATATCATCGATTAGGAACAGGTCCGCTTCCCGGTATTTGGAACGGAATTCGATATTTTTACCGTTTTTGATGGCGTCAATCAGCTCGTTGGTGAACTGGTCGCCCTTGATGTAGACGATGTTGGCATCGGGCATCTGCTTGCGGATGCCGTTGGCGATGGCGTAGAGCAGATGGGTCTTGCCCACGCCGGGAGGGCCGTAGATGAACAGGGGGTTGTACACCGAGCCGGGGGTTTTGGAAACCGCGATGGCGGCGCTGTGGGCCATCCGGTTGGAGGGGCCAACGATAAAATTATCGAAGGTGAACTGGGGGTTGAAGTCCATGGAGGTGTGGGTTTTACCCTTGGACTTGTGGGCGTTCAGCTCCTCGTCGCCGAACACCACCAGCTTTGCGTTGGAATTGAAGATTTCCTTGAGGGCTTCCTGGATGTAGGCGGTATAACGCTGACGGATTACGTCTCTGCGGAAATCCGAAGCGGAGTAAAGGATCAGATGGTCCTCGTTTAGTTCAACGACCTCCGCATCCTCGAACCATGTGGACACGGTAACAGATCCGAGTCGCTCTTCCATGTGGCTCAGTACCTTGGCCCAAACGTAGGTGGATGAAAACATTTAGCGGCTCCTTTCCATAAAAAAGGCAACATAATGCCTATGATAGTTCATCATAAATTTTAACATAAACTGCTGTAAAAAACAAGGTTTTTTTGCGTTGATACATTATAAATATAGAAATACTCTTTGATGGGGCAAATTATCGTTTAGCGCACGAAACGCCGCAC
>JAZQIN010000159.1:0-2451 GCA_045541155.1 Faecousia sp.
TAGTACACAGGCTGACCGCCCCGGAGCAGGTTTACATCCGCATTGGGACAGATATCGGCAAACAAGTCCGCAGCCTTCTGGGCATGGCGCTCCTGGATATCCTCACCGTAATAAATGGTGATATACTCCTTGCCCTCGTCCCGGACCTTCTCAGCCAGAGCCTTCAAAAGGACCTTGATGTCCCGGCCGGTGCCAAACAGGGCGCTGCCGTACATGGCAAGGTAATCTCCCTCGTGGATATCGTAGCCGTCGAAATCGGAGTTCCGGGCGGCATAGGTGATCTGCATGGTATCCACAGTAGCCAGAGATTCGGTCATAGCGGATACGTTCTCTTCTTCCTCACCCTCGGGATTGAAACTCAGCATAGCGGTAACACCCTGGGGAACGGTCTTACTGGGGATGACCACCACGTGCTTGGGGGTCAGGGCATCCACCTGCTGGGCTGCCATGATGATATTCTTGTTGTTAGGCAGCACATAGACGGTCTCGGCAGGAACCTTGTTCACAGCCTCCAGAATATCCTGGGTGCTGGGGTTCATGGTCTGGCCGCCGGAGATGATGCCGTCCACGCCCAGATTCATAAACACATCCGCAAGACCCTCACCGGCGCAGACAGAAACCACACCGCAGGCCTTCTCAGGCTCGGCGATCTTGGGGGATTTTTCGCTTTCGCTCATCACCTTTTCGGTGTGCTGCAGACGCATATTCTCGATCTTCACGGTGACGAAGGAGCCGTAGTCCATAGCCTCGTGAAGTGCCTTGCCGGGGTCGTTGGTGTGGACGTGGACCTTGATGATCTCCTCGTCATCCACCAGTACCAGGCTGTCGCCCAGGCTGGAGAGGAAATCTCTCAGCTTCTCGGGATCCAAGTCATTTTCCCGGGAGATGATGAACTCGGTGCAGTAGGTGAAGGTGATGTCCTCGGTGTCAAAGCTGTCGAAATCAGCGGCTTCCTTTACCTCGGTGGTGTCCATACCCTCGGGGACAACGATGTCCTCACCCCGCAGAGCGCTGAGCATTGCCTCCAGCGCCACCAGCCAGCCCTTACCGCCGGCATCCACAACGCCTGCCTTCTTCAAAACAGGATTCTGGTTGGTGGTATTTGCCAGCGCCACCTTTGCCTCTTCAATGGCAGCCTCGTGGACAAATTCAAAGTAGTTGTTCTCCTGGGCAGCCTGCTGTGCCTTGGCGGCAGCCAGACGGGCAACGGTCAGGATCGTACCCTCGGCGGGCTTCATCACTGCCTTATAAGCAGCATCCACGCCCTCCTGCAGAGCAGCAGCCCACAGAACGCCGTCACAGGCGGTTGCGCCCTTGAGCTTCTTGGAGATGCCCCGCAGCAGCAGGGACAGGATCACGCCGGAGTTACCACGGGCACCCCGCAGCATAGCGGAGGCGGAGACGGCAGCAGCCTTCTCCAGAGTGGGATCCTCGGTCTTGCGCAGGTCGTTTGCCGCAGCATTGATGGTCATGGACATATTGGTGCCGGTGTCGCCATCGGGCACGGGGAATACGTTCAAGTCGTTGAGCTGCTGTTTGTGAATTTCAATGGATGCCGCCGCACTGATCATCAGTCTGCGGAAATCGGCTCCGTTAATCGTTTGCCGCAATGTTTCTTCCTCCTTAGTCAATCAACAAAGAGTCGATATAAACGTTTACGGCACGGACCTGAGTGCCGGTGCACTTTTCTACCATGTAACGCACCTCGTCGATGATGGCGTTGCCGATGGCGGAAAGATTCACGCCGTCACCTACCATAATGTGCAGGTCGATGGAGATAGAGCCGTCCTCATGGAAGTCCACACGGACGCCCTTGCTCATAGACTCCTTGCGGAGCAGGTGATAAACGCCGTCCTTGACAGACCGGGCAGCCATGCCCTTAACGCCCATGCAGTTGGTAGCGGCGGTGCCGGCGATATCGGTGTATACGCTGGTGCTGATATTCACAGAGCCATTTTCATTTTCGTGACGGATCATAGATCAGTACCTCCTATTTTAGAGTTAAGAGTGGAGAGTTAAGAGTGGAGATTGGAGATTCTTCACTCTCCAATCTTCAATCTTCACTCTGAAATCATACCATACTTGCTTCCCAGCAGGAAGGAGCCTCAAGACCCATCATCTTTACAACGGTGGGAGCCACATTGGCAAGGCCGTAAGCGCCATCGATGATCTTCCAGTCGTTGTCCTTATCGTAGATGATAAAGGGAACGGGGTTCAGAGAGTGGGCAGTACGGACGGAAGTCTTGCCCTTCTTGGTCTCGGTCATCTGGTCAGCGTTGCCGTGGTCAGCGGTGATGAGCACGGTATAGCCGTACTTGTCAGCTGCTTCCAGGATTGCCTTCAGACCGTTGTCCACGCACTCCATGGCGTAAACGACGGCGTCCATCACACCGGTGTGGCCCACCATATCGCCGTTGGGGTAGTTGCAGCGGATGAACTGGAACTTCTTAG
>JAZQIN010000160.1:0-19254 GCA_045541155.1 Faecousia sp.
CATTCCGAGGGAGCGTAGCGACCGTGGGAATCCGTTTTCTCTACGGATTGCGAGGAGTACGGATTGCCACGGCCCTTCGGGCCTCGCAATGACATACCTTGACTGGAGTGCGGCGCTTAAGCCGCTAAACGATAATTTACCGCAGCATGGCACTTTATTGACAGTCTGAAATGTTGGGCAGCCTCATGGCTGCCCAACAAATTAATTATACCATTCCCCCTATCGTCCGTCAAGGTTTTTGTGCGTAATTGCTAACATTCTGCGCTATTGACAAATCTTCGTTGTTTACTTTGTACAATTTCCCATCTTGCATTTTTGCTAAGGCTGTGTTATCTTATAGTCACAGAAGGGAGTGACGAACCCTCTGACTCAGCAAAGGATACAACACAATCTGTAGAAAGAGAGGTTAACCACATATGGAACCCCAGGATGTAATGGGATGACCCTTGACCGGTTCGATTGGTCAAGGGTCATTTCACGTCTGTGGTTTATCCTGCAAAATAGGCTTTTATCGCCGCCGGTTTTGGTTACGGTATACAAAAATTCCCGTGTGCGGATTTATTTACCGAAAAAGGATTGCATTTCTGTTCTTTCAGTAGTATTATATCGATATTAAATTATTGAAGGAAGAGAGATTATGGCAAAACTAAAAGCATTCCTCAAACGCAAGGACATCATCTTCTCCGCCAAACGCTACGGCATCGATGCCTTGGGCGCTATGGCGCAGGGCCTGTTCTGCACACTGCTGGTGGGCACCATCCTGAACACCATCGGTAAGCAGTTCCACATCGGATTCCTGACCCAGACCTTCGCCGGGGGCTACACCATCGGCGGCCTGGCCTCCATGATGGTGGGCTGCGGCATCGCCGTTGCCATTGGCAACGCCCTGCACTGTCCGCCGCTGGTGCTGTTCTCCCTGATTCCCGTGGGCTTCGCCACCAACATCATGGGCGGTGCCGGTGGTGCGCTGGCGGTCTACTTCGTTGCAATCGTAGCCTCGGAGTGTGGCAAGCTGGTGTCCAAGGAGACAAAAATCGACATCCTCGTGACCCCCATCGTGACCATTCTCATTGGTATTGGTCTGGCGTGGCTAATCGCTGAGCCCATTGGCATCGGTGCCAACGCCATGGGCAAGGCTATCATGTGGGCCACAGACCTGCAGCCCCTGCTGATGGGCATTGTGGTTTCTGTGCTGGTGGGCATTGCCCTGACGCTCCCCATCTCCTCTGCGGCAATCTGCGCTTCACTGGGACTGGTGGGACTGGCTGGCGGTGCCGCCGTAGCCGGCTGCTGCGCCCAGATGGTGGGCTTCGCCGTCATGAGCTTCCGGGAAAACCGCTGGGGCGGTCTGGTGGCACAGGGTCTGGGAACCAGTATGCTCCAGATGCCCAACATTGTAAAAAATCCTCGTATCTGGATTCCACCAACGTTGGCCTCCGCCATCACCGGACCGCTGGCTACCTGCGTGTTCAAGCTGCAGATGAACGGTGCGGCGGTGAATTCCGGCATGGGCACCTGCGGCCTGTGCGGCCAGCTGGGCGTTTGGACCGGCTGGGTCAGTGACGTAGCCAACGGCACAAAAGCCGCCATTACCGCCATGGACTGGACTGGTCTGGTGCTGATTTGCTTCATCCTGCCTGCCATCCTCACATGGGCATTCGGTCTGCTGCTGCGTAAACTCAATTGGATCCACGAGGGCGACCTCAAGCTGGATCTGTGATTAAGCACGAATCTACAAAAAATACCCGGGTGTGCAGATGCACACCCGGGTGATTCTTTATTCCATTACGGTTCCGTCGGGATGGAACAGTGGCAGCTTCTCCAGATAAATCAAATCTTCTCTCGTCTGGGCATCGCCCTCTGCCAGAATCGCCATCCGTCCGCAGATGATGCCACCGGCCTTTTCCACCAGCGCCTCCAACGCCGACAGGCTTTCTCCGGTGGAAATCACATCGTCCACCAGCAGAATGCGTTTCCCCTTCATCAGCTCCGCATCGGCACCGTCCAGATACAGCTTCTGCTCCTTGGCGGTGGTGATAGACCGGACGGAGACCTCAAGGATGTCACGCATATACAGCTTGGGACCTTTCCGGGCCAGGATGTACTTTGCATTGCCGGACTGGCGGGCCATTTCATGGGCCAGAGGGATGCCCTTCGCCTCGGCGGTGATGATGTAATCGTAAGCCGGAGCCTGCTTCAGCAGTTCCCGGGCGCAGGCCACGGTCAGCTCCTGATCGCCGAAAATCACAAAGCCTGCGATGGACAGGGTGTCGGAAACCTTGCAAATGGGCAGGTCACGCTGCAGACCTGCGACGTTCATGGTATAATACATGGAAAATCACTCCTTAACGACCTAATTATACAACTTTTGCGCAGAATGTCAAGCATTCAGGTCATGGCGGTCCACCACCGGCTTGGGACGGATATCTCCGGCAGCGGTGAGGGCCATCTTGGTCAGCGTGGGGCCGACCAGCTCATAAATCAACACGGAGAACAGGACGATGTTGCGCATCATGGCACCCTCGGCCCCGAACTCTCCGGCCACGGTCACCGACATGCCCAGCGCCACACCAGCCTGAGGCAGGAGGGTGATGCCAAGATATTTGCAAATACTCTTTTCGCACTTCATGAACCGGGCACTGAGGTTGGCACCGAGAATCTTACCGGCGGACCGGGTAGCAATGTACATCAGGCCGATGCCCACCACCGCCAGCTCCGCAAACACTCTCAAGTCCAGTTCCGCTCCGGAAATCACAAAAAACAGGACATAAACGGGGCCGGTCCACCGTTCGGTCTTGTGCATGATTTCCTCGGAGAAGTCGCAAAGGTTGCAGAAAATCGTGCCGCACATCATGCACACCAGCAGAGACGAGAAGCCAATGTGCACCTGCCCGAAGTCGAAATGGAGCTTGGACAAACCAGCGCTCAGGGCCACGAACGCCACGGCAAGGCTCAACCGCTTGGAATTGGAATTGAAATGCTTTTCCACCACGCTGAACACCCAACCCAGCACCGCACCCAGCAGCAACGAGCCGCAAATTTCAATCATGGGGTTGAGCAGGACGGAAATCAGGCTCAAATCGCCGCCAATCAGCGCCTTCGCAACGCCCTTGGACACGGCGAACACAATCAGGCCCACCGCATCGTCCAGCGCCACGATGGGCAGAAGGATATCGGTCAGGGGACCCTTAGCCTTATACTGGTTGACTACCATCAGGGTAGCCGCAGGAGCGGTAGCGGTGGCGATGGCGCCCAGAATCAGACAGGTGGAGATGGGCAACCGGTCACCCAACAGAAAATGCAGACCAATCAGGGCCAAATCCACCAGCAGCGTGGCAGTCAGAGCCTGAAAAATAGCAATGACGGTCGCTTGACGGCCGGTTTTGCGCAGAGCAGAGATACGGAACTCACTGCCGATGGAGAAGGCGATGAAGCCCAGTGCGGCATCACAGACCAGCCCCATCTCCTCGACGAAGGCAAAGCTTTCAAAGCCCAGACCGGGAACGCCCAGCCGTCCCAGCACCAGCGGCCCCACCAGCAGACCGGCCACCAGATAGCTGGTCACGTCCGGCAGGTTCAGCCGGGAGGTCAGCCGGGACAGTAGCAATCCGGCGAACATGGCCACACCAATGGCCAATAGAAATTCCATTAAAATCCCTCTTTTCTTATTATAAACAGTAAATTATTGTTTAGCGCACAAAGCGCCGCACCCCTTACCTCTCCCTCTGGGAGAGGTGCCCAGTGCGCACACTGGGCGGAGAGGGTGTCCTATCATTGTTTGACACCCTCTCAGTCGAAAATCAAAGATTTTCGCCACATAGTTTATTGTTCGATTGCCGCTGGCAATCGTATATTTACAATCGCTTCGCTACCCTCAAAGAGGGGGCCAAGGGATTGTGCGCAATTACTACGCTAAGTAGAAAAGGAAACAGCCGCACCAAGGTGGCGCGGCTGGGGAGTATTAAAGCTGCTGGGCCAGTTGGGTCAGGGCAGCTCGATAGGCTCGGTTCATGCGGCACATATATTCCGGTTTCCCGTCGAAGTGTCCGGTTTCCGCAAAGGTTACGGCGGCGCAGTTGAGGCAGGACTTCTGATCCGGGCACTCCACGCACTCCGGGCAAAGCCGAATCGGCTCTACTTGCGATTTCAATTGCTCCCATGCCTGCGTAAATCCATCCCGGAACGGATTCGCTGAGGGCAGCGTCAGCATGGCGCAGGGTGTCATTTGCCCGTCCCATGTAATCCAAAACTGGCTCCGGCCAGCCATGCACTGCATTGGCTCGCCGTTGTCCAGCTCACAGCTGTGAGGCTGGGGGCTGTCCAGGTCTCGGGCATGGCGAAGGACACCCTCGGCTCCCTCCCGGAAGAACAAATCCTTGACAATCAACTGGCCGGCTTCCTCTGGATCCAGCCGCTGAAACTGATTACATTCCCGGCGATTGGGGGGGAAGCAGTAGGCGGTCATTCGCAAATCCAGCTGCCGCTGTTGGGCGAATTGCTCGATTTCCTCCCATTTATGGACGTTGGTGGGGACGATGGTGGTGTTCAGGTGGACAAGAATACCCTCCCTTTGCAGCCAGTTTAGTCCATCCACCACCGCATCAAAAGCTGCCGGGTTGCTGCACAGGGCATCGTAATCCGCCCGGCTGGTGCCGTAGAGAGTGATGTTCACCTGAGCCGGGGGCAGCCGATGCCAGAGCTGACGGACAGCAGGGGTCAGCAGAGTCCCGTTGGTATTAATAGAAATCGACAGGCCCATTTGGGCCAGGGCCTCGTAGATTTGGCAGAAATCCTCCCTTAAAGTAGGCTCGCCCCCGGTAAGCAGCAGGAAGGTCATGCCCTGATCACGGGCCTGATGGGCCAGCTCCAGCCATTGTTCGGCGGTCCGCTCCTGACCGATGGGGGCCATCTGCTCTGGAGTCAGCCGTATGTAGCACATCCGGCAACGAAGGTTGCACCGGGGGGTCAGTTCAAAAATCCCACTGGCAGGAATGCCTAGATTGGCGCATTTTCTGCACAAATTCCGTCGAATATCGCTGCATCTAATGGTCATAAGCACTCCTTTCCGAACAATTCGTGATAGGCAACTCCCACTGCCTCATGGTCCGGTCGACAGTAGAGCCGGTAGACCGGTACCTGCGTCAGCAACGCACTATAGAGGTCGGTGATTTTCTCAATAAAGTCTGGATCCCAGCTATTGACGGTGGTCTGGCTGTACAGGGGCGAGAAGGCTTGAATGCCCAGACGCTCCACCCGGTTGTCCGGGGCCTGAGTCACCAGAAAGATTCCGGCGATGGGTGCCTGCTCCGGGCGGTAGATGTGGGAAGTGCCGCTCCAGATAGAGCCGCCGCCGTAGAAGCCGTCGGCCTTTTTCATCACCACGGTCCGGTCGCCGTTGATAATCTGGGCACCCAAATGGGTCTGCCACAGTTGGGCCTGGGTGGATTTTCCGGCGCCGGAGGGACCGGCGAACAATACAGCCTTGCCGTGAATGGTCACCAGAGCGCTGTGTAGCAGCATGGCATCTCGTTGCAGCAGCAGCCGCTCTCCCTGAATCAAATGTGCGCATCGCCAGACGCAGGCGTATTCCGCCCACCGGGAGGCAGGGTAGTAGAGAATGTGGTGGTGGTCCAGACAGAAAAGACAGGCTACCTGACACCCGTCCCGGTCACCAAGTGTGGGATAGATGTGCAGCCAGCCTTTGTCGGTTTTGAATATTTGAGTATCGCCCTGAACATGGACGGGGGCGGTGGACGGGCGCAACGGCTGGGTTAGCAGCTGAACCTGATACCGGGCATCCGGGCAGTCCGTCCGGGGGTGGTGCAGGGCAAGGAAATTATCGGGCAGAGTGATGGAGTCGGGAAGAAGAAATTGGATACGAATATCGGAAAAACCGATGAAAAAATCAGAGAGTGGCTCCATTATTAGGAATTCAGGGCGCTATTGGCCTGTGTATGGTAGCAGAAGCCGTCGTAATTGTTGCCTTCACGGACCCGATAGGGGCAGGTTCCGTCCGCAAACCAGCCGTAGTAAGCGAAGGATTTCATGGCGTTGGGTACGTCAGGGTCACGCAGGAAGCACAGGCTGCCGGTGGAACCGACCTTGATGCCGCAACCAGCGATGGACTGGGTCAGTTCGTACCGATCCACGGCGACCATGGGTTTTTCGTATTTCATCTTCATAAACTCTCAACCTTTCATACACGAAGCTGCGAAGGGTTACGACTGGGATTCATGCAGCACGCCGTTATCCCGCAGGATAGCGAGAAACTCACACACGTCCGCACGCGCTGTGGAGGAATCGATTTCATAAGCATCCAGCAAAGCCTGAACCAGACTATCCTCAGTCTGGTTGGTCTGCAGCAGCTGGAACAGGAGCTGACCGCTGCCGTTCAGCGCCAGAATCCCGGACAGGGAACGGGCTGCTTCACCGGAGGGGATGGCGATGGTCTCGCCGGCGATTTGACGCACGACGAAGCCGGAAACGATGCGCATGGTGTGATTCCTCCATGGGATATCCATAAAATGGTAAGGCTGAATGGTACAACAACCTACACTACATCGTCCATTATACTGTGATCTGCGCCGAAATGCAATCCTTTTTTTTCGAAAAATTGGGCAAAAAAACCAAAGACTTTTTGGACAGCGTTGACGGAATTAGCCTGCGATGGTATAATCGGCCCAAAAGGGGGCGATGGTATGAAAAAAAAGAGCGTTCTTGCGTTGGTTTTTGCTTTGATGCTGCTCAGCGGTTGTGCCGCTCCGATGCCGTTGGACGAGGAACCGGGGCCGGTGCCACAGCAGACCGATGGAGCACCGCTGGTATGCGTGGAGTACAGCAGCTTCAGCGGGAGCTTCCCGGAGGATGGCTCCGGACGGCAGGTCGCCGGAGTGGCGGCAATGCTGGTGCGCAACGATTCCAATCGTTTTCTGGATTATGCGCTGGTGGAGTGCCAGATTGGGGAGGGTGTGGGTACCTTCAAGGTTACCGGCCTTCCGGCTGGAAAATCGGTCTGGGTACTGGAGCAGAACGGCAGGACTGTGACGGCTGGGGATGCTTTTCAGGTCACCGCCTGCGAGGACTACGCCTATCGGGACAACGCCCTGACCCAAACCGACAAACTGACTGTGGCAGTGGATGGCAACCGGGTGACGGTGACCAACGTGTCGCAGGAAACGCTGGTGAATGTCTGCCTCTACTATAAATCCACCCACACCGACGGAAATTATTTCGGCGGCATTACCTATATGCTGGCCTTCGACACGCTGAAGCCGGGGCAGGCACTACAGAAGCAGGCTGGTCATTTCGGAGAAAACTCCCAAATCGTCCGGTATAGCTTCCAAATTGGCTAGTGAATAATGTATTGAGGGCACGCATTGCGTGCCCTCAATACATAGTGTGTCAAATAACTATAAATTATTGTTTAGCGGTCTAAAAGTTTGCACCGTCTCTTGGCCCCCTCTGACGAGGGGGCTGGCAAAAATCTTTGATTTTTGGCTGGGGGAGAGAAAAAAGCAACGTTTTCTCTCCCTCCGAGCCGCCGTTCGGCGGCCCACCTCCCTCATCAGAGGGAGGCTTTGGGTGTGGCGCTTAGTGCGCTAAACGATAATTTATGGGCGGTGTGGGTATATTTTGCGTGGGGGATTGTGTGATTCGCTATGTGAAGTTGACGTTATTTAGAGGATTTTGCACCGGCGGATTGGGGAAAATAGCCAAAAAATAGATTGACGATTCCCTGGTAGAGTGATATAATACCATCGTATAGTCTTTACTATTGGGGAGTGTACGCATTGATGCGTGCGCTTCGATGGTGCGGATACATTATTATATAGTATACTCTTTGCCGTGGGGCGCCACGGCAGTGCGCAAACATGAAAGGGGAATGCTTTATGAAGAAGTCCGGTCCTGCCAGCAGAGCGCTGAGTCTGCTGCTGGTGCTTATCATGGTCTTCCAGTTGTTTCCCGTTGTGGCTTTCGCAGGCGAAATCAATACCATCGCCTCCGGGACCGCCGCCGGCAAAACCGGTGTGAAGACGGAAACGCTGAATCAGGAAGGTGCCATCAACTGGCCCGTGAAGATCTATGATTACCTCAACGATGGTATGCTCTTTGAGTATGCCAATATGCTGTCGTCCTCCATCTACGGCTACGGTACGGATCCTCAGGCCACCGGTGCCAACTATGGCGGCGGCGAAGCTGTGCTATTCACCGAGTATGGTACGGACTTCACTTGCGATCCCGGATTCTCCGTCAGTACGAGCACCGGTACCAGCTATACCATTACCCAGCATGACGCGGTGGACTATGTCAGTCCTCAGTACATGACCGTCACCAAAAAGAAGGCCTACCAAAATTCCAACCTCTGCGTGGGCAGCGACTATGAGTGCAGTCTGGATGATATCCGTTACATGGTTCTGGTCTACCGGGGCAACGGCATCTCCGATGACGAGATGTCTATCCTGCTGGGCAGCAACTGGTACCGTACCCCCAACCGAATCAATGTGCCCGATTCCAATGACTGGACCTACATCGTTGTGGACGTGAAGGAAATGATGGGTAGCAATGCTGCCTATGTGGGCACGGTCAACAGTATGTGGCTGACTTGGGGCCTGTACAGCTCCGCGCAGGATGGCTACGAAGGTCTGAATGACGGCTCCAGCATCGATATTTCCCATGTGGCGTTCTTCGACGAGAAGGCCTCCGCTGAGAACTACGGCGACGATGCGCTGGACTTCATCGACAATCCCGGTGAATATCTGCAGCATGAGTCTACGATTACCCTCCCCGGTGTCACCCACCCCAAGGCTGACAAGCCGGATCAGCTGCTGAGCCTGCGGTATCGCTACAAGACCGAGAACGATACCACCAGCAGCACCTTCATCGATAACAACGGCCATTACGGCATGGATTTGACCTCCCTCTATACAACGCAGGGGCACTATGCCATCGGCTATAACAGCGATACTTACTGGACATGGGAAAATGGTGCTACCATGTACTTCTCCTACGGCAGCAGCACCTCCACCACCGCCTACCCCATGACGGCGATGAACGTGCAGAATATGACCGAGGTGGGCGGCCAGTCCTATGTGCGCCTGAGCAACAGCTCCGCCAGCCGGATCCTGCTGAGCAAGTTCCGGGAGGAGAGCAACACCAACACCGATGCCCCGGCTCTGGATGACGTGAACTATCTGGTCATGGTCTACCGGACCAACGGCATGCCTGCCGGTAGCCAGTACGCCTTCTGGGCGCAGGGTGCCAAGGACAGCACCTACAATTATTATGTGGCGCTGTCGAACGCCTCCGGCTGGCAGAGCAGCGGTGTGGTCAATCCCCAGACCTTCACCATCACCAACGGCGACTGGACCTATGCGGTGATTGATTTGGAGAACACGCTGGGCGCTAAGGACACCGATATGTACGAGCTCAACTACCTCAAGCGTCTGGGTCTGTTCTTGCCTGCCATGAGCAGTGGTCAGAGTCTTGACCTGGCCTACGTTGCCTACTTCGGCTCCGAGAGCGAAGCCGGTGCCTTCGGCGTGGACGCGGCGGCCTACATGAACTCCGGTCTGACCACCAAGGAGAAGAAGGTCACCCTGTCCGCCAACCGTGGTTGGAACGCCGGTAACAACCAGAACTTCGGTATGCTTTACGCCTCCTGCGGTGGCGGCTGGCAGAATACCTACGACGGTTCCTACTATACCACCGCCGGTGGCTTCAACTCCAAGCCCAACGGTTACTATTCCTATATGATCGGCTACAATACCCGTGTGGAATCCGATCACATCTACAATACCTATCGTCAGGACTTCAACGGCAATTCCTACACCGCCGAATATACGGATTCTGATAAAAATCAGCAGTGGGATGCCACCGGTACGTCCAACTATATTTATTTCATCTACCCCAGAGCGGATATGGATACCAGCGATATGCAGTTTGACGGTTATGACCTGAAGGAAACCGTCTCCAAAGGCGGCCTGTTCACCGCCGGTCTGCTGGAGGGTACCCTGACCGATGACCGTCTGCCGGTGTACCGTCAGGAAACGGTGGAGTACATCGCTACCACCCTCTACAACGCACTGGCTATCCCCCAGACCGATGCCAACGGCAACTACAACTACAACTTCGTCAAGGGCAGCGCCTCCGTTCAGTTCGGCGGCTTTGACCTCAACGGCGATGGCAAGCTGGGCATGGTGGACCTGAACGGCGACGGCAGAGCTGAGACCGATGAGAATTCCGTGGATCTGGCGACTGCCCTCCGGGCCTGCCTGAACCTGAAATTCACCTTCGGTCAGAACAAGGGTACCTTTGTTGCCCGCAGCGACAAGGCTTATGGTAAGGGCACCTACGCCGACACGCTGACCAGAGCCGACGGCTTGAAGGGCACCTTCCGGGATTGCCGGGAGAACATCCAGACCTGTGTGGATGCGGCCTACTTCCTGCTGAACAATATCTTCGTGGATAATTCCTACAACCAGCTGCAGGACGACTTCGGCTACATGGCCCTCAGCGGCGCCACCATGGACGACGACGAGGGTAAGTTCGCCTATGTCTTCGATGCCGGCTTTACCACCGGTACCCGTGGCGAGGAGGCCGAGGATGGCTATGCCGAGAGCAGTCAGGCTGCGGTGCACTACGCTCCCTACGCCAAGGAGGAGAACGGTCAGATCGTCTATGGCGATGGTGTTATCTCCCTGAAGGATGTCAACTCCAAGGATATGTGGTACTACGTCGATGGCGGCAGTGTGACCACCACCCGTTTCCCCTTCCTGCCCATCTATGACAACGAGGGCGACTACGCCGACGAATCCACCTCTTACTACTACTGCGATGACGGCGTTCGTTCCTACCGCACCGACTTCGGCACCTACAAGGGCCGTAACTACAACTACGTTTTGGCCTCCAACGGTGAGTTCGTCTATCGTGAGGAGGACGACCTGTTCTTCCAGTTCGAGGGTGACGATGACGTTTACCTGTTCATCAACGGTCAAATCGTTCTGGACATCGGCGGTGCCCACTCCATCACCAGCGTGGGCATCAAAGTGGGCGACTACGTTGCCGATGCCCGTGCGGCGATGGCGGATCTGACCCAGTACGGCTACTACGCCGGTATGCCCAACGCCCTGTTCGACGAGATGATTGACGGTGCCAAGCTGAAAAAGTACCAGCTGGACAGCAATGGCGACATCATCAAAGACAGCTACACCGAAATCAACAACCCCTATACCGCCGCTGAGCGGACCATGCTCAAGCGTCACCACCGGCTGAATCTGGTGGAGGGCCAGATTTGCCAGTTCGACTTCTATTACATGGAGCGTCACGGCTACGGTGCCAATATGCGTATTGTGACCAATATGCACGTCACCGACTCCAAGCTGGGCGTTGAGAAGAGCGCCTACCAGTACGGCGAGGAAATCGAGTACGGCGGCATCATCGACCCGGCCTCCCCGGCGGAATACAACTTCAAGCTGACCAACACCGGCAATATGAAGCTGTACAACCTGACCTTCACCGACGACACCATCGGCGTGACCCTGGACTACAAGAACGGCCTGACCGTTGCCGACGGCCTGAACGGTCTGTATATCCTGGATTCCAATGCCCAGCCGCTGGATGCCAGCGACCTGACCGCTGTGGTCAGTGGCTACAAGCCAACCGCCAACGGTCGCTACGCCAAAAACAACGCTACCGGCGAATATGTGGAAGTCACCGCCGGTCAGACCGGTACCCACGACTATGTGGAGCATACGGTCAGCTTTGCTGACAACGATGCGTTGATCCGGTTCATGAAGACCCTTGAGGGTGAGGGACTGGAGTCCAGTACCACCACCGAAGAAATCACCCAGGCCGGTTCCGGTCTGTGGGTGGATGCCTCCGTGCGGTTCAAGGGAATCTACTATATCCTGATGCCCGAGCAGGTTGAGGCCGGTATGATCAACAATACCGTCTACGTCACCGCTACCAATAAGGCCGACCCCTACGCCCCCGACTGTCAGATTCTGCGAAGCGATGCCACCCACCGGGCCTATACCTCCGGTGCGCCGGTGTACTTCCAGTGGGCAAATAACCCCCTGTATCTGCCGGAGGAGAAGATTGTTCTGGATGCGGACAACGAGGCCGGTGTCAAGGACAGCCAGCTGAGCCAGTACGAGAAGTTCTTCGCTCAGGTGGTCACCGAGGATGCCAACGGCAACGCCGTGGCCCACACCGACCGGCTGTACAGCTATCTGTCCGACAAGTACGGGCGAACCGTGAACTACGATGAGATCACCATCGAGGACGATGGCTTCCATGTGAACTACCCGGATTCCGGCCCGCACAATTTCTATCTGCTGTTTTACCTCAATGAGAAAAATGGCGGCTATCCCGTCGGCACCACCGTCGATCAGATCATCGAGGCCATGGCCAAGAAGAATGCCGGCAAGCCGGAAAGCGAATGGGTCTGCGACTACGCCGTGGTGCGGATTACGGTCTACACCGCTGACGTGGAGGACAGCTACTACGTTCTGGACTACGGTCTCAAGACCGAGAGCTTGGATGCCTACGGCGAGCTGTTCAAGAACGACTACCTCTTTGGCGACTCCGGCGGCATGGAGGCCAAGCTGATGGGCGTGACCAATGTCCAGCCTAGCTACAAGGGCTACACCTCCGGCAGTGCCACCTACAATCACCTGAACTTTGCCACCGTCGATGCGGATATGAAGGACCTGACTCCCTATGTGGACAAGGGCGATGCAGACGGCCTGTTCAATGTGAACATGATTATCCCGGATACTGGCAAGTCCATCACCTACGATGCGGTCACCGGTCGCTACTCCCTCACCGGTGCCGGTACGGTCCGTGTGAACGTGGAGGTGCCCGTCAACGATGACAACTGGAGCAGAGTCTGCCTGTACTACTGGTACGACAACGGTACCAACAACGGCTGGCCCGGTACCCAGATGGTCAAGGACGGCCCCGGCAAGTACTATCTGGATATCCCCGGCGACGTGACCCACGTCATCGTCAACAACGGCTCTGTGGCCCTGCAGACTCAGGATCTGAGCATCACCGCCGGTGTGGAATCCACCATCAAGGTCTCCATGGAGACCACCGAGGCGGGAACCAGCAAGGTCAATGCCTCCGTATCTACCGTGGTCCAGAACGTCACCGCCCATGTGAGCGTGCCCTCCGACTGGAATGGCGCATGGCTGTACTATGAGCATAAGGACGTGACCTGGCCCGGCATTCAGCTGACCCAGAAGGATTCCAATGGCTATTACATTGCGGATATCCCCGGCGATGTGCCCTTCGTGACCATCAACAATGGTGATCCGGAGTCCGATAAAAAGCAGACTCAGGATGTGGATATTATGTCCGGTCTGCAGTTCTGGGTGGATGTGAATGCCACCGGCAATCTGGGCGAGAACGGCATTACCTACTATGATGCCGCAGTGGCCTACTCCAAGGAATACTACACCGTCCGGGCCAAGGTGCCTGAATTCTGGGGCGATGAGGTGAAGCTGTACTACTGGTACAGCGGCAGCACCACCCGTCCCGTCGAATGGCCCGGCGTGGCGATGGAAGGCGGCGAGGGTGACTGGTATACGCTGGATGTGCCTATGGGCGTTACCAGCCTGATCATCAACGATGGTACCCACCAGACGGTGGACCTGATGGTCCAGTCCGGTCTGGAGACCCGCATCGAAGTCAACGACGAGACCGATGGCTACACCGGCAAGCATACCGCTTCTGTTACCAGTGCCTGTCTGACTTATACCCCCACCAAGTTTATGGATTCTGAGCAGTCCATCTGGCTGGGTGTTACCGTCCATGCCACCGGCTACCAGCCCAAGGCTCTGGGCAGCACCGATTTGAACGTGAACAAAGAGGTGCAGATGTTCAAGAAGGTTACCGTCCTCCCGGCTAACGTGGTCTACTACGAAGACGACTTCGCCGGCATCACCTACAACGAAAGCACCCAGATCAACACCTTCGAGAAGCTGGGTGCAGGCTCCGATATCCTGAGCCAGAGCGTGGATCAGACCACCCCTTACGGTCAGGATGCCACCTATCAGGACTATTCCAATGCCCAGTTCAGCGGCGAGAGCCTGCATAAGATTCAAATCGGTGGCGTGGCAAATCCCACCGAGGATAAGCTGCCCGATGTGACCAGCTTCACCTTCACCGGCACCGGCTTCGAGCTGATCAGCCGGACCAATGCGGTGGATTCCGCCTCCTTCGTGATTCGTGTGTACAATGCGGATACTTATACCGCCAGTGCTCAGCCCAGCCGTGTCATCCCGGTAATTACCCAGTTCGACAACGGCAACGACGGTGGCAACGACGAAATCCATCAGGTGCCTGCGGTTCGAGTGGATATGGGTGCCAAGGGCAACTACCGCGTGGAAATCACCGGTAACCCCACCTATGACTTCACTGACTGGCAGAATCCCACTCTGCTGGATACCTACCTCTACATCGACGGACTGCGTATCTTCCAGCCCATCGGTGCCACCAACGACCACTACCTCCGCTCTGAGAACGGCGCTACCTTCGAGGAAATCCGTACCCAGATCAGCGGCGGCAGCATCGGCGTTGCCGAAATGACCGGCGACCAGCTGACCGTTTCCTCCGGCACCACCACATGGACTGAGGACCTGCACATGGAGGAGGGCGTGGATGTCTACGAGGGCACTAAGGTAGACAGCGCCGATGATTACCTGATTCAGGGCCCCAACAATGAGGCCTATATGGTGGGTGGCAAGATCAATTCCGCCCTGGTACTGTACGTCTCCGAGACCAACGCCACCCGGAACCATGCGCTGCAGGTGGCAATCCGTGGTCTGGACTACGGTCGCTTCAACGGCACTGGCAGCGAGGGTGTGTTTGCCCGGCTGCAGGTGGGTGTCAAGACCGACAGCGGCTATGGCTGGAAGGATGTGGCAACCATCCTCAGTGGTACCGAGCAGTACTACACCATCCCCTACACCAGCTGTCCCGTGGATGCCAAGGGTAATTATCAGGTGGTACTGCGCACCGTCAGCTATAACGATGCCAAGGCCTCCATGGTCTCCTACACCAGCCTGAAATCCGTGGGCCTGACCCTGAAGCAGATCGAGGGCATCGGCGAGGCCACCATTCTCTACTATGCCAACGGTATGCTGGTCTCCCCCGACTACTACCTGTTCGGCAATATCGACGGCACTACCGTCGGTACCGACAGCAAGATTGACAACAAGTTCGTCTTTGTGGACGGTCAGTTGACAGTGAAGTTCAACAAGACCAGCACCATTGCTGTCCGCAGAGAGATGGCCGGCAGCAGCAAGCTGTACATGGTCAACGGCGCAGGCGATGCCAATGCTACCGCTGCTGAGCTGTACGACACCGCCTCCCTTACCGGCACCAAGGGCTACCTGACGGTTCCGGCAGGGCATACCATCACCCTGAAGCTCCGCCAGACCAACAACGACAGCCTGACGCTGAGCTACGAGCTGACCCACAACTGGGACGGTGGCAACGTGACCAAACAGCCCAGCTGTACCGCTGAGGGCCTGATTGTCTACACCTGTAGCGAATGCGGTGCTACCCGGGATGAGGATATCCCCATGAAGGATCACAGCTACGCCGACGGTGTTTGCTCCGCCTGTGGTGCCGCGGATCCCGCAGGCAAGCCGCATACCATCTACTTCCGCAATAACCCCGGCTGGTCTACGGTGAACATCTATGCATGGACCACCTTGGATGGAAAGACCACCAATTATACCGGTACCTGGCCCGGTACGGCCATGACGCTGGTTCCCGGCGAGACGGATCTTTACCAGTTTGAGATTCCGGGTGCGGCGGTCAATGTGATTTTCAACAACAGCAGTGCCCAGACCTCAGACCTGACGATTCCCACCGATGGTAGGGATATGTACATCCACGCCGAGGATAAGTGGGTCACTTATAATCCCAACTGCGCCCATAGCACCTATACCAGCGGCTACTACTGCGCCGACTGCGGCAAGGCCTGTGCCCATACCTATGTGGGCGGCATCTGCGCCAACTGCGGCAAGAGCGACCCCACCGCCGCCGGTTACTATCTGATTGGCTACATCAACGGTGCCAACTACGGCTGTGAGGAGGATTGGGAAAATCTGGGCGAGTACAAGTTTGTCGATGGCAAACTGACCGTCACCTTCGATGTGGACAGCTACGTCTTCCTCAAGACCGGCGACAACGCCAACTGGTATCTGACGGAGACCTACTGCACCGACACCGTGGGCACCTTTATCAAGAACAAGTCCGAGAAGATGTTCGTGCCCGGCGGCAAGGAGATTACCTTCACCTTGAAGGCCAATGCCGACGATACCCTGACTCTGAGCTACACCATTGCGACTACGGTGGACACCGGCAACACCGTTGCCCTGAACCTGTCCGCCATCGGTCAGCAGCTGAGTGTGGATGCGGTTCAGAATGTGACCGTGCCCACCCTGACGCTGGAGTACCCCACCTTGTCCTTCGAGGATCAGATTCAGTACAATGCCTACGTCAACATCACCGACATGACCGACGTCGTGGAGTTGGGTATGATCACTTTTGCGGAGCGGCTGACCGATGGCACCATCGCTGATGCGGTGGAAGTCATCCCCGGCTACTACACCTCCGACTCCAGCTATGTGGTCAGTTCCAATGGTATCCCTGCCAAGAATCTGGGCGATGCCCTGTACTTCAAGGTATACGCCAAGCTGACCGACGGCACTTATGCCTACTCCGATGTGGCTGGCTACCATGCAGTGGCCTATGCAAACGCCGTCCTAAACGATGCCACCGCATCCGACGAGGCAAAGGCATTGATGGTTGCTATGCTGAACTACGGCGCAGCGGCCCAGGTCCAGTTCAACTACAAGACCGACGACCTGATGGACGTTTCCCTGACTGGGGATCAGCAGGCGCTGGTGCAGGCTTACGACGCTTCCATGGTCGATGCCGTGGTCAAGGCCGACAGCAATAAGGTCGGAGCATTCGTTCACAACGGTGGCTACACCGGTATCGTTCCCTCCGTCTCCTTCGAGGGTGCATTTGCAATCAACTACTACTTCACCACCGCAAATACCCCCGATGCCGCACCCACCTTCTACTACTGGGACGCTGAGGCCTATGCCAATGCTGAGACTCTGACTGCTGAGAATGCCACCGGCACGCTCGCCATGACCCAGAGCAACAACCAATGGCTGGGTACCATCTCCGGCATTGCCGCCAAGGAGATTGACCAGACCTACTACATCGCTGCTGCGTATACCGTCGGCGATACCACCTACTTCAGCCCCGTTATCGCCTATAGTCTCGGTGCCTACTGCGTCGAGCAGGCCGGTTACGGCGTTGACTTCGGTGCCGCTACTGCCGTCTACGGCTACTACGCCAAAGCGTACTTTGCTTAAACACATCCAAAACAACGAAAGCCACGGGCCTTGCCCGTGGCTTTCACAGTCTGTCAAAAAAGTACTTTCTGCGGTAAAAGTACGCACCATCCCTTGGCCCCCTCTGACGAGGGGACTGGAAAAAATTTCTGATTTTTGACTGGGGGAGAGAAAAGGCGACATTTTCTCTCCCTCCGAGCCAACCTTCGGTGGCCCACCTCCCTCGTCAGAGGGAGGCTTTGGGTGTAGCGCTTAGTGCGCTAAACGTATCGTGCCAATGGAAATAGAGAAACCGCACACCATCCGGTGTGCGGTAAAAATGCGTGCCGCATTGCGACACGCATTTAAAAGGTTTAGTTCAGAGCAGCCTTGGCCTTCTCCACGATAGCGGCGAAAGCGGTAGCGTCCTGAATGGCCATCTCGGACAGGCTCTTGCGGTTCAGCTCGATGCCGGCCTTCTTGATGCCGTTCATGAAGGTGGAGTAGATGATGCCGTAGGGAGCGACAGCGGCGCTGATACGGGTAATCCACAGGCGGCGGAAATCACGCTTCTTCAGCTTACGGCCGGTGAGAGCGTAGTTGCCGGACTTCATGACCTGCTGCTTGGCCATCTTAAAGTGCTTGGACTTGGAACCCCAGTAGCCCTTGGCCAACTTCAGGGTAGCATTTCTTCTCTTGCGCGTCATCATCGCGCCTTTAACTCTTGCCATTTCTGTATCCTCCTATTCTGCCTTACTTGTACGGGATCATCTTCTTGATGGCATCCACATTGGTGACATCAGCATAAGCGGTAGCGCGCAGATGACGGGTACGCTTGGTGGTCTTCTTGGTGAGGATGTGGCTCTTGTAAGCGTGAGCTCTCTTAACCTTACCGCTCTTGGTCAGGTTGAATCTCTTCTTTGCACCGCTATGGGTCTTGAGCTTGGGCATAGTAGGTTCTCCTTCCGTATCTTTAGTGTGATTTACTTGCTATTCTTGGGTGTCAAAAACATCGCCATAAAGCGGCCTTCCAGCTTGGGATTCTTCTCCATGTTGGCAATCTCAGAGCAGGCGGCGGCGAAATCCATCAGCAGCTTCTCACCCAAGTTGGTATGGGCCATCTCACGACCGCGGAAGCGGACGCTGACCTTGACCCGGTTTCCGTCGCCCAGAAACTTCAGGGCGGACTTGACCTTGGTGTTGAAGTCGTTGGTATCGATGCTGGGGCTCATGCGGATCTCCTTGATTTCCACCACACGCTGGTTTTTCTTGGCTTCCTTCTCACGCTTCTTCTGGTCGAAGCAGAACTTGGAGTAGTCCATGATTTTGCAGACGGGGGGAGTAGCATTGGGAGAAATCTTCACCAAATCCAGACCCTGCTCGTCAGCCAAATCGTTGGCCTGAGCGGCGGACATGATGCCGAGCTGAGCGCCGTCGGCGCCGATGAGACGAATCTCCTTGTCACGGATTTCGTCATTGAGCTGATGATCTAACTTAGCGATGGTAAGCACCTCCATAACAACAAAAAAACGGATGCCAAAGCATCCGCATACTCCTATCCTCCTAGTGAGGGGGATGTGGAATATTGACCGTGTCGCAATCGCTGACGGTGAGGCGGATGTTCAGCCTTCTTCATTTACTTGCGTATCTTACCACACCAATCCACAATTGTCAAGCACTATTTTTGACGGTAAATTATTGTTTAGCGGTGTAACAGCACGCACCATCCCTCGGCCCCCTCCCTGAGGGGGCTGTCACGCGACAGCGTGACTGGGGGAGTGGCCTATCATTGTTTTGACACTCCCTCAGTCAAAAATCAAAGATTTTTGCCAGCTCCCTCAGAGAGGGAGCCAAGGCGGCTTCGCCGCTAGTGCGCTAAACGATAATTTAC
>JAZQIN010000161.1:0-2914 GCA_045541155.1 Faecousia sp.
GGTCACGGAGGATGGTAAGATTACCTTCGAGACCACTGGCTTCTCCACTTTTGCTGGCTTTACCGTGGACTTCTCCTACGAGGGTGTGGAGTTCTCCATCGATGGTCTGACTGAGATTCTTCTGTCCGACCTGTTTGATAATCTGGAGATGGCTCTGGATGCTTCCAAGGCTGTGAACGTCACCTTCACCGACGAGACTCTGGTCAAGGTAGAGCAGGTTGAGAACGACTGGAAGCTGACTTCCCTGAAGGCTTTCCAGACCACCGAGAAGTTGACCGTCTTCATGGAAAACGGCAAGGTGTATGAGATTACTGTGACAGATTATCAGGTAAGCACAACTCGCACATGGAATCTATACAATAACTATTATAATAATGTTAACCATTTTTATGATGTCTACTCGACAACCGCATATTCAGACTATGCCCACTCCTCTTACAGTGCAGATGGAGCATCAACAAGAAGCATCTCGTTCTCTGGCAGTGGTGATATAACCATTTCTATTAAACCATGCCCCAATTCAGATGGAACGGTTGCAACAACGATGTATCTGGATTTCGTGCATCAGTATATTATTGATTCCGGAAAGAATGTTACGATTCAGATTGATCCTGCAGGTGATTCTAGAGTACAAAAGGTTGTACTGAAGAGACCTTCAAGTAGGACGGAAGCATTATTCTATATCACTAACGGTAGCTTGACGCTGAAGGGTTCAGAAAACACCAAATTGGTTATTGACAATGGTGGCAGCGTGGGTAACTATCCCAGCATTTACATGATTAATGAGGCTGTGAACTTGACGCTTGACAAGGTTGATTTTATCAACACCGATAAGGGAGCCATTGCTCTTTGTGCCAATGAGATGGGAACTGTTTCTCTCGCACATTGTAACTTTGATTCTACTGTTAAGAATCTTCATCATGGTGGTGGTGCCATCTATGTCGCTGATGTCTATCATGCGAAGTATATGCACGCTTCCAGTCAGTATACTCCTACAAACGGCTCTTTTGGACTGGAATACGTTGATATCGAAACCATGACTATTGATGATTGTGAGTTCAACGGCACAGTTACTAGCGTGGGCTTTAACCAGACACTCCAAACCGGCGGTTATGGTGGTGCCATCGGTATTTTTGGTAAGGTCAATGATTTGGATATTACGGCAAGCCGTTTCATCAACTGTGAAACAACGAGTGGCGGCGGTGGTGCTATCTCCATCTGCGGCTCTGCCGGCACTGTTGACATTAACGGATGTACTTTCTCTGGCTGTAAAGCCAAATACAATGGTGGTGCGATTCATACCTGGACCAGACGTGTGATTTTTGGTGATGAATCCAGCAAAGTTGGTACGTTTACCAGAATTAATATGTTGACGGTTGAGGAATCTACGTTCACTTCCTGTGTGGCGGGTACAACAGGTGTCGGCTATGGCGGTGCAATCGGTACGCAGAGTCAGATTCATACCGTCACAATTACGGGCCATACGACGAAAAGTACGTTTGTGGACTGTCATGGTGACTCTGGTGGTGCTGTTTCAATCGCAGGCTATGCTTTGCCTAATTATAAGACGGTAAAGAATGGGACAGAAATTCTGTTTAATTCTGAACTTTCAAATGGTTCCAGCAATTCATATGCTGAGTGCTGGGAAGAAAAAGGTAACGTTTACTACACGACTGTCAATACGTTGATGATTACGGGCAATATTGCTGATACTTTTAGCAGCAAGAATCCCGGTACTACCCCGACCTTCTGGACGGTTGACGGTTGCACCTCTGGTCATCAGGGCGGCTTCCTGATTATCAACCACGAAACACTCGTTCAAACAGCTACTGTTACCGGTGTTTCCGTTAAGGACTGTGTTGTTACAACGGAAGGTTCTGCTGTTTATCTTGGCCGTTGCATGACCCCGTCTTTCGAGATGAAGAATTGTTGGATTCAGGGGTGCGATTTTGAAAAGGTTGATGGCAAGTATCACGGCAACTATACTGCTGCAACTGGTACTACAGCGGAAGTGAAGGGCAATGCGACCGGTGGCACGATTCGTACTATCGGTTCCACCGGTACCAAGATGACCATTGATAACTGTTACGTGTACAATAATACGAGTCTCTACAATGGTGGTGCCATTTACTTTAATGCGAGCAACGATACAAGAGTTGATGCTAACAACAAGCAGATTGTCGAAGACTGTATGTGTTATGTCAAGAATTCTAACATTGACAGCAATACTGCGCTTCGTGACGGTGGCGGCATCTATATTGAGGGTAATGTTGAAATCACAAATTGTAAAATTACCAACAATACGGCTCGTTGTGGCGGCGGTATTGCCCAGCAGGTGTATAACAACCCTGACCGTCCTATTCAGAGCAAAGAGAGTACCATCCTGAAGCTGGACTCCACTACGGAGATTTCCGACAATACGGCGAATGTGTACACGGGCAGTCATTTCGCCTATCCGAACGCTTATGAGTCTGATTTGTCGAATACTGGCGGTAATGGCGGCGGCATTTCCATTCAGGCCAATGCTACTACGGCACTGTTGGCCGGTACGGAATTCAACTACCAGATTTCCTTCCAGCTGAACGGCGCAACTGTCAAAGACAATGATGCTGAGATTAATGGCGGCGGTGTTTACTTCTACGCACCCGTCTACACCTCCCATTCGAAAGAGGCGTATGATGCAGAAGGTAACCTGAAATATGACGTCATCAAGCAGTGTAAGATGTTTGTCAAATCCATCACGCTGGACTCTGGTAGCATCTACGGCAATACAGCTGGCTATACTGATAAGGGTGGCCACGGTGGCGGCGTGTACATGGACTGCCAGATGAATGATACGTCTCTGGGTGGTAGTACAACGATGGCCATTTCCGGTGCGTCCATCTACAGCAACACTGCCAAGTACGGCAACGGC
>JAZQIN010000162.1:0-7670 GCA_045541155.1 Faecousia sp.
ATCTGGCCCGGGTGATGCTCCTGGAGCAGCTCTATCGGGCGGAGAACATCCAGTCCGGGGGAAAATATCACAAATAACGCACCCGCCGACCGTGAGCTTCGCGGTCGGCGCGGTTTGGTTGTGGGAGGTACAGCAAATGCAACACTATCACGCAGGCAGCTACGACGTCGCTGTGGTCGGCGCAGGTCACGCGGGCATTGAGGCCGCTCTCGCCGCGGCACGCCTTGGGCTCGACACGGTGTGCTTCACCGTGAATATGGACAGCGTGGGCAACATGCCCTGCAACCCCGCCATCGGCGGCACCGGCAAGGGCCATCTGGTCCGGGAGCTGGACGCCCTGGGCGGCGAGATGGGTAAGGCCGCAGACCGCTGCTGCATCCAGTATCGACTGCTCAACCGCGGCAAGGGTCCGGCGGTGCACTCCCTGCGCGCCCAGGCCGACCGCCGCCGGTATCAGGAATATATGAAGCACACCCTTGAGGTGCAGGAAAGACTGCAACTCAAGCAGGCGACCATCGTTAAAATTCTAACGGAAAACGGGGCCGTTTCCGGCGTTCAGACCCGTCTGGGAGCGATTTACGATGCAAAGGCGGTAATCATCGCCACCGGAACGTACCTTGACAGCACTGTGATTACCGGCGAGAGCGTAGAATCCTCCGGCCCCGACGGGATGCACGCCGCCATGGGTCTTGCGGACGAGCTGCGGCATTTGGGGCTGTCCTTGCGCCGGTTCAAGACCGGTACACCACCCCGTGTCAACCGCCGGAGCATCGACTTTTCCAAAATGGAGCTACAGCCCGGTGATGATACCCCGGAGCCATTCTCCTTCCGGACCGCCCAAAAGGTCAACAATTCCGCCGTGTGCTACCTGACCTACACCAACGCCGAGACCCACCGAATCATTCAGGAAAATCTTCACCGTTCTCCTATGTACGATGGCACCATCTCCGGCGTTGGCCCCCGGTACTGTCCCAGCATCGAAACGAAAATCGTCCGGTTCGCCGACAAGGAACGGCATCAGCTGTTTATCGAGCCATGCGGCTTGGATACCGAGGAGATGTACATTCAGGGCTTCTCCTCCAGCCTGCCGGAGGATGTGCAGCTTGCCATGCTGCGCACCATCCCCGGTCTGGAAAGGGCGCAGATGATGCGTCCGGCCTACGCCATCGAATACGAATGCATCGACCCCACCCAGCTGTTGCCCACCATGGAATGCAAGAAAATCCGCAACCTCTACGGTGCCGGACAGTTCAACGGTACCTCCGGCTATGAGGAGGCCGCCGCACAGGGGTTGGTGGCAGGCATCAATGCCGCCCTGAAGCTTCAGAGCCGGGAACCGCTGATTCTTACCCGGGATACCAGCTACATTGGTACGCTAATCGATGATTTGGTGACCAAGGGCACCGAGGAGCCTTACCGAATCATGACCAGCCGGTGCGAATACCGACTGCTCCACCGGCAGGACAACGCCGACCAGCGGCTGACCCACATCGGCGCGGCGGTGGGGCTGGTGCCGCCGGAGCGTCTGGCGCAGGTGGAGGAAAAATATGAGCAGGTCCGTCGGGAAATCCGCCGTCTGGAAAGCAACGGCGTGCCGACCTCCGATGAGCTGAACGCCATGCTGGAAAGCCGTGGCTCCACCCCTGTGGGCAGTTCGGCCCGACTGGCGGATTTGGTTCGCCGTCCCAACATTTCCTATGCCGACATCGCTCCCTTCGACGCAAACCGTCCACCGCTGTCCGCCGCCGTCACCGAGGAGGTGGAGATTCAGCTGAAATACGCCGGATACCTCCAGCGGCAGGAAAAGCAGGTGGCGGAATTCAAAAAGGAAGAAGCACGTCTCCTGCCGGTGGATTTGGATTATGAAAGCATCCACGGTCTGCGGCTGGAGGCTCGACAGAAGTTGGCTGAAATTCGGCCGCTGTCCATCGGTCAGGCCGGACGAATTTCCGGTGTCAGCCCGGCGGATATCGCCGTACTGCTGATTTATCTGGAACAAACACATTCAAATCTGAAAGGAGAATCCTCATGATTGCCACATCCAATCAACTGCACCGCAAGCTGTCTTTCCTTGCAGGCCTGTTCATCGCCCTTGTGGCCGGACTGCGTCTGTGCCTCCGTGTCATCAACAGCTTCCCTGTCTTCGGGTCCAATTTCTGGTTTCTGGTATATATCGTCCTTCCCCAGCTGCTGAATCTGGGTGTGGGCGTTATGCTGATTCGTGGCAAACGGGACACCGCCACCGGCTGTATGCTTGCGCTGAACGGACTGTACGTCTGCGTCATCTCCTCTTTGGTCGTGTATCTGGTGAATACGTCCAATGATGTTCTCCAACTCCAAATCCCGTTTTCCGTGATCACGGTGGTTTCAGGGCTGGTCTATTTGCTTCCGGCACTGGATTGCTTCCTCGCGGACAAGCAGAGCCTGCGCAAATTCCGTGTCGCCTTCGTCATTCTTCCCGTGGCGCTGTTTCTGGGAATCCTGATCAACGACAGCGTCTTTTACATGACCCATGCCACCTTCTTTGAGGTTTCCGTTCGGCTGCGCTATCTGGTCTATGCCTGGCTGAACGGACTCCCTGGCCTCGCCACGGAACTGATTTCCGGCGTTCTGATAGGGCTTTCCTTCCTGCTGACCCCAAAAAAGTAATATTTCCCTAAAAAAACTATTTACATTTCTCGACTTTTCGTGTATGATAGCTCAGAACAGAGTAGGAGACCTTGCGTGAAGTGCTGTCAAGATGGGGAGTTGTGTGGCAGACGAAGGACTTGCGTCCGCGATGAGGTCACCGCACCCGCTGCGCCATATTGGATTTACCTCCTTTATGAAGCAACGATACTCGGTCGGGCGAAGGGTCGGCTGTGTTTTTGCTGCCATTCCCTGACGGGACTATGTTTAAACTCCCCTTGCGGCTTGCCGCAAGGGGTTTTTGCATCTGAGGAGGTTTTTTTATGAATTCCAAACGTTCTATGACCACAAAAACCCTTGCCTATTGCGCCCTGCTGGCAGCCTTGAGCGTGGTGCTGGCCCGGCTGGTCATCCCGATGCCTGCCGCCGACACCCGTTTCTCCATCGAAGCCGTGCCGATTTTTATCGCCGGTATGCTCTTTGGCCCCATCCCCGGTGCGCTGGTGGGTTTCACCGCTGATTTTGTCGGATGCCTGTTTTCTCCCTTCGGCTACAACCCCATTTTTAGCGTGCCCCCCATTCTCTACGGCTTATTCGCCGGAATTTTCCGGTACTATCTGTGCGATAAAGTTTCCCCCCTGCGCATCACCGTTGCCCTACTCCCGGCGGTGGTGCTGGGGTCCATCGTGTACCAGAGCTTGACCCTGTCGTATATGTATTTTGACGGCGGACTATGGGCCGGTTTCCTGTTCTACCTCGGCACACGCTCCGTCCAGTTCGCCATCACGCTGGTGCTGGACGTGGTGATTGTCTACCTGCTGAGCAGAGCTAACATTTTTCAGCGTATGGGGGTCTGGCCCCGGAAAGGAACAAAATGATGAACGCTACCGAAGCCATTGCGTATATCCACTCCGTTTGCTGGAAGGGCAGCATCCCCGGTCTGGGAAGGACACAGACGCTGCTCGCCAAAATGGGCAACCCGGAGAAAAAACTGAAATTTATCCACATCGCCGGTACCAACGGCAAAGGCTCCACCGCCGCCATGACCGCCTCTATCCTGCGCAAGGCCGGCTATCGCACGGGCCTGTACACCTCTCCTTTCATCTATCGGTTCCACGAGCGGATGCAGGTGGATGGGGTGGAAATCTCCGACGAGGATCTGGCGGCAATCACCGAATACGTCAAGCCTCTGGCCCAGTCCATGGACGAGTCTCCTACGGAGTTCGAGCTGGTCTGCTGCATCGCCTTTGAGTATTTCCGCCGTCAAAACTGCGACATTGTGGTGCTGGAGGTGGGCATGGGCGGTGCCTTCGATGCCACCAACGTGATTGAGACCCCGGAGGTGGCGGTGATTACCAACATCGGTCTGGATCACACCGAGGTACTGGGCGACACTGTGGAAAAAATCGCTGAAACCAAGGCTGGCATTTTCAAGGAAGGTGGCCGTGCGGTGGTATACCGCAGCACCCCCTCCGTGGAAGATGTTTACGAGAAGATTTGCGCCGAACGGAACGTCAGCCTGAAAAAGGCAGACTTCGAAGGGCTGCGTCTGCGTTCCCACGGCCTTGAGGGACAGGTCTTCGATTGCGGCAGCCGGAAGGAACTGTTCCTGCCCCTGCTGGGCGACCACCAGCTTCACAACGCCGCTGTGGTGCTGTCCATTGCCGACTCCCTGCTTGAGGGCGGCTGGAAGATCACCGAGGAGAATATCCGTGAGGGTCTAAGGGATACCCGTTGGCCCGGTCGGTTCGACATCATGCGCCGGGATCCCTTGTTCATCATCGACGGCGGTCACAACCCTCAGTGCATCGAAGCGTTGGTGAAAAACATCCGGGATTACCTGACCGGTAAGCGGTTGATTGTACTCACCGGCGTGCTGGCGGACAAGGACTACGCCGATATGTATAAGCCTGTGATGGCTTATGCGGAGGAATTCGTGTGCATCACACCCCCCAGCCCTCGAAAGCTGGAGGCGGTAGAGCTGGCGGCGCATCTGCGGCAGGCAGGTGCGGTGGCAACGCCCTGCGATTCCATCGAGGCCGGTGTCCGTACGGCCATCGAAAAGGCCGGTACCGACGGCGTGGTGCTGAGCTTCGGTTCTCTGTACTCCATCGGTGCCATCCGTGACGCATTGTAATCACTCAGCCGGGACTGCATCCGCAGTCCCGGCCTTTTATTTTTTTGGGGGTGTAAATTATCGTTTACACGACTACCGCAAAAACAAAACACCATGTCATTCCGAGGGAGCGTAGCGACCGTGGGAATCCGTTTTCTCTATATATTGCGAGGAGTACGGATTGCCACGCCAGCGTGCGCGCTGGCTCGCAATGACATACGTTGTTTATGGTGCGGTGCTTAGTCCGCTAAACAATAATTTACAGTATTATTGCCCGGTGAGGGCGATGGGTTCAGGCGCAAAAAAATACAGGGAACGCGCTGTGGCGTTCCCTGTGGGTTATTCCTGATTGCCGCCGGGGGATTTGGGCTTGCGGCGGTGATAGTGGCGGCGGAAGTTGTTGGGCTTTTTGGGTTTGGCCTCCGCCGCAGGGGCATCCTCGGCCTTCTCCACGGGAGGCTTCGGTTTCTCCGGGCGTTTCTCCTCACGAGGCTTTTCCCCCTCCGCACGGGGCTTGCGACGGCGATTCCGGCTCTGTTTGGTCGGCTCCTCCGGCTGAGGCTCAGCGATGGGCTCCTCCACCACCATCTCCTCCCGGTAGCGGAACTTGATGGGATCAAGGAATGCAGGCTCCTCCTTTATCTCCTTGCGGACACGCTTGCCCCCTCCGGAAATTGGTGCCAAATCCGCCGGGATGGGAGGATCGTTCTTCTTGGCCTTGCCGTTTCGCAGGATGGCGATGTCCTCGTTGGAGAATACGCTGATGGTGTCCGGCGCATCCTCCATCCGGACCTTCACCTGCTGACGCAGCAGATTCACCTCCACCACCGTGCCACGGCCCTCCGGGGTATCGACAAAGGATTCCTCCTTGGGACTGCGGCGAATCAAATCCTCGTAGGCCTCCTGCTCATACTTCAGGCAGCACATCAGCCGACCGCAGGTGCCGGAGATTTTGGTGGGATTCAGACTCAGGTTCTGGGTTTTTGCCATTTTGATGGAGACAGGCTGGAAATCATCCAGAAAACTGGCGCAGCAGAAGGGGCGGCCGCAGATGCCCAGACCGCCGACCATCTTGGCCTTGTCCCGGACGCCAATTTGACGCAGCTCGATTCGGGTATGGAAAATGGAGGCCAGATTCTTCACCAGCTCCCGGAAATCTACCCGTTCGTCGGCAGTGAAGAAAAACAGCAGCTTGCTGCCGTCAAAGGCACACTCCACGCTCACCAGCTGCATATCCAGCCCGAGCTCGCTGATTTTCTGCAGGCAGATGTCATAGGCCCGGCTCTCCTTGGCCCGGTTTTCCTCCACGATTTTCTCGTCGTGGGCGGTAGCCATCCGCAGGACGCTGCGCAGCGGTGCCACCACGTCCCGGCTGGAAATCATATGATTACCAGCGGCGCACAGGCCGTACTCCGGCCCCCGGGCGGTGTCGATGATCACATGGTCACCGGTCTGAATGGTCATCCCGGCAGGGTCGAAAAAATATACCTTCTGCCCCGGGCGGAATTGGATATCCACCACTTCTACCATCTCAGGGACAGTTACGTTCTGTTCTTCCATAGGTCTACTCCTTTTTATCGAAGGGCCCATTGCAGGTAGCCGCAGATGGCGGCGCAGGAAATGTTGCGCTGGGCGTAATCGATGGATTTTTGTATTTCACGAATGGCGGCGAGCAAATCGGCGGAGTCACGGCTGGCAGCCAGCTGACGGGCTTGTGCCGTCAGGGCACGTCCGCCGCTGCGACAGGCCAAACCCTCCTCCAGCACCGACAGCCATTGCTGCAGCGCCGGAATCAGTTGATCGCGCTTCCACTTCTCCATGGGGACCAGTGTGCGCAGCAACCCCAGTACATCTCGCTGGGCGAAGGCGGCGCAGAAGGCCTCGGTCTGGGGCAGGAGGCTGTCGTCCCCCTCCAGCAGGGTCATGGCTTGCCCCAGATAACCGCCGCCACGGCTGATGGCGGCATCGATGCTTTGGCTGTCCCGGTCAGGGAATCGGCGGACCAGCTCCCGGCGCAGAAGCACCTCCGGCAGGGGCTGCAGGGGCAGGGGACGGCACCGGGAACGGATGGTGGTCAGCAGGCTTTCCGGGTTGTCGGTCAGCAACAGGAACACGCCATACGCAGGCGGCTCCTCCAGAATCTTCAGCAGAGCGTTCTGACCGGGGATGCCCATATCCTGCGCCCGTGGGAAAAGGTAGATTTTCCGCTGACCCTCGTTGGGGCGGACGTAGATATCAGCCCGGGCCTGTCGAATCAGCTCTACGCTGACGGTCTTCTTATCCGGGTCATCCACGGTGATGAAGTCCGGATGTACCCCGGACAGCACCTTGCGGCATCCTTCGCAGACTCCGCAGGGCTTTTCCTGACCGGTACACATCAATCCGGCGGCAAGAAGCCGGGCGAGGGTGTGGCGACCGGAGCCAACAGGGCCGCTGATTAGATAGAAATGGGCGGTCCTGCCTCGACGCAGACTCTGCGCCAGTTCTTCCTTCAGACGCTCATTGCCGAGCAGGCTCTCAAAGCCCATGTTCTCCATCCCCCGCAGTTTGAATAATTCATTATATCACAGAATTTCTCGTTTGTCACATCATTTGTGTGGCAAGCACTAAATTATCGTTAACGCACTAGCGGCGAAGCCGCCTTGGCTCTCCCTCTGGGAGAGCTGGCACCGCCGAAGGCGGTGACTGAGAGGGTTTCGGTGATTAGTATACCCTCTCCGCCCCAGTGGGCGCACTGGGGCACCTCTCCCAGAGGGAGAGGCAAGGGATTGTGCGGCGCTTAAGCCGCTAAACAATAGGGCACCTCTAAAAACTCCCTTTCGGCGAAGTGCCCGTTCTTTTGCTCCAACTTATGCTTATAAAAACCTTGAAATACATCCAGTATTCCTGCGGTTTTTACCACATAATTTGAAGCAAAATTCCTGGG
>JAZQIN010000163.1:0-2786 GCA_045541155.1 Faecousia sp.
CAGCAAATTGGCACTGACCGTAAAAGGAGGCACCGTCATCGGCTATGAGGATGCCCTCCATGTTTACGATGAAAATGACGAATTTGAGTACCATTACATCTATGTGGACGGCAGCCTCACCGTCGTCAGCAAGACCGGAGCAGGTATGTATGTTCCCGAGGGCACAGCCGAAGGTTATGGCGGCCCCATTGTTTCCGTAGGCGAGACATACGGTATTTACGCCAAGGATGTCTGCTTTGACGGCTACAGCCTCCGGGTAGACGGCAACACCGGTATCTATGCGATGAACGGCGTAGAGCTCAGCGGCGAGGACATCAAGATCACCGCCTTTAACGAGCGCAGAAGCGGCATCTGGGTCGAAAACGGCTACGTGGATCTGGAGGGCAAGGTGGTCATCAACACCAACGGCTGGTACGGTATTAACGCCGACACCCACGTCGCCTTTGAAGAGGGTTACTATCAGATTATCGGCCCCAAGAATGACGCGCAGGCGGTCAAGGCCGGCGGCTTCCTGTATCTGGACGGCACGCTGGAGATTATTCAGCCCGACGGCGGCCACGTCAACGGCAACGAGATCTACGGTGCCGGCGACTCTCCCGCTTTGGAGCTGGAGATGTACTCCGCCATCCCCGAGGTGTCCCTCTTGATTGACGGCCCCAGAGACGGCAAACTCCCCGACCGGAACGCCTCCGACGTCTATTTCCTGGATCCCCGTTGCACCGTGGAGAGCATCGTTTGGTACGAGGACGGCGAGGAGATGGTGTCTCAGGACGCGTTGTTCCGCGCCGGTCACCGCTATACCGTGAAGATTACCCTTTCCGCCGACGACCCCTATCGCTTCGTTAGCGGTGTGATGGGCAAGGTCAACGGCAAGTCTGTTACCACCGGCATCTTGGATAGCGATAAGAAGGGAATGATCCTCACCGCCGATCTGGGCGAGTGCGCCTATGCCATCAGCACGGTGGAGTTGGAGATTACCGCCCCCGTTGAAGGGAAAACTCCCTCTACCTCCGTCACCGACTACGGCGCTGCCTACGGCGTATACAGCCGTGACGTGCGCTGGGGCGTTTCCACCGACGGTGTTAACTTTACAATCATGGCTGCCGGCGAAAAGTTCGTGGGCGGCAAGTACTACCGCGTGTTTATGGACGTGAATCTGCTGGATGGTCTGAATGGCAACGGGTACAAGTTCCCCGTCACCACCGCCGACGGCACCGTCCAACCCGACGTGGTTGCCACCGTCAACGGCAGCCCTGCCGTCGTCGAAAAGGCCTATGACCAAGACCCCGAGGAGGTCATCACCGTCTACTTCGATTTCGGCAAGTGCAACGATTACATCATTGAGGAGATCGCTATCATCGGTGTCACCGCTCCCGTGGTGGGTCAGCATCCCAACTACGACGTGAATATGTTCGGCACCGGCTATCACGTGGATACCACCAAGAATTCCTATTACGACGCCTATTGGGTAGGTGAAAAGTGGTATTACGTCAAGAACGGTGTTTCCTGGTGGGACGTCACCGATGGCGGTTACGATTACGTCTACGAAAATGACGTATTCCTGCCCGGTCATCAGTATCAGTGTAAGGTCTACGTCGCCACCGACGACGGCTACGAGTTCGTCAACAATCCCTACACTGGCGTTTGGCCCACCGCCACCGTCAACGGGAATCCGGCCACTATCAAAACGGAAGGATCCGGCCTGATTTGGGAGCAGCAGGTCTCCTACACCTTCATCTGTGAAGAGAACGTGGTAGACCGCATTATCGTGGACGGCATCACCGCCCCCCAAAAGGGTCAGGCTCCCGATTACACCGCTATCTTGGGCAACCCCAATCTGTATCAGCTGGATACCGACTACGGCCTGAACGGCAGCGGTATCTACTGGTACGACTGCGAGGGCAGACAGCTGGAAGCTGGCGAGCGGTTCGGCGATGCCGGTCCCTACCGCATTGCCATCAAATTCATTCCTGCCTCTGCGGAAAATGGCGGCTATGTCAGCCAATTCTCGGATGATGTAGAGGTGATCATCAACGGAAAGTCCGTCACCACCTACGGCGATTGGGATGATGTGACGGTAGGCAGCAGCGCTGTATGGGCGTTCTACACCTTCCGCAACGCATCTTCCGCACCGACTCTGGGCGTAACGGTCAGCGGTACGGTCACCAGCTATAACAACGCTTCCGGTGATATTACGCTTCAGCTTTGTGAGTACAGTTCCGGCACCGTTGCCTACGAAACCACCGTCAAGGGCAATACGGTCGATTACAGCTTCGCTGACGTTGCCGCTGGCGTGTATACCCTCCGGGTCAGCAAGAAAAACCACGCCACCCGTGAATATATGGTGATTGTCAACGGCGGCTCTGTTGCGCAGGATGTGAAGATTCAGTTGGTGGGCGATGTGACCGGCGACGGAAAGCTCAACATGAAGGACTGGGCACGGATGTACGAGCATCTGAACGAGGTGTCCGAGCTGACTGACTACAACTTGCAGTGCGCCGATACCACCGGCGACGGTAAAATCAACATGAAAGACTGGGCAAGAGTCTATGAGCATCTGAACGAAGTAAACCCCCTTTGGTAACAGAATAGTCCCTCCTCTAAAGGGGGGACTATCGAACGTGTCAAAAAAAGTGAACTAAATTATTGTTTACCGGCGTACCGCCGGAATGCAGAATGCAGAATGCTGAATGCAAAATGATTGTATTTCCTGCGGAAATGATGATATATTGTCGGCAACGCCGACACCATTTATTCTGCATTTTGCATTCTGAATTTTGCATTGC
>JAZQIN010000164.1:0-1989 GCA_045541155.1 Faecousia sp.
ATGCGGTCATTGATTTGATATTCGGTCTGGTCATCGCTGAGGTTGTAGATTCGCTGCAGCACGAGGATTTTGAACATCAAAACGTAATCATATGGAGGACGTCCGCCAGCACCTTTTGGCTCTTTCTTGTAAACCTTTGTAATACTGGGGCGGAAAATCTCCCAGTTGATAGCACCGTTAAGTCGCTCCAGAGAATCCCCCAGCTGGCTCAGCTTCTCCAAGCGCAGACTTTCATCCCAAAAACCGATTTGCATAGCACTCGCCCTCCTTTTGGAGCTATTATATCATATCCCTCTAAATTTGGCGAGTTTTTAGAGGCCCCCTATCGTTTAGCGTACTAAGCACCGCCCCCAAAGCCTCCCTCTGATGAGGGAGGTGGGCCGGCGAACGCCGGCTCGGAGGGAGAGAAAAATGTCGCAATTATCTCTCCCCCAGTCGAAAATCAAAGATTTTCGCCAGCCCCCTCGTCAGAGGGGGCCAAGGGATGGTGCGTACTGTTAAACCGCTAAACAATAATTTAGTGAATCATTTCCGCTTTGCCCGTTGGTCGGGGGTCAGGTAGGTGAATCGGTCGAAACGGGTGATGCCCATAGCCTCCAGAAGGTGCTGGCTTTTGAGCCGGTCGTCCTCTGTGTTGAATTCCGGAATCAGAGGCAGGCGCACAATAATCCGCTTCGTTCCCACCAGCGCCACCAGCTTTTGCAGATTCTCCAGCATTCGGGCGTTGTCCTGCCCTGTGTAGGCCCGGTAGATATCCGGATTCGTGTCCTTGCAGTCGATGATAAATTCATCGATGCAGCCGGCGGCAACCTTGACATTATTCCATGGCACATTTAAGGATGTTTCCGCACACAAATGCCAGTTTTCGCCGCATAAACCCCGGAATTCCTGCAAAAAATCAGGATACAACAACGGTTCGCCGCCGCCGAAGGTGACTCCTCCACCGGTGGCGAGGAAGTACAGCGCATCAATTTTCACCTTGTCGAAAAGCATCTGGGGGGGCATGTCTGTGCGACGGGTGTTAGGGGCGAAGGAGAAGGAATTGATGCAATATTTGCACCGCAGAGGGCAGCCGTGGAAGCAAACCAGTGTGGTCACGCCGTCGCCGTCAACAGTCAGGCGGTGACGGGTGTAAGTAATGACTGGCGCGGCCATCAGTGCAGAGGGCCCCAGTCGCCGGTGTCGATTTCCGGTTCTTTCTCATAGAAGGGATCCTCCACTGGTACACCGGCCAGTTCATCCTCATCCAATTCTGGTTCATCGTCCGGTTCATTCTCATCCACTTCCGGTTCATCATCCGGTTCATCCTCATCCAATTCCGGTTCATCATCCGGTTCATCCTCAGGCGGATATGCAGGTTCGCCCATCAGGGTCGGCAAGGTTTCGTCCTCTCCGTCCTCTGGAGGCAGTGCAATGTCCCCCTCCAGCTCAATCCGATCAGTGGATTCCGGCACCTCGCCCATTTCGAGGGACGCGGAGGTATCGTCGGTTTCCTCTTGGATGGAGGAGGCTGGAGGAGCACCGCCGTGGGTCACAGATGCATCATCGGTGTTTTCCGCCGCACAACAGGCCAAGCCTACCACCGTAGCGGCGGCAATACCGGCCAGAACCACCTTCTTGCCAGTTCTGCGGCGCTTTTCCAACTCCTGCTCCAGAAAGAACAGCTCTGCCTCGCACTTGGGGCAGGTGCCGGCGCAGTCGCCCTGATACTTGCACTCCGAGGTCACATAAGGAATATCGTTTTCATCCGCAATCTGCTGACGAATCTGCTTGAGAATCTTGCATTTGCTCTTTCCGTTCATAGGTAACGCTCCTTTCATGGGGTAAATTATCGTTTAGCGGCTTAAGCGCCGCACTCCAGTCAAGGTATGTCATTGCGAGGCCC
Organism: Faecousia sp.; assembly: GCA_045541155.1. Classification (GTDB taxonomy): domain Bacteria; phylum Bacillota; class Clostridia; order Oscillospirales; family Oscillospiraceae; genus Faecousia. The sequence continues at coordinate 1,886 of JAZQIN010000164.1, forward strand.
GAAGGGCCGTGGCAATCCGTACTCCTCGCAATCCGTAGAGAAAACGGATTCCCACGGTCGCATTTGTTATTGTGTGATTGCCACTGGCAATCACTAGAATTTAC
>JAZQIN010000165.1:0-5340 GCA_045541155.1 Faecousia sp.
CTGGCAAAAATCTTTGATTTTTGACTGAGAGGGTGTCAAAACAATGATAGGACACCCTCTCCGCCCAGTGTGCGCACTGGGCACCTCTCCCAGAGGGAGAGGCAAGGGGTGCGGCGTTTAGTGCGCTAAACGATAATTTGCAGTTCTTTGACACGCTGCGAAAGACACGGGCACTCGCCCGTGGCTTTCATGCTGTTAATTATCGTTTAGCGCACCAAGCGTCGCACTCCTGTCAACGTATGTCATTGCGCGGAGGGCGTAGCCCGACATCTAAAGAACTCTTAGCGCGTAAGCGCTTTAGAGATCTTCAGGCTGTCAAAAAAGTGCTTTCTGCGGTAAATTATCGTTTATTGCATTGCTGACGCAATGCAATGCAAAATTCAAAATGCAAAATGCAGAATAAATGGTGTCGGCGTTGCCGACAATAAATAATCATTTCCGCAGGAAATACAATCATTTTGCATTCTGCATTCAGCATTCTGCATTCCGGCGGTACGCCGGCAAACAATAATTTATAGTTCTTAGTGCATAGCTGGCAATCTCTCGGTGGGATGTTACGTTTTCAGAGATGTTTTGTTGATAAGCCAAGGTATATCCCTGTCGATTGTTCATCAATTAACATTGCACCAGAGGATTGCCATGTTGCTCCGCTCCTCGCAATGACACGTTTTTTTGTAAGTGTGGTGCTATGGTATATTACTTTTTTCGGTAAAGCATCCGGATAGAATTAAGGACGCACAGCATGGCAACGCCGGAGTCAGCGAACACCGCTGCCCACATGGAGGCGTGGCCCAGCAAGCCCAGCGTCATCACCAGCGCCTTGACCGCCAATGCGAACACGATATTCTGCAACGCTATCCGCCGGGTCCGGGCGGCGATATCCAGTGCCTGCGGAATCGCCTCCATTCGTCCCGTCAGGAAAACCACATCCGCCGCCTCGATGGCCGCATCCGCACCGGTTCCCATCGCCGCACCCACATCTGCCCCGGACAGCACCGGCGCATCGTTGATGCCGTCGCCCACGAACATCACCGCTCCTTTGGCCTGACGGATCTTCTTGAGCTGCTCCAGTTTTTGATGGGGCAGCAGCCGGGCATGTATCTCCACCACGCCGGTGGCCTTCGCCACTGCCTGGGCCGTCTCCTCCCGGTCGCCGGTGAGCATGGCGGTGTGGATGCCCATGGCCCCAACTCGATGGATTGCCTCCGCCGCCCCTTCTTTGACCGTATCGGCAATCTGCAGATGCCCCAGATATTGCCCATCCCGTGCCACGATGACCCGGGTCTCATAGCCCGAAGCCTCCATGTCGGAAAGGGATACCCCGTGGGCCTGCATGAGCTTTTCGTTGCCACAAAGAATCTGGTGTCCCCCAAGCATGGCACGAATGCCCTGCCCGGAGATTTCCTCCACCGTCTCAGGTGAATCCAACGTCAGCGATTGGGCCGCATTCAAAATACTGGCAGCAATGGGATGACTGGAATGTTGCTCACAGCTGGCGCACAGCCGCAGCACCTCCTGTCCGCCCACCACCTGCTGCAGAGAAAAATCGCCTTTGGTCACCGTGCCGGTCTTGTCCAGAACCAGCGCCCGGATGCCGGTCATGGCCTCCATGGCGGCACCGCCCTTGAACAGGATGCCCTTGCGGCTGCCCACACCAATACCGGAGAAAAATGCCAGCGGTACACTCAACACCAGCGCGCAAGGGCAGCTCATGACCAGAAAGGACAGTGCCGTATAAATCCAGTGCCCCCAATTCCCGGTCAGCAGTGACGGAATCACCGCCGTAGCGGCTGCCAGAATCACAACCACCGGAGTATAGATCCTTGCAAAACGGGTGATGAATCGGTCCAATCGGGGTTTTCCGGCGGCAGCCTCCTCCACAGCCTGCAGGATTCGGGTCACCATAGAGGCCGACAGCGGCTTATCCACTTGCATTGTCAGCAGCCCCTCCCCGTTAACACAGCCAGAGGTAACTGCACTGCCTGCGCTCACACGAACCGGCACCGGCTCGCCGGTGATGGGCGATGTATCGATGCGGCTCTCACCGGTAAGGACCGTGCCATCCAGCCCAATGCGGTCACCGGGCCGAATCTGGAGCACATCCCCCACTTTAGCCTCCGCCGCTGGGATGGTGCGTCCGTCTGCCAGCACGACCACCTCCGGCCGCAGGTCGATGGCACTCATGATTTGCCTGCGACTGCGCTCCACCGCCCGATGCTCGAACCATTCTCCCACCCGGTAGAACAGCATCACACCCACTGCCTCCGGGAATTCCCCAATCAATAATGCACCAATCGTGGCGATGCCCATGAGGAAATTCTCATCAAAAACCTGACCACGAAGTAAATTTTGTCCGGCATTTTTCAGCACCTTCGCCCCCAACAGCAGATAGGCCAGTCCAAATATAATTGGGGGTAACCAGCCGGGAACCAGTGCCTGAAGGGCCAGCCCCCCAGCAAACAGCGTCGCTCCCAGAAGGATTAGCGGGCCATCCCGGCGGGTCTGCTGGATTTGTTTTTCCGCAATATCCCCCTCCGGCTCCACGGACCGGATGACCCGGCGAATATCCGGCAACCGTTTCTCCAAATCGTCCGCCTCGATGCGAAGCTGACGGGTAGCAAAGGTAATCGTGGCGGAGCGAATCCCCGGCAGTAGCCGTAGCTTTGCCTCAATTTTTGCGGCGCAGTGGGCGCAATCCAGTCCCTGTATCTGATAGACTTTCTTCTCCATCTTCCTTCCTCCTTACCTACATATGAGCAAGTGCGCATTTGATAATATTAGTATATGTCATAACTTCCCGGATGTCAAGGGGAATAGAAGAATTATTTTTTGCAGACCCTTATCAAGAGGGGGGATACGATGAAAAAGGAAGAAAAACCGCTAAATTGGGAAATCAAGGACCCTAAGCCGCCAATCATCCACTCCGGTCACCTGGAGGACCGCCGGCAATGACACAAAAGAAAAATTTGCTTTTCTTCGACCAATATGCTAAACTGATTGCATGATACACTACCTGTAAATTATCGTTTAGCGGTGTAAGATTGCTCCGCACCAAACTTGGCTCTCCCAGAGGGAGAGGCAAGGGATTGCGCGTTACTTCGCTAAACAATAATTTACACAAGCATCACTTTGCTGCAAATCATGCATTAGGGGATAGCTCCATGAACATCATCGAAGTCAACGACCTAACCAAAACCTACGGCACACTCACCGCCGTGAACCACATCCACTTCACCGTGGAGAAAGGAACTATGCTGGGCTTTCTGGGCATCAACGGTGCCGGCAAATCCACCGTAATCAATATGCTCTCCACCCTCCTCCAGCCTGACTGTGGCACCGCCACAATCTGCGGTCATACGCTGGGCAGAGAAGATGAACGAATCCGCCGAAAAATCGGCATCGTCTATCAGCAAAACGTGCTGGACGACCTGCTGTCGGTCCGGGAAAACTTGCTGTGCCGTGGCATCCTCCATGGTGTTTCCACCGCCGAGGCCCGGCAGACCCTGTCACGCATCTGTAAAATCCTGAAGCTGGAAGACATTCTGAAAAAACGCTACAAATACCTGTCCGGCGGGCAAAAACGCCGGTGTGAAATCGCCGCCGCCCTGATGCACACCCCCGAAATCCTGTTTCTGGACGAGCCCACCACCGGTCTGGATCCTGCCACCCGTAAGGATGTATGGCAAATCATTGAAACCCTGCGTAAAGAGGAAAACATGACCGTTTTCCTCACCACCCACTACATGGAGGAGGCCGCCGAGGCCGACCATATCATTATTCTGGACCACGGTAAAATTGTTGCCTCCGGCACGCCCTTCCAGTTGAAGGAGCGCTACGCCAAGGACAAACTACGCCTCTATACCACCCAGCCTCTGCCGCTTCCCGGCTCTCCCACCCCCTACGGTATAGAGCTGACCCTCGATTCCACGCTGGACGCACTCCCTCTTCTGGAGCGTGTCAGGAATCAAATCAACGGCTTCGAGGTGATCCAGGGCAACATGGATGACGTGTTTCTGAACGCCGTGGGCTATGCATTGGAGGGACAAAAATGAGCCAGCTACTTACCATCACATCCCGTAATCTCAAGCAATACCTCCGGGATAAAGGGGCCATATTCTTCTCCCTGCTGTCCATGATTATCATCATCGTGCTGATGTTTTTCTTTCTGGGCGATACCAACGCTGACGGCATCACGGATCTTTTGTCCCAATTCCCCGGCCGGGATACCTCCATCGACAGAGAGAATGCCACACTTTTGATGCTGGCATGGACCTGCGCCGGTATGGTCAGCATCAATGCCGTCACCGTCACGCAGGCCAGCCTTTCGTACATGATTAAGGACCGGGAAAATGGCAAACTCAACTCCATCTATACCGCTCCCGTTAGCCGCTTCGTCATTGCCGCAGGCAATGTGCTGGCAGCGTGGATTTCCTCGGTAATCATCTGCACCGCTACCCTGCTGATCAGCGAGCTTTACTGCGTCAGTCAGGGGCTGGAGCCCTTCTCCGTCCTCTCGCACCTGAAGCTGATTGGCATGATTGCCGCCAATTCCTTTACTTACGCCACACTGATGTATCTGGTGGCGGCGCTGGTCAAGAGCAACGGTGCCTGGGGCGGCCTCGGTACCATCGTCGGTACCATGGTCGGCTTTCTGGGCGGTATCTACCTGCCCATCGGCCAGCTGGCTGACGGCATCGCCGCCATTATGAAATGCACGCCCGTCATCTACGGCACCGCCCTGTTCCGTCAGGAGATGACTGCTGCCATCACCGAAACCACCTTTGAGGGCATTCCGGCCCCGGTGGTCACGGAGTTTGAACGCATCATGGGCACCGAGCTGACCATCGGCAACCACGTCCTGACTGGCACCGAGGAACTGATTATCCTGCTGGCCAGCGGCGCTCTGTTTCTCATCGGCGGTGCCCTCGCCGTCCGCTTCAGCAAAAAATCCGACCGCTAACCCCATTGCCCCCTGCACTCACTTTTGGCCTTCACCAACGCCGGACGAAAAAATACAAAAAAGATAAAAATACCCCTTGACAAATCCGTAAGCTGTGCTATAATACAAAAGCTGTCTGACAGCGCAACTGAATTTGGGGGTATAGCTCAGCTGGGAGAGCGCTTGAATGGCATTCAAGAGGTCAGCGGTTCGATCCCGCTTATCTCCACCACGAGTCCTGAAAACCATTGGTTTTCAGGACTTTTTCTTTGCAAAAATGGTGGTTTTACCTCTCAAATGCCATTTTTCCAAACCAGGCCGCTACACCCGATTGAGGCGCTACACTTTATCTTGAATCCATCTTGAATCAGGACGATTTTAGGTGGTCCACTATGTCCAAA
>JAZQIN010000166.1:0-2267 GCA_045541155.1 Faecousia sp.
ATGTGGTTGCCGCACGTATTCTGAAGCGGTTCAAGCCTGCCTTTGAGGAGCTTGCCAAATGATTAGATTTTCAAAGGAAAAGGTTCTTCTGCTGCACCAGTTGATTGCCCAGGAAACCGGCGGCAGCGTGGGCGTGCGAGATGAAGGCCTGTTGGAATCCGCCTTGGAAACTGCCTTTTCCAGCTTTGGTGGACAGGAGTTTTACCCCACCAAAGAGGAAAAGGGCGCACGAATCGGCTACAGCCTGATCTCAAATCATGCCTTCGTAGACGGCAACAAACGGATTGGTGTGTATGTGATGCTGACATTTCTGGAAGTCAACGGCATCCATTTGGATTGCACCAATGAGGATGTTGTTCACATCGGACTTTCCGTAGCTGATGGAAGCATGGATTATGAAGCACTTCTGACTTGGGTCAGAGAACATCGGATTTAATTTTGCCCGGGGCGATTATAAGCCCCGGGCATTAATATGCTTGTCCATCCTATCAAAGCACCGCGTTCCAGTGAATAGTAACCCTGTGACTGTAATCGGTGAACAGTTTCCGCCCACTTGTGCGCCACAGAAAGTTTCCTTGTGCATCAACCGTTGTTCATAATATGGGCCACGAGGCGGAGGTTATGTTCGATTAGAATATTGCGTGCGTGAAGGTCTCCCTGCGCGGTCAGCTGCAGGTAGTGCCGTTCTTCCTCCGCCGTCAGAGGTCGAGGAAAACTGCCGGTGGAAAGCTGCAGTGAATACAGTATGCCGCTGAGCATCAGCCATAGGCTGGCAATCATGGGCCTCACCTCCACCCTACCCTATTCACCATGGCACGTCCTTTTTCCTACATAAAACAAGGACAGCCTATCGCTTCACATTCATATTGCGTTTTTCCTGCCAATATGATAAAATAATTCTATACCAAATAATGGAGGTGCCTTTGATGAAAAAAATGTCATTCCGCTTTCTGACCGTGTTACTGAGTCTACTTTTAGCTGCATGTGGGAAACCGGAGCAGGTACGCCCGACTCAAACGGAACAGGTCACGAATTCCACCTCCAACACAGTGCCCTCCTCGATTCCCCAAATAACCCCCTCCATTCCTGACTCCATTGTTCCGGAGAAACAGGAGCTTCAGGAAATCACCCTGACCTTTGTCGGCGACTGCACCTTTGGGCGCAACCAAAAGCACACCTACGATAGATCTTTCGATGAGATGTATGACCAAAAGGGGCCGGATTATTTCTTTGAAAAGGTGCGCCACATCTTTGAAAATGACGATATCACCGTCATCAATCTGGAGGGTTCATTGACTACCTCCACCGACATTCAAGACAAGCTCTGGAACCACAAGGGTGACCCTGAGTATACGAAAATCATGACTGGTTCCTCTGTAGAAGTGGCCACCATGGGTAACAATCATCGACTGGACTACGGACAGTCCGGTTGTGACGAAACCGAGCAGGTCCTGACCGATGCCGGAATTTCCTACTGCTACGACGACATCTATCTGGTTTATGAGGTAGAAGGCGTCAAGGTGGGATTCGTTTCCGTGAATGAACATTATGACGGCACCGCTGTGGAAGTCTGGTTGAAAGAAGGCTATCAATATCTTCGGAATCAGGGCTGTCAAATCGTCGTCGCTTGCATCCACTGGGGTGAGGATAAAACTCCAGTCATAGAAGATTACCAAATCACACTGGGACGCAAGTGCATCGACTGGGGATACGATTTGGTCGTTGGAAATCACCCCCATGTTTTGCAGGGCATGGAGGTATACAAGGGACGGTTCATCTGCTACTGCCTAGGCAATTTCTGCTACGGCGGCAACAAAAACCCCGACGATAAGGACAGCGGTATTTTTCAACAGACCTTTACTTTGGTCGATGGAGAGCTGGTCATGGACTCCAATGCCCGATTCATCCCCTGCACGCTGTCCGGCGTAGCGCACCGCAATGACTATCAGCCCACCCCGGCTACCGGGGTGAGATTCCACCAAATTATCGACAAAATGAACGAATACAATCAGAGATTTGACTTTGCTCTGGACGAAAACGGCAGGCCAATCCTCTCCAACGACCCGTAAGTTATCCTTTAGCACTAACAATAAACGCTGTCATTGCGAGGGCCTGGGAATGACATGGTATGTTGTTTTGCGGTAGTCGTATAAACGATAGGGCACCTCTAAAAACTCAATTTCGAGTGGGTGCCCAGGAATTTTGCTTCAAATTATGTGGTAAAAACCGCAGGAATACTGGATGTATTTCAAGGTTTTTATAAGCAT
>JAZQIN010000167.1:0-3821 GCA_045541155.1 Faecousia sp.
CCTCTCGCACAGCCTCTACCACCATTTGCTTGAATTCAGGTGTGTATCGTTTATTGGGTACTCCTTTAGGCATAGAAAAACACCCCATTTCTTAGTACAAGTATTATATCATACTTGTCTAACAAATGGGGTGCAGTTCACCGTTCCGGAGCGTTTTATATGCTTTTTTGGCAGATTGAAGAACCCCCTCCGGATGATCCGGAGGGGGTTTGTAAGTAGAATTACTTAATCTTCTTGGGGATGCTCAGCACGAAAGCGATGGCAACGATGGCCAGCAGTGCGGTACCCAGAATAATCAGGGCCTGAGCCTTCTTGGTGAAGGTCATGCCGTAAGCGGTGACGGTGTTCGCATCAGCAGCAGGGGCATCGGTCTTGTCGGTCTTACCGGCAGCAGTGGTAGCCTGCGTCTCGCCCAGAGTGGGACGGGAAGGAGCGGGCTTCTCCTCCGGAGGGGGAGCCTCCTGGATCACATCGTCCAGATTGGGCTCTTCGTAGTAAACGGTGGCACTCCAGTCGTACTGAACAACGATCCAAGCTTCCTTACCAGTCTCGACGGTCAGGTCGGCGGTCTGGGAATCGCTGCCGTTGTTGACGATCATGCCGTCGCACCAGTTGGGCACCTGAATAGTGAACCACTTGCCGTCAGCCTTCATGGGCTCGCCGGGCCAGTTAGCGAAAGCGTTCTTCTGGCTGGAAATCTCCCATGCCCAGAAGCTGGGCTTGGTGCCCTCGGGAACGTAGGCATGGATGTTGACCATGCCGTCGGCAGGGGCATCGGTGGGCTCGTCGGGAGTCTCGGCAGGCTCATCAGGAGTCTCGTCGGGCTCCTCCACGGGCTTGTCGGTGGTCTCGCCGTTGGCATCGGCAACCAAGATGGTAGCCACATCGCCGGTCAGGTCCACGGTAATCTTGACGGTCATGGCATCGGTGGCGGTGAAGGACATATCGGTGCTGTCACCGGCGCAGGTCAGCTCAGCGACCTCACCCAGAACGATGGTGGCGGAGCCGAAGTTGCAGGTGTCGTCCCAAGTGTCGTTACCGGCAATCTTGAAGGACATGGCAGTGCCGGCAGGCAGCTCCAAGGTCTTCTCGTAGATGCCGGCGGAGACCATGGTCATGTCACCGGCAGGGTCAGCGGGATTCCAATCGCCCACACCGGGGATGCCGGTGCCAACGATAGCCAGACTCTGAACGGTGTCAAAAGCAGCAAACGCAGGAACTGCGAGGATGCTCAGGCACAGCACCAGAGCCAAAAGGATAGCAGAAATCTTTTTCATTTGGTGTTTTCCCTCCTGTTAGTTTGTATACGCATGGGTATTATAGCACACATTTTTCATTAACGCTAGATACCTGAACAAAATTTATTGGTTTTTTTAAAGAAATTTTTTGCGAATCGCCTATCGAAGAAGTCGCATGGCCTTCTGGGGTGACGATATGTGCGTGCAGTTATACTATAATAAGTGACGGTGAATGAAAAAGTATTAGCAGGTATGAACGTAGAAAAACTTGCAGATATTGCGTTCCTCGCCCTGGTAGGGACCGATGCCTTCAAATTCCTTGATGAAGCCACAGCGTTCCATGACCTTCACGGAAGCTCTGTTATCCGCCAAACAGATGCCGGCAATGCGGGAGATTCCCAGCTTAGGCATGATTACAGGCAGAAATGCTTTCACCGCTTCGGTGGCATAGCCTTTCTTAGTATAATTGCCACCGATGTGGTAGCCCACTTCCCATGTGCCGTCATCAAACGGAACGGCCTGCACGTAGCCGATGTAAGTGCCATCCTTCAGCAGAACCGGGTATACCAACGGACCATCGCCGTTTTCATATACACCCATCAAAAATCCCACAGTTTCTTCCGCTTCCTCCACGCTCTCAAACACCTCATCAGGGACGAAGCGGCGGTTATCCTCGTCCAGAGAATTTAGGTGGACGGCTTCTGCCATATCCATAGTGAATTTGGTAATCATCAGTCTTTCGGTTTCAATTTTCATGAAAAAGACCTCCTTTTGACGGTATGCTCTCATTATAGCCCATCGCAGTAAAAAAAGCCAGCTTTATCTTTTTCGGATAAGGGACTATCTGATTGACAGAAGTCCTCTACCGTGCTATATTTTTCTTATAAAGTGTCTGCGCAAGCAGACCGGAAAGGAGCTTAAAAGTATGATTGTTCGTGAGGTCGCTACCGGATAACTGAATATGGGCGTGAATAAAAATGGGGGCTAAAGACCTTCTGATTTGGTGCGCCGTTTTTAAGTAACTTTCGATATATGGTAGCCGCAGAGAGCGCAGCCATGACGAGGGCTGCTTTGCTGCGGTATTTTTGCGCCCATTTTCAGTTAGCGAAGAATGTCGAAACTGAATTTGGAGGAAAAGAATCTTGAATATTAACGATTACGGCATCGTACCGAACAGAGAAAACCTGCCGGGTATTCCGGCAAGGGTCACCGCCGTTCATAAGGAGCGGTATGAAATCGTCTGTGAGCATGGAATCACCCATCCATGGTCAGGTAAATTACAGCGACTATGCGACTACCGCAAAAACAAAATACCATGTCATTCCGAGGGAGCATAGCGAAGCGAATGTAAATTCTAGTGATTGCCAGTGGCAATCACACAATAACAAATGCGACCGTGGGAATCCGTTTTCTCTACGGATTGCCACGGCCCTTCGGGCCTCGCAATGACATACCTTGACTGGAGTACGGTGCTTACTGCGCTAAACGATAATTTACCGCTGGGGGATGGATGTTGACGGTTTTGCATTTATTGGCAGGGGTGCGCAACGACTGCATCCCTGCCACACTTTATGGATATTTTTTCTGAATATTATTTTCTGTTTTCCATGAATTCTAGATAATGTCAGCATTCGACCCTTGACCTCCGACCCCAAAATGGGCCAAAGCGACACAAAGTTGCGGCTTTTGTCCCACTATGCTATTCTATCGGAGCAATTTTTTGTCCTAGAGGTATGCCCATGAATGTTCAACGACTCCTTATCGCGGACCCCTCTGAAGCGTTCGCAGATGAGTTGGCACATCGGCTGGGAAGTGCCTTCCACGTTCAGGCCTGCACCGACGGTGCCGCCGCCCTTTCCATGCTGGAGTCCTTCCGGCCGGACATGGTTGTGGTGGATTTGATGCTGGCAAAGCTGGACGGTTTGGCTCTGGTCCGCTTCATAAACGCGCTTCCTGTCCAACCAAAAATTCTCGTCACCACCAGACTGGTCACGGCCTACGTCGAATCCGTCCTGCAAGAAATCACCGTCGATTATGTTATGCTCAAGCCCTGCGATTTTGGGATTATCACCGACCGGATTATTGAGATCTGCGGTTCCCGAAGCGGGGATATTATTTTACCTCCACATTCCGTAGGGCATATGCTCAGCGCCTTGAATCTGTCCGTCAACCACAAGGGCTTTCAGTTTCTGTGCTACGGCATCGAGCTTTACAATACCATCCCGGAATGCGCCATGTCCCGTGACCTCTACCCAGCCATCGCACGGCAATACCACACTCAGCCCAACACCGTCGAACGGGATATTCGGCTGGCAATCCGTGCGGCGTGGAACAGTCGCAACATCACAGTCTGGAACGCCTGCTTCGGCAACGACTGCCGTCCAACTAATACCACCTTCATCTCCACCCTCGCCGCACGCATCAGCTACCGCAAAGCTATGTAAATTATCGTTTAGCGCACGAAACGCCGCACTCCAGTCAAGGTATGTCATTGCGAGGCCCGAAGGGCCGTGGCAATCCGTACTCCTCGCAATCCGTAGAGAAAACGGATTCCCACGGTCGCATTTGTTATTGTGTGATTGC
>JAZQIN010000168.1:0-15004 GCA_045541155.1 Faecousia sp.
AAACTGCCCCACTTCGGTGGGGCAGTTTTCTGTAATCAATCCTATAATTCACTAAATAATTAATTGGGCACCTCTAAAAACTCAATTTCAAGTGGGTGCCCAGGAATTTTGCTTCAAATTATGTGGTAAAAACCGCAGGAATACTGGATGTATTTCAAGGTTTTTATAAGCATAAGTTGGAGCAAAAGAACGGGCACTTCGCCGAAAGGGAGTTTTTAGAGGTGCCCAATTATATTAGCGAACCCAAATCACCTCCGGTGCATAGAATAACTGGAGGTGATTTTTTGGCTATCGTGAATACCGACATACCTATCAGTTCAGAAAGCTGTCAGCAGATGATTCGTCAAATTACCGCCACCTACCCTTTCTGCCGTAGCGAAACCTTGACAGAAACCGCTTTTGGACGGCCTTTGCAAACCCTTGTCATCGGTAACGGACCACGAAAGGTCCTCTACACCGCCGCCCACCATGCCAACGAGTGGATAACAGCCCTAATCCTTTTGAAATTTGCAGAGGATTTGGCACAGGCCATTGTTGACGGTGGGACCATCGGCGGAATCAATGCACAAATTATCCGAGATACCGCTACCATATATATGATTCCAATGGTGAATCCGGACGGAGTGGATTTGGTCACCGGTGCCATCCAGCCCGGTACATTTCAGTACGAAACCGCCCGTGCCCTTGCAGAGTTTTATCCCACGATTCCCTTTCCGGACGGGTGGAAGGCCAATCTTTTGGGCGTCGATCTGAATCTGCAATACCCTGCCGGTTGGTTGATGGCCCGGGAGATAAAATTCTCTCAGGGCTATACACGACCGGGGCCTCGGGATTTTGTAGGCCGTGCACCCCTGAGCCAACTGGAAAGCCGTGCTCTCGCAGGGTATACGGATTTCCTTGACCCTGCACTGGTGCTGGCCTACCACAGTCAGGGGCAGGTTATCTACTGGCAATTCGGCGAAGAAGTACCCGGTGCCCGGGAATTGGGACAAAGGTTCGCAGAAGCCAGTGGTTACGAATTGGCTGACACTCCTTACGAATCCGGTTTTGCCGGATATAAGGATTGGTTTATCCAGGATTTCCGCAGACCGGGCTACACCATCGAGGTTGGCCTCGGTGAGAACCCTTTGCCGCTCAGTCAGTTTGACCAAATATATTCAGATAATTTAGGCATTCTGACAATTGCCGCTGCGCCAGAGGTATAATTGCAGCCCGTCCGTTCATCCTAGTATCAGGAGGGATTGAATGTGACGGATAAGGAATATGAGTCGCTTGTAAATAAACTATCGCCCCCCTCGCCCATGTGGAGGGACTGTGTCGGGGCTTTTGTAATAGGTGGCCTGATATGTACGCTGGGGCAATTCATCTTGAACCGGTATGTTCATTGGGGACTCGACGAGACCAACGCCGGGACTGCGACATCCATGACGCTGATTGCGCTGTCCGCCCTGATGACCGGCCTCAGCCTGTACGACAACATCGCCAAATTTGCTGGTGCCGGTACGCTTGTACCCATCACCGGCTTCGCTAATTCCATCGCCGCCCCAGCCGTAGAATTCAAAACCGAAGGGTTCATCCTTGGCGTTGGCGCAAAGATGTTTACCATCGCCGGCCCTGTCATTGTGTACGGCGTATCCGCATCGGTTCTTTATGGGCTGGTTTACTGGATATGCACAATTTAATAATGCAACTACGGTAATCTTTAACCCGAAATAATGACCAGCAATAACGGGCGGCTGATAGCCGCCCGTCCGTTCTACATTCCACACGCTTCCGTTTATTATTTTATTCGACATGATTCTCTTGGTTTCACGCAGTGGGATGGGATATGCTGTAGCCGGTGGGCTGACCCCTGCGACCGCCCGCTGATTTTCGCCGCTCCGTCTCTCCCACGGAGCGGCGATTTTTATTTAACACACTGGAATCAGCAGAATTCGGTCATCCAGCGGCTCCTCCGCCAGAGCATTGGCCTTGCGGATAGCATCCACTGTGGAACCACTGGCTTTCGCCAGCTCCCAGAGGGTCGCATCCCCGACTCTGCGGACAATGACCGATGGGCGGTTCTCCTCTAACGGCACCTCCTGTCCCAGCTCCAGCCCAGTGACCATGGGTATCCCCTCCCGGGCCACGGTCTGGACCTGCGCCGTTACGTCCATGCACAGCGCAGCGCCTTCCATGTCCGGACGGGATCCCTCCATCACCCGGGCCATCACCGCCGCATCCGCTCCCACCGGCAGCTCCCATATTTCACTCCACTGACCAGCACTGCCTCTCAGCTGTCCTTCCTCGTCCATATACAGCGCACCCATGTTTCCCCACAACTCCAACTCCGTCAGCCCACCGGCTCGCCGAATCCGGGGATGGGCCGGACCTGCCCATGTGTCAATCATCCGAGTAACACCGCCGGCCATTGGTACCTCGCAGCGCATGGTGTTGCTGCACCGATCCAGCTCCATGGGCAACTCCAGCTGGCTCATTTGAGGGGTGACCGGTCGGTGCAGACTATAGGCATCCTCCACCAGTTCCAGCATGACGGCATCCCACACCACATACTGGGCCACAAGCCCACATTTCAGTACCAGCTGCCCCTCACTCAATTCCGGCTCCACGCCGGACATGGCCATCATGACGCACACCGTCGCCGCCTTGTCGTAGTCCCGGTCCAAATCTGTAAATTGAGAGAATGGAATCTCCAAATCCGTCGACTGAAGCTGTCCATCTGCATCCTGACAGAGAATATGGATTCGCAATCCCCCATGAAACACTGCTTTATCACCCAGAACCTTCTGCTCTGTCAAAAACGGGTCCAGCTCCATGGCACAAATCCGCTCTGCCGCCATGGGCAGTGCCAGCGTTTCCTCCAGCTGAAACAGCTTTTCCCCAGCCTCCTTGGGAAGCATCGCCGGGTACACTTTGCGCAGCAGCTGCACATCCTCCTCCAGCGTCTCCGGTGCATACAAATCCGTCTCCCACGGTTCCAGTGCCTCTGCCAACACCGACATATCCGCCCGGACCATCAGCTTGCGGGCAGAGGTGCATCGGGCATCCACGCCACGCAGCAGCCAAGATGTACGGATGGTTCCCTCACGCTGAGACCCATTCAGAGGCCATTTCAGTTGCACCGGAATCCACGTCTCCACACAGCAAGGACGTCCTCCATCCGCCGGGGCATAGAGAACCCACGCCATGACACCACCGCTGGCTCCAATGCTGTCCCCCTGCCACTCCTTACTCCGCATGATGTACTGCCCACGGGCGGACAGTACGCTCCCAATATCCGGCAAATCGTCACCCAACCGAAGCTCCTGTGTAAATTCCCGGTCCTGTGTTTGCCACAAATCTCTGCGCAGGCAGTTAATCGGCCGTTTCTCGAATCCCAATTCCATATCGATCCTCTCCTTATCCCACGTTCATAGTTCATTGTATTCCGTTGGGGACAAGTATATGCCTCAATTTTTCTTCAAAACCAGAATGCCGGAGGCTGCCAGTCCAATTCCCAGCACCCACCGCAGGAAATTCGACTCTACCCACCCTGCTGCCAGCAGTCCTGCCCCAAAGGCCAGCAGGCTGACCCCCAGTAGCTGATTCGTTCGGCACATAAAAAACACCCCCTGCGAAAAGCTATGCAGGGGGTGTTTTGATTATGAGGCATCCATGACCTCTTTGCAGGCGGTCAACACCTGTGACAGCACCGGCACGCAGGCATGGCGGCCGTAGCCACCCTCCTCCACCACCACGATGAAGGCCAGCGGATACGCGTCATCCGTCACAAAACCGGTGAACAGCGCTGTGGATTCTTTGGTGTCGGACTGGGCGGTGCCGGATTTAGCGCACACCGTCAGGCCGGGGAAATTGTCCGCACCGTACTTCACCTCCACATTGTTGCGCATCAGCTCCTGCAACTCCCGAGCCACCGCCTCATCCATAATTGGATCAGCAGTAACGGGCTGGGCCTCGTAGGTCACGTCGTTACCGCAGGTCACTTCGGAGACGATGTGGGGCTGCACCGCACTACCGCCGTTAGCGATGGCGCCCATAAAGGTCATATAGGTGCATGGATTGATTTGATCCATATGCTGTCCGATGCCGCTCCATGCAATCTGGTTGTCGCCGGCATCGGTGATGTCGAAATTGCCCGTTCTGGTGGTGATGCCATCAAAGCAGACACTTTTCAGGACCTGATACTTGTCCACATATTGCCGCAGCCTCTCAGCGCCCAACTGCTCCACGATGGCAGCGTAGGCGCAGTTGCAGGACTGGGCCATGGCATCCGCCAGCGTCAGCTTTCCATGGACGTTTTCACAGGTCACAGGGTCGGATTTGTCCTTGAAGTGATAAGTGCCAGTGCATTTGAATGTCTGCTGCTGGATGTCCGGGATTTCCTCCAGTGCGGCAGCGGTGGTCACGATTTTAAACACCGAACCGGGCGTGTACTTACTCTGTGTGAAGCGGTTCATATAGATACCGTCGTAGCTGCTCACATCCTCCGGTGGCGACTCAGGATCAAAGGTGGGGGTCGTCACCGCACAGAGAATCTCGCCGGTTTTGTAATTATACACCGCTATGGTACCTTTATGCTCCCCCATAGCCTGCAACGCTGTCATTTGGACTTTTGCCGACAGGGTCAGGCGAGCTTGGCCAGAACCAGAATAGGAATATAGGCCGTTGATTGGGTCGTAGCCAACGATTTCTTCGGCATAGGTGGACACCGCTGGGGCACTGATATTGCCCACTCGGTCCCCTACCCAATGGAGCGTTGACTGCCGAAGATCCTCTACTGGGGAATAAACCTTTCCGTCGTTGGTGTCCAGCAACAAAATTCCATCCCGGTCGGTGATGATACCACAGCCGATATTGGGCTTGACCCCCTCCTCCGGACTGCCGCCGTTATAAACATGGGGGTTTCCATTGGTCATGACCCATGTATCCGCCTTCATCAGGTACTCCACCAAAAAGAAAATCAGGCCACCCAGCATCAGTGCAACTACCACCAGCATGGCGATGGAGCGGCGTGCAATTCTATTCATGGCCTTTCCTCCTTTCAACGGTACGGACAGCAAAGCTGGCATTCTGCCGGGTGTCTGCCGCCTTCACAAAGGCCAACAAGCCCCATGTGCCCATCATACTCGATCCACCGTTGGAGACGAAGGGGAACGTCACGCCGGTCAGAGGCAGAACATCCAGCGTTCCCAGTACGTTGAACATCATCTGCACCACCAGTATCGTACCGGCGGTACAGGCTCCAATGGTATAAAAGCTGCTGCGGCTGACACCGGAGGTGCGAGCTGTGAACAAAGCCAGCGCCACGATGCCCAACACCAGCAAAATGGGCACCAGCAAACCCCATTCCTCCGCCAGTGTGGCAAACACCATATCAGAATCCGCCGCAAACACCGGCTTCGGGTAACCTTCGTTGATACCCAGACCGAAAAAGCCGCCTGCCGCTACACGCATCAGGGCCTGCGTCTGCTGGTAGCCGGAATTTAACGGATCTTCCCAAATATGTCTCCAAGAGGCGAACCGCTGCAGCGCATGAGGGGCCATCCGCAGCAGAATCACCGCCGCAAAGCCCAGCGCCGTAATGGCAAGGGCCACAGTGCCCACACTGCCAGAGCGCATATAAGCAATCATCAGGAATGCGCAGAAAAACACCAGTGCTGTGCCGAAGTCATTCATCAGCGCAAGGCAGCCGCAGACCATCAGCGTATAGGCGATGAAGCTGATGAGATTTCGCTTATTCATCAGCCGTTCCATGGCGGATGCACCCACATACACAAAGCACACCTTCGCCAATTCCGAAGGCTGAATGGACATGGGGCCAATCACAATCCAGTTTTTTGCACCGTTATACTCCCGTCCAAGCAGGAGCGTCACCGCCAGCAGGCCAATTCCGCCCACTGCTGCCACATAGCGCATGATTTTCGCCCGTTCCAAATCTCGCATAGACCAGCCGACTATCAGGAAAATCACAACACCCATCAGTATCGCTATCAACTGCTTGACCGTCTCTCCGGGTCTGACCGTACAAAGGGCCGCCATCCCCAGCGTACATAAGGTGAATGCGACCGTTTCAACCTCGAAGGCCGGTCGGCGAATCGACAGGTAGAATACCAGCAGTGCCCACTGGATTAGCATCAAACCGCCGAAGCCCAACAGCACCGATAGCACCGTCTCCTCGGTGCCGTTCACCAGAAAGCCCATGCAGGTCAAAGCCTGAAAGACCGAAAGCAGCAGCAGATTGGCAATGCTCTCCATGCCGCTGGAGGCTTTGGTCCGCAGTTGGGCCAGCCGGGCCTCCTGCTGGGCGGATATGGGCTGGAGCTGCATCTCCACGCCGCCGATGGATATCACATCCCCCTCCTCCAGTGCGCAAATCGGAACCTTGCGTCCATTTACCCGGACACCTGCCTTGGAATTGGCATCGGAGATGGTCCAACTCCCGTCGTCATAACGGGTCAAAACCGCATGGTTCCGGGAAACCGTGGGCACATTCACAACAATATCGCATCGTTTATGCCGTCCAATTACATTCTCCCAATGGGTAATCGGCAGCTTTTCACCGCTCCTCAGGGCCAGCCACGCCCAGACCTCAGGCTCTCGCCGGAAGGTCAACAACGGTTTACAGCACCGAAACAATATAATCAGCAACAACACAGGTGCCAGATACCGCATCATTGCTAGAAAAACATGGGCAAATCGCTCATTTCCCATTGCCGTTAAAACCGGCACCATACCATCACCTCCTATATCATTCCTCGCAACAGGCGCAGCTCTGCCTCGTAGCCCGGAAGCTCATTAGGCGTTTCCAAAATCATCGGCTTATCCGCCAGCAGTGGATGGGTCACGATTCTTCGGAACGTCTCCTCGCCCAGCGCCCCCTGTCCAATACATTCATGCCGGTCCTTGTGACTCCCAAATGGGTTCTTGGAGTCATTCAGGTGCAGTGCCTTCAGCCTGTCCAATCCAATGACACGGTCAAATTCTGCCAGTACGCCGTCTAAATCATGAACGATATCATAGCCGCCATCGTAGACATGGCAAGTATCCAGGCACACGCCCAGCGCATCCGACCCCACGGCATCAATAATGGCCTTCAATTCCTCAAATCGACCGCCGACCTCGCTCCCCTTCCCAGCCATGGTCTCCAGCAGCACCGCCACCGGATACTCCGGCGCAAGGGCTGCCTTCAATGCCTGAGCAATCTGCTCCACCGCCACTTCTACTCCCTGGCCCACATGACTGCCAGGATGGAAATTATAATACTGTCCCGGCAGCGCAGCCATGCGCCGCAGGTCATCCGCCAGCACTTCTGCCGCAAAGGCCCGTGCATCCGGGTCGGCGGTGCAAAGATTCATGGTATACGAACCGTGGGCCACCAGCTTACCGAAGCCCAACTCCTTCATCGCTGCCATCGCTGCGGCGGAATCCTCCAGATTTTGAGGTTTTGCCTTGGATCCCCGGGGATTGCGCGTAAAAAACGCAAAGGTATCCGCACCTATCGAAGCTGCGGTGCGCACCATGGCTAAGTCCCCTTTAGCGGCAGACAGGTGACATCCCAAATACGGCATTTCATCATCTCCTTTGTGGTATAAGATAACACATTTCTCAAAAAAAATCAAATTACCATTTCATTAACAGAGATTTCGTGTTATACTGAATCCAATACTTCTTTCACAGGATGGTGCCCCTATGGCAAAATCATACGACCAGAAATTGAAGATTTTTTATATCCGGGACTATCTGGAAAAACACTCTCACGAGAACCACCCCATCGCTGCGTCAGAGCTTGTCCAGATGCTCTGGAAAGACCACGAAATTAAATGCGACCGGAAAACCATCTACGCAGACATTGAGGCCTTGCAGCGATACGGGTTGGACATCGTATCTCTGCAAGGCCCCAGCGGTGGTTACTATATCGCATCCCGAAACTTCGATGTGCCGGAACTGAAGCTATTGATTGATGCGGTCCAGTCCAGCCGTTACCTCACCGAAAACAAATCCCGGGAGCTTATCGAAAAGCTCTGCGACCTGTGCAGCATCCACGATGCTCGGCTCATGCGCCGCAACATCAAGGTCACCGGTCGGGTCAAAAGCATGAACGAAAGTATCTACAACACCGTTGACTACATACAGGAGGCCATCGCGCAAAATCTGCAAATCAGCTTCCGTTACTTCGACTGGGACATCAAGGGCCAACGGGCCTACCGCAATAAACCCTACCTGTGCAGCCCTTACGGCCTGTGTCAGGACAACGATTACTGCTATCTGGTAGGCTGGACGGAGCGTCATGCCATCACCCACTTCCGGGTGGACCGGATGAGCCACATCAAAATTACGACCCAGCCCCGTATCCCCTGCCCGGAATTGACCGGCAAGGCTTTTACCGAGTACGCCAATCGCACCTTTTACATGTTCGCCGGCGAGACCCTACAAGTCAAAATGCGCTTTCACAAGATTCTGCTCAACGTTGTCATCGATCGGTTCGGCCGGGATGTGATGCTCACGCCCGACGGAGAGGACTGGTTCACCTTCACCGTCCCCGTTGCGATTTCCCCTATGTTCCTCAGCTGGATCATCGGTTTTGGTGACAAGGCGCAGATTCTCTCCCCCCAGTCCGCCGCCGATGCCTGTCGATCTCTGTGCCAGCAGGTTATCGGTCAGTATTAAGGGCGAAGGTCTCAAAAATTGCGCTCCATTCCGGCTCCAGTGCCGCTGCGTCTGCCGCATCTGCCATAACCGTCAGACAGTAGTGGTACCGCCCGTCATCCAGCACTGCGGCTCGACCCAACTGCTCCCCACCTTCTCCTGCGCAGACCCAAATCCACTCATGACGGCTCAGTTCTCCATCCCGGGTACGCATCACCGTCAAGGCGTCGGTGCCGTACCCACAAAGTGCTCTGGCTGTCCGGTCGATGTCACCCCCGGTCAGCGTCTGCACCGTCATGGTATAGCCATCGCATAGGTACAGCCTTCCTCCATCCTCTGACTCCATCACCGCCGAGGACGCACTTTCCGGTACCGTCACAACGATTTCCGCAGTCTGGACCATCACCGGCTCAATCAGTTGGTCGGCAACCGTTTCAAAAGTCTCCGACGACCGACACCCGGTCAAAAACGCCATCATAAGCATCAATGCACAGCATTTTTTCATAAAACCCCTCCCGAAAGGATGATCACCATGAAATTTATATTTGCTTACCTGTTAATTATCAATGCACTTGGATTCCTGTTTATGCTGATTGACAAGCAAAAAGCCAAACGGGGTAAATGGCGCATCCCGGAAGCAACCCTGATGGGCATCGCCGCAATTGGTGGGAGTATCGGCTCTCTGCTCGGGATGTACACCTTCCGCCACAAAACACGGCACATCAAGTTTACACTGGGTGTTCCCCTGCTGCTGGCATTGCAAATCGCCATCGCTTTTCTGGCCGTGTTTTACCGCTTTTGATGGTGCGAAAATGTGCATGTAAATTAGCAGAAAAAACAGAAAAACCGGAGCCGAAGCTCCGGTTTTTTACATTGTATAGACTGACGTGTAAACGGACAACAACACCAGCAGGCCCAGCACCACCGTCAGCACGATGATGCCCGGTGCGGACCAATAGGCCTTGGCGCAGTCCGGATCATCCATGGTATTCTGGAAGTAGGCTTTGATTTTCTTGCGCTGCACAATCAGGATAATCACCGCCGCCACGCTGAATAATCCTATCAACACCCACGTTACAATATCGCCCACGCCCTCCGGCATCAAATCCGACAGACGGCTCAGATTGTCAGCAAAAATCAGATTGTTGAACATATGCAGCACCATCGCCCAGCCAATGTTATGCTCCAGCGTCACATATCCCAGAACCAAGCCCACGCAAAAAGCAAAAGGCCCTTGACTCAGGTTGCCGTGGAACAGACCAAAGAGCAACGCAGAGGAAAAAATCGCAAACTTTTTCCCATAGGGCGCAATGGAGCGCAGCATCAGACCACGAAACAGAATCTCCTCCGCCACCGGTGCCCCCAGCCCTGTATACAAGAACATACTCAGTCCGTCCATATCCAGTGTCGATTCCGGCTGCATCGTCTTGCCGAACTGATTCATAATCAGCTCACCAAGGATGGTTACCAGCATGAACAGCAACTGAGCGCTCATGAAAATGCTCAGAATCTGAAGAAATCCCCCGGCTTTCATGGGCTTGTTACGCTGCCAAATCGTCCCGAAAGTAAATTTGGGCTTTTTCCAGCACAACAGAATCACGAATCCAATGCCGATGGACAGCAAGTAGCCCCAGCCACTGTTGGCCATCGCACGTTCCATCACCCAGTCCATATCCACTGCTCCGGATTGGTTGACCGAGCGACCCATCTGGACGATGACATCCAGCACCATCAGCAGAATGACGGTTACATTCATGATTCCAAAGTAAATCAGAAGCGCCCAGCCCTGCACACTATAGCCATGACGCATCTGGCGCAGACGTTCCTGACGCAGATATGCCTCCGGATTCCAGCCGTAAGGCTGACCGTAGTAGGGGTAGTAATTGGGTTGCATCCTTATCCCTCCATTGCGTTAATCAGTGCTTCCGCTGACATCATACCGTCGATTGCTGCAGACATGATTCCTCCGGCGTAGCCTGCACCCTCTCCAGCTGGGTACAGTCCAATCAGCTTGCTTTGTCTTCGCTCATCACGCAGGATGCGGACTGGCGAGGAACTGCGTGTCTCCGGTGCGGTCAGCACCGCATCCGGATTTGAAAATCCTTTCAAATTCCGCTCCAACTCTGGAATTGCCCGGGCCAGTGCGGTCGTGATTTTCTCCGGCAATACATCGTGCAAATCGCACCATGTGACCCCCGGACGGTATGTAGGTGTCACCGTGGCAGCGCCGGTGCTTGCTCTACCAGTGAGAAAATCCCCCACCAACTGCGCCGGAGCGTGATAGCCCCCCACCCGGTAGGCCGCTTCTTCGATTTGACGTTGCCAACGAACGCCCCCCAGCGGCCCTTCATAGGGAAAATCTACTGGATTAACCGTGACCAGTAGCGCCGCATTGGCGTTTTCACCATCCCGGTCCGCATTGCTCATGCCATTGGTGACCACTCGTCCTTCCTCAGAGGCCGCCGCCACCACATAGCCCCCGGGGCACATACAAAAACTATACACCGTACTGTCGTCCAAATGCCGAACCAACTTGTAATCCGCTGGCGGCAGTACCGGGTCGATTTGACCATACTGGGCCTGATTGATGGTTGATTGCTTATGCTCGATTCGTACCCCCATTGCAAATGGCTTCGGCTCCATGGGAATTCCCTTGTCCAGCAGCATCTCAAAGGTGTCTCGGGCGGAATGACCAATGGCCAGAATTGCCCCATCGCAGTTAATCACCTGCTGGCCCAGTTCCAACCCAATCAGCCGTCCATTGGCGGTTCGCAGTCCGGTAACCTGACTATTGAATCGGACCTCACCACCCAACTCAATGATACGTTTACGAATATTTTGCACCACCGTCAGCAGTACATCGGTGCCCACATGGGGTTTTGCATCGAACAGGATATCCTCCCGGGCACCGGCCCGGACAAATTGCTCCAAAATCCAGCCAATACGGGGATTATTTACTCCGGTATTCAGCTTTCCATCGGAAAATGTTCCGGCTCCGCCCTCACCAAACTGGACGTTGCTTCGCTCATCCAGCTGACCGGTGGCGAAAAATCGCTCCACCTTCTCATGGCGACTCACCGCATCCTCGCCTCGCTCCAGTACCAGCGGTTTCAGTCCAGCTATCGCCAGCACCAACGCTGCAAACATTCCGGCAGGACCAAAGCCTATCACCACAGGACGCTTTTCCGGCATAGCAGAAAGCTTCGGCACACGATAAAAATCAGTGGGAGCCAGTGTCGCTCGCTTACAACCGCTCTGCTTCAGGATTTTCCCCTCATTCCCCTCCACCGCCACATCAACAGTATAGACAATCTTAATATCCGGTTTCTTCCGGGCATCGATGGAACGACGCACCAGTCGCAGCTGACGGACTCTGGAATTTGAAATCTTCAACAGCCGAGCCGCCTCATAGGTCAGTTGGTGCGGACTATGCTCGGGGGGAAACTGGATGTCTCTGATTCGAATCATGTCATTCCTTTCTGGCGGCAAGTCCGGCACAGCGTCCGGAGCTCCACGCCCATTGCAAATTATACCCGCCGCAATCTCCATCGATATCCAGCACTTCTCCGCAGGCATAAAGCCCCGGTACCAGACGGCTTTCCATAGTGGTCGGATTGAATTCCGATGTCACGATGCCTCCGGCGGTGACCTGGGCGCTGTCCATACCCAACGGCTCAGTCAAAGTAATTTCAAAGCCTCTCACCGTCCGGCATACTTCCTCGATTTGTGCCTCGCTCAAACTGGAAACAAGTCCACCCCCAGCGATGCCGGCACATTTGGTCAGCACACGCCCCAGTCGATTGTGCAGAATCCCCGTCAGCAGCTCGTCAATTGGAAGGTTGGTGCGTCGGCGGCGAAGTAGCTCCTCTTTCAGGCCCTCAAAGCCCGGAAGGAAGTCCAGCCGACAGCTCCACTGCCCTTTCCCCTGACAGGCATCACGACTAATTTCAAATATCACTGGTCCTGACAGACCGTACTCCGTAAATTGGATTTCACCGGTGCTTTCGGCAAACACCACGCCCTCATGCAGAATCTGAGCATGGCAGTTAGCCCGAATCCCCTTCAGGGCCGTCACACCGCTCCAGCCGCTTTTGAGCTGCACCAGCGCCGGGCGAAGCTTCGTCATATGATGTCCCATGCTCCGTAGCAGCTGATAGCCAGACATGCTGCCTCCCAGCTTCGTACCAGCCAGACCGCCGCAGGCGATAATCACTCGGTCGCAGTGGATCTGCTCGCTGGCACTCTCGACCACAAACCCTTTTCGGATCTTCGCAACTTCAAAGCCGGTTTTAATTTGAATATTGGGCTTTTCCAGAGCAAATCGCAATACATCCACCACAGAGTTGGCCTGATCTGAATAGGGGTAGACTCGACCGGAATCCTCCGCAACGGTATACAAGCCCAGACTACGGAACCACTCCAGCGTCTTTGTCGCATCAAATTCATCTACGGCGTAGGCCGCAAATTCCGGTGCCTCGCCGTGATAGGTAGTGGCATTCATATTCGTCAGATTGCAGCGGCCATTGCCGGTAGCCTGTAGCTTGCGGCCCAGACGTGCCTGACGCTCAAACAGTATCACCTGCGCTGAAGGTTGCTCCGCCGCTGCCAACGCCGCAGCCATGCCAGACGCACCGCCGCCTATGATGCCAATTACCATTTGCTCACCCACTTTTTACGATTTACTGCTATTATACTCCAGATTTCCCCCGGACACAAGAAAAACTTCCTTGCATTCGGCAAAAGCTATGGTATAATAGCGATGGTGATAAAATGAATCGAACAAATATCGACAAAATCGCCCAAAGCCCGGAGGAACGAACGCTTCTGGCTAAGATTTGGGATAAAATATGCGCAGGTATGCGTAAAAATATCCCGGCCAACTCCCCATTTCTCTCTCCGAGGGAACAGCAGCTTTGCCGGTATCTGTTCGGTCAGTCTGATGATTTGGTGTACTTCGGCGGATATGACGAGGCGGAACGGAAAATGCTGTGCTATCTGCCGGATTATTTGGACGAGGATACACTGATGTATGATGCCCCCTTCGTTTGTCTGAGGGCCAGCTTTTATGAGGCGGACAGCTTGAGCCACCGGGATTTTCTCGGTGCGCTGATGGGCTGCGGCGTGGCCCGGGAGACCATTGGAGATATCTGTGTCGGTGCAAACAGCTGTGACCTTTTCGTAACAGCCGAGCTTGCTCCGTATCTTTTGCAAAATCTCACCAGCGCAGGTCGCACCAAGCTATCTCTGTCTCAAATCCCACTGACTGACATTTCCATCCCCACACCTGAAATCAAGGAAATGCGAGATACATTGGCATCTCTACGGCTGGATAGCGTCATTTCCAGTGGCTTTCGTGTCAGCAGAAGCAATGCTGCCCAATATGTCACCGCAGGAAAAGCCGCCATCGATGGTTTGCCCTGTGATAAGCCAGACAAGTCCATCTCCGAAGGGATGATAATTTCCGTCCGGGGTCTGGGAAAAATCAAAATTCATTCCGTCAACGGTCAGACGAAAAAAGGCCGGATATCGGTGGTGATTCACCGATATATGTGAGGTTACAATGAACATGGACGAAGTCATCGCTCGCATCAATGTGCTGGCGAAAAAAGCAAAAGAATCCGGTTTGACTGAGGAAGAAACGCAGGAACGGGATAAACTGCGCAGAATCTATATCGACTCGGTCAAGGCCAATTTGGTTGGTCATCTGGAGAACACCTATATCGTTGGTCCCGACGGTCAGAAACGCAAGCTGAAGTACAAATAAATGCAACTTTACCCCCTTTCCGCCCAAACGGTGAAAGGGGGTGATTTTATGAAAGAATGGATCTGCACTGCCAGTGGTATGCTGGGTGCCGCCATGGCATGGGCATTCCGCGGCTGGGATGGCGCACTGCTGAGCCTAATTGTTTGCATGGCGGTGGATTATGTTTCCGGAAGCATAGTCGCACTGGTTTTTCACAAAAGCAGAAAAACGCCAACCGGCACCTACGATTCCAGATATGGCTTGAAGGGCCTGTGCAAAAAATGCCTGATGCTGCTGTTCGTGACGGTCGCCGTTCAGGCTGACCGACTGCTCGGCTCTAGCTATGTGCGGAATGCCGTTTGCATCGGATTTTGTATCAACGAGATTCTTTCGATTGTGGAAAATCTCGGACTGGCCGGAATTCCTCTGCCGAAAGGCGTTGTTAAGGCAATGAACCAATTGCAGGACAAACAGTAAACTGAAAGCCACGGGCGAGTGCCCGTGGCTTTCGTCAGTCTTTCAAAGAACTGTAAATTATCGTTTACACGACTACCGCAAACACAAAATACCGTGTCATTCCGAGGGCGCGTAGCGACCGTGGGAATCCGTTTTCTC
>JAZQIN010000169.1:0-4238 GCA_045541155.1 Faecousia sp.
GCAGAATTCATAATGCATAATGCAGAATGAATAGTATCGGCTACGCCGATAATTTCAATCATTTCCGAAGGAAATACAATCATTTTGCATTCTGCATTCCACATTCTGCATTCCGGCGATACGCCGGTAAACAATAATTTACAGGATAAGTTAATGTGAAAAAATCAGTGTTTTGATAACCACTGGCAGGGCAGGGCCAACGGGAGCGGCCACGTCCAGATAATCTCCTTCGGACAGCCGCAGCCGGTCCAGACACAGCAGTGGTCGTGTCGGCTCCATCCGCAGAGCCAGCGTCTGCCCCAGTGCCTTTGCCATATCCTGCTCCAGCACCAGATACACCGGCCCCTTTGGGATCTGCCGCAGAATCCGCTCCGCCAAATCGCCAACCTGTTGATAGGTGGCGCAGGGAAGCCCCTCCATCGCTACCACTGCGGTGGTGTCCGAAGGACCGCCAAGGCGGATTACCGGCAAATTCTTCAGTGGAAAATCAACGTTTCGGTGGTAGACGGTGCTGCCGGAGAGCTGTGCGCTGTGGCAACCGGCCCCAATCACGGTGGCCCGGATGGTCTCGTTTCCAAGCACATAGTGCCCCTGACAGAGCCGGCTGTTTCGGATGGCCTGACCCAATGCCGGTCCCATATCTCCGAAGGCGAAGGGCGGATGCACCTTTTCAATGCAGTCCGCCACACCACCGGAGAAGGAAATCACCTCTGCCGGCATCGGATGCAGTGGTTGTCCTGTTTCACGGGTGGCCAGCTTGTCCAGCAGATTTGTGGGCGGACGCAGTCCAGCCACCATTTCCAGCGCCTGTGTGAGAGTCTGTGCGACGGCGGTGATTTGCTCCTCCGAGGGAATGTCTCCCACACGCAGCTGTGTCAGTCCCTCCAGCACCGGAGAAACATAGCTGACCCTGCCACCTTCAAATTTCAGCAGTCGTCCGCCTACGTTCATGCAGCCGGTTCGGATGATTTTTCCATCCTGAATCAGTGCCAGATTGCTGGTGCCGCCGCCGATGTCCATGTGCAGCACGGTGGTGTTCTCCGACCGCTCCACCGCACCAGCTCCCTTGGCGGCAAGCACACTCTCCAAATCCGGCCCGGCAGTGGCTACCACGAATTCTCCGGCGTGATCCGACAGTGCATCCAGCACCGTTCGGGCATTTTCCTTACGGGAGGTCTCGCCGGTGATGATGATTGCCCCGGTGTCCACGCTGTCCCGGTCAATTCCTGCGTTTTCATATTCCGTTGTAACGATTTGCCGGATTCCATCACCATCCACCAAATCTCCCTCCAGCAACGGTGTGAAATGGATGGGGCTTTTGTAGAGGATTCTTCGGTCCATAATTGCCATCTGGGGCACCGTAAACGCACTGGCCTGATTCTCAACGGTCAGCTCGGATACAATCAGCTGGGTGGTGGTGGGCCCCACGTCCAGTCCCACGCTGCGCAGGACCTCAGCCATTGCCGGTGACCTCTCGCAGGACGGAGCGTGCCATGTCTGCCGTCACCGGTACCGGATTGGTCCTGCAGCAGGGATCATCCAGTGCGGCGGTGATGATAGCACTGGTCTCACGTCGCACGTCACCGGGCTGGATGCCGGCTTGCGCAAGGGTGGCGGGCAGGCCAAGCCCCTTGCGCAGACCAATCAGTGCCGTCCGCAGATTTCGGGCGGCGATGGTGTCCGCCTGCCCCTCCAGACCTGCCAGACGGGCAAGCGCAGCATACTTTGGAGTCGAATTTTGTGTCATCACCGCCGGCAGCAGGATGGCGTTGAGCCGTCCGTGGGGGATGTGGAACCGGCCTCCCAAACTATGGGCCATGGCGTGGCACAGCCCCAGTCCTGCCTGCGTGAAAGCGAGGCCAGCCATGGTGGAGGCGGCGTGGATAGCGGAGCGAGCCTCCTGATTGCCCCGGAAAGAGGCACTCAGGTTCCGGAATACGGTCCGAAAGGCATCCGCTGCCAGTGCGTCGGTGAAAGGCCCACTGTCGGTGGCGGTAAACGCCTCCAGAGCATGGGTCAGTACGTCGAAGCCGCCGTCGGCAATCAGGGCAGGAGGGAGCTTTGCTACCAAATTGCTGTCCACAATCGCCATATCCGGTCGAAGCCGGGAATCCACCAGCGGATGCTTCACGCCCTTGTGGGTCAGGATGGCGAAATCGGTCACCTCCGAGCCGGAGCCGGAGGTGGTGGGAATCGCAATCAGCTTTGCCTTTGTGCCGGAGAAGTAGACCATGGCCTTTGCGCAGTCCATTGCACTGCCGCCGCCCAGCGCAATGATGGTATCCGGCTGGAAGGCCTGCACCAGTGCTGTCCCCTCCGCCGCCAGCTCCACAGAGGGGTCCGGGGCTACCTTGTGGAAATATTCCGCCGTACCGTTAATCAGTGACTGTGCCGTGCC
The DNA here is from genome assembly GCA_045541155.1 of Faecousia sp. Classification (GTDB taxonomy): domain Bacteria; phylum Bacillota; class Clostridia; order Oscillospirales; family Oscillospiraceae; genus Faecousia. The sequence continues at coordinate 2,399 of JAZQIN010000169.1, forward strand.
ATTTTCATAGAAAAAGGGGTCGGTCACAATCAGGGTCCGGCCCATATCCATTTCCTTCAGCGCCGAGACCGCACCCTTTCCGGTGAGGATTCGGCCGCCGCAGGAGAAACATTGCATTTAATCACCGCCTTTTCGAGGGTAGTATTGCCATAAATCTCGGTGGCTATGTATACCGGTGGCAAAATACCCAAAATCGACATATAAAAATTGTGATGACCCACTATTGCGCCGGGTTGCATTTTATGGTATAGTATCGGTATCCAGGTGGATTGCGCCTACTCCACAAAAATAGACGCCGTTCATCAAAAAAGGAGGAAAAACACATCCGTTTGACTCACGGTGCAGCAGTGTGGAGACCTGTTGCAAAGCCACCGCTGTTCTGCTCGGCGGTGAGTGAGAGCGTACGCGAGGAGTCGGTGCGCTTAGAGTCGAGAAATTATGGCAAGTCTGTCCCTGAAGAACGTCAAGAAGATTTACCCCCACAACGGCGATGACGCCAAGAAGAACAAGAAAAAGAAGAAGGGCGAGCCCGAGAAGAAGACCAACCTGCAGATTACTGACAAGGGTGTCGTTGCGGTTCAGGAATTCAATCTGGACATCGCCGATAAGGAATTCATCGTTCTGGTCGGTCCTTCCGGCTGCGGTAAGTCCACCACCCTGCGTATGATCGCCGGTCTGGAGGATATTTCCGAGGGCGAACTGTGGATCGAGGACCGCGTGGTCAACGATATCCCCCCCAAGGAGCGCGATATCGCCATGGTCTTCCAGAACTACGCTCTGTACCCCCACATGACCGTGTACGACAACATGGCTTTCGCTCTGAAGCTGCGTCACACTCCCAAGCCCGAAATCGACAAGGCTGTTAAGGAAGCTGCTGAGATTCTGGGCATCACCCAGTTCCTGGGCCGTAAGCCCAAGGCTCTGTCCGGTGGTCAGCGTCAGCGTGTCGCCATCGGCCGTGCTATCGTTCGTTCCCCCAAGGTCATGCTGATGGACGAGCCCCTGTCCAACCTGGACGCCAAGCTCCGTAACCAGATGCGTGCTGAGATTATCAAGCTCCGTGAGAAGATTCAGACCACCTTTATTTATGTTACCCACGACCAGACTGAGGCTATGACTCTGGGCGACCGTATCGTCATCATGAAGGACGGCTTCATCCAGCAGATTGGCACTCCTCAGGAGGTCTTCAACCATCCCTACAACCTGTTCGTCGCCGGCTTCATCGGCACGCCTCAGATGAACCTGTTCGATGCCAAGCTGGTTAAGCAGAACGGCAAGTATGCTGTCAAGCTGGCCAACCTGACTGTGGAGCTGTCTGACGAGAAGCAGAAGGCTCTGACCGCCAACAACGTGGCTGAGCAGGAGGTCACTCTGGGTGTCCGTCCTGAGCACATCAGCCTGGATCAGACCGGCATCGACGCTAAGGTCGATGTGTCCGAGATGATGGGCTCCTCTGTGCACCTGCACGTTTCCGCTATGGGCCGTGACGTGGTCGTGGTGGTCTCCACCATGAACATGACCGGTGCAGAGGTTGCTGCTCTGTCCAACGGCGCTGCTGTCCGCTTCAACTTCGGCGGCAACGTCTGCCATGTCTTCAGCAAGGAGACCGGCATCAATCTGGAAGCCTGATTCCATACGCTCAAGCGCCTCTGCATCCGCAGGGGCGCTTTAGACTGTCAAAAAGCACTTTCTGCGGTAAATTATTGTTTAGCGGACTAAGCACCGCACCATAAACAACGTATGTCATTGCGAGCCAGCGCGCACGCTGGCGTGGCAATCCGCTTATTCGGTAGCGTGTGTAGAGAACGGATTGCCACGTCGCTTCGCTCCTCGCAATGAC
>JAZQIN010000170.1:0-8524 GCA_045541155.1 Faecousia sp.
GATGGTGCCGTCAGCCAGACGGGAATCGAAGGTAATCATACCCAGTTCCACGACGGAGGTCATGTCGCTGACGGTGATATAAGCGTTGTACAGAATCTCAGCCTCGAAGGACAGAGTGGGAACCTGCAGCGTCAGGGTGGGCTTCACAACGGGAGGCACATAGTCCGGATCCGCTGCGCCACAGGCGGTGCAAACGCCCTCCACATAGCTGTGACCCTTAGCGGCGACTTCGTCCGCAACGTAGCTATCGCCACAGGCGGAGCAGGTATAAGTGGTGTAACCACCCTCGGTACAGGTGGGTGCAGTGACCGTCGCCACATAGTTATGCTCACAATGGGAAACCCATGTGATGGTTCCGCCGTAGTCCTGCATGACGCTGGATGTCCATGTGGCGTTGCCGGCAGGATAGTGGGCGGTGGCAGTAATATCGTTGAGTGCGTTTTCCTGGAAAGCAGGGGCATCGCCCTCGAAGGTCAGTTCGGTGACGCCGCTGCTCACGAAGGCATAGTCCCCAACGAAGGTAATCTGAGCAGGAACGGTGAAGGAAGTCAGGTTGCTACATCCATCAAAGGCGTGTACGCCGATGGTGGTGATGCTGTTGGGAATGACAACCTCTGTCAGCGAAACAGATCTGTAGAAGGTGTAATCGGGGATGGTGGTCAGGCCTGCGGACAGGGTGACCTTCTGCAGCGCGTCACATTCCGCAAACACCTGCACTCCCATGCTGGTGATGGTGTCGGGAAGGGTCAACTCCGTCAACGCATCGCAATCGGTGAAGACACAGTGGTGCAGGGTGGTCAGGGTGCTGGGGAAGGAAATGTTCGTCAGGGATCTACAGCCGGTGAAGGCGTACTCACCGATGGACGTGACCCCCTCGGGGATGACCACATTGTTCAAGGATCCATCGCCGTAGAATGTATTAGACTTGATTTCGGTCAGATTCTTGGACAAGGTGACGCTTTGCAGACCGGTACAATCCCGCAGCGCATAGGCGCCCAGTTCCGTGACGGAATCGGGAATCACGATTTCGGTCAAAGCATCGCAGCTGCACAGCGCATAGCTTCCGATGGTCGTCACAGTGTTGGGGATGGTTATCGTTTCCATTGCGTAGCAGTCGTAGAATACATAACCGCCGATAATCTCCAGTCCCGGATCCATGGTGACGGAGGTCAGCAGGTCGCAGTAGGAGAACGCATGATCCTTAATTTCCTTCACGCTGCCGGGAATGTGAACCGTCACCAGTCCGGTGTTGTGGAAGGCGTGTTCATCAATCAGGGTCACGGTTGTGGGAATCGTGATGGCGCAAAGGCGTTCGCAGCCGTTGAATGTATTGCTGGAAATAACCTGCACACCCACAGGGATGTTGACCGTTTCCAGATAATAGCAACACCGGAAGGCTTCTTCACCGATGACGCTAACCCCAGCCGGAATCTCAATTTCGGTCAGGGAGGTGCAGTAAGAGAAGGCCCAGCCTTGGATTTCGGTGAGGGTATCGGGCAGGGTCACATCCGACAGTGCGTAGCAGCAGGAGAAGGTGGCCCAAGGCAGCACGGTAATGCTCTCGGGGATTTCGATAGCGGTCAGGCCGGTGCAGTATTCAAATACGTGCTCACCCATCACCGTCAGCGAATCGGGAAGCTCAATCTGGGTCAGCTTCTCACAGTAATAGAATGCGGAATCGCGGATTTCGGTGAGGGTCTGAGGCAGGCTGACCTCGGCGAGCTCGCCATAGCGGTAGAACGCGCAGATACCGATGGCAGTGATGCCGGACTCTATCGTAACCTTGGTGACACGATAATCAGCCCATGGGGGCAGATTGTCGTAGATGCCAAAGTCCCAGATGGCACCGGTGCCGGAGATGACCAGCTCACCATCAGCATAGGCTTCCCAGTAGGCATCATCGCCGCACTGGCCGCTGCCCAGCAGCTGTGCATCGCCGCAGATGGTGCAGATGCCATCCACATAGCTATGCTCGCAATTGGCAACCCATGTGATGGTGCCACCGTAGTCCTGCATCACGCTGGATGTCCATGTGGCGTTGCCGGCAGGATAGTAGGCAGTGGTGGTGGTATACAAGAATGCACTGCTGTCAATTGTGGGTGCGTCACCAAGGAAGATGATTTCCTGCAGGCTAGAACAGCGCAAGAACGTCCATGTGCCTATATTGGTTACGCTGGCAGGAATGGTGATGCTGCTAAGACTGGAGCAATAAGCGAATGCGTAATCGCTGATTGTGGTCACACTGGTGGGGATGGTTACGCCGGTGAGCTGGCGACACGTTTCAAAGGCAGCTCTGCCAATGGTCACAACGCTATCCGGTATCACATAGTCGCCTGTCAGGCCGCCGGGAACCTTGATTAGAGTAGTCATGTCCTTGTTGTACAGAACACCACGGGCATCGCTGCAGTAGGCGGAGTTGCCTGCGTCCACCCAGATACCATCCAGAACATCACAGGATTCAAAGGCGGTATAGTCAATATCCGTCAAGCCGGCCGGGATACGGATGGTGGACAGACTGTCGCAGTGGCCTAATGCGAGGATATCGAGTCTTTCCATACTCTCCGGTAGCACAACCTTGTCCAGCTTGTGACAGCAGTAGAAAGCAGCGTATTCCAAAGCGGTAATGCCCTCGGGGATATTGATGCTTTCCAGATTGGTGCACCATGCGAAGACCCAGTTGCCCAGCTCGGTGACGCTTTCCGGAAGCACCACGCTGATCAGGCCATCGCAGCCGTGAAAAGCGGAGGCACCGATACGGGTAATGCCCTCCGGAATGGTCACGCTGGTGATGTTCACGCATTCCCAGAACGCAAGATTGCCAATGGAGGTGGCACCGGACTCGATTACCACCGTCTTGATGGAATCCACATAGGGATACCAGGGGGCCTTGCCCTGACCAAAGTCGTACATATCGCCGGTGCCGGAGATGGTCAGGGTTCCGCTGAGGGACAGATTCCATCGCAGATCATCGCCGCAGACGCCGCCCTCAACGGACTGGCCCTGAACGAACTCGTAGACCATATCGTAGAGGTAACGGGTACCGTTGTTGTTGTAGGCCATGGAGTAGCAGCCCCAGGTGCTCATATACCAGGACACCACAGCATACTGGTAGCCGTATTCCTTGCCGTAGGTCAGGTAGTCCTTGAATTTTTCGTGGTAGGTGGTGCTGGCGGTGCCGCCGAATTCCATCTGCATACCCAGACCGTAGTAGGTGCAAAGGTCTGCGCACTCCTTCAGCTGGGTCAGGGTGTACATATCGTAGAAGGAGTAGTTGGGCTGCATCAGGGCGTAGTCGAAGCCGTATTCCGCCCAGTTCCAGTAGCCCTCGGACTGATAGAAGGGCAGCTGGTAGATGTACAGGCGACCGCCGACGGTGCTATCGAAGGCGGGCTTGGTGTTGGTGGAGGGGGTGGCGTGGGAGTGGACGATGTTGGTCAGCTCCTGCGTGGCCGCCTTGGCGATTCGGTCGGTGGACTCGTGGATGGTTTCCTCGTAGTAGTAGAAACCGGTCAGCTCCAGATGCTGGAAGCCGGCGGCCTCCCACATGGCAACCGCCTGATCGACGTACCACTGGTAGGCGGCCTTCCGGTTGGCCAGGGCGGCCTCCTGAGAGCCTGCGCCGGAGATGGTGAAGTCAATCTTCTTGCCATCAATGGTGCCCCAGTTTTCCTGATACTCCACCGCAGGATACAGCACCAGCTTGACGCCAACCTTGTAGTCGGGGTCGTTGAGGGTGGCCTTGGCACTGGCGGCAGCGGCCTCCAGAGCCTCCAGATTGATGACAGAGTTGCCTTCGTAGCTCAAATCGTTGCCATTTACGTCCTTGCCGAAGGCGTAGCACAGCCATTCGTACCAGTCGTTCTGGTTGGCGTAGTACTTACCCTCGGTGTAGCCGGCCTTGTAGGAATTGAAGGTGCCGCTGGAGGTGTAGTAGTGACCCATGACGGTCACATCGTCAAACAGCCAGTCCTGCGGTACGCCGTTTGCGTCGATGTAGGCGATGGAGGTCATGTACTCCTTTTCGGTCTTGTAGGTGTTGTAGACCTCGGAGCCGTCGGAGTTGACGTACCAGCCGGAGTAGGCCATAAATTCGTTGCGAACGCCGCCGGACTGGGCGGTATTGGCGAAGTGGCCCACATAGTCCTCCAGAGGATTGTACTGGGGCAGATCATACAGTGGGTCTGCATACCAGTTAACGATTTCGCTACCGAATACCTGCAGCTCGTCGGAGAGGAGGTAGACATTGACGGGGAAAATGACCTTGACGTAGCGGGCATTATAGTCGATGCCGCTGGCCGGATACCAGCAATGGCGCAGGCCGGTGCCGGAGATGTTGGAGTCGTTGGGATCGGCGGAGGTCTGGTAGTTCCATGTGTCCGCCACCTCGTAATAGTCCACGCCGTCCTCGGACAGGTAGAAGGTCACGTTGGTGGGCATATAGAAGCCCATGCTCTCCTGCGCGGCGAAGTGCATCCGGATGCCGGTGACGTTGCGCAGAGTGCCCAGATCCAGCGTGATGATACGGGAATCATTGCGGTAGATCTGGAGGTATTTGCTCATGATGGTGTTGGAGCTGTTCCATGCCTGACTGCTCCAGTTGGAGGGGTAAGTAATCGCAGAGGAATTGATGATCACGCCGTCGGTCAGCCGGTTGTTGGAAGCCAGCTCCACATCGGTAACGGTGTAGCGGTTGCCGTTGGCATCGGTGGTGCCGGTGGATTCATAGCCGGTACCGCCGCCGGTGATTTGGTAGTCGGAGATGGGACGACCCTGCGACAGATTGGTGATGGTGCGCTTCACGCCGTAGGCCTGAATCTCCTGCAGGCCAATCATGCCCAGGGCATTGGCACCGAAGCTGACCTTGATATACCGGCCAGACTCGTAAAGGTAATCCAATGTAAAGGTATAAATGGTGGGGGACTGTGCATCAGGGTTGCGTGAATCGGTCAGACGTGTTTGCCGTGCCTCAGTCTTGCTGACAGAACCAACCTCTTTCCAGATGATGCCGTCGGAGGACACAGAGTAGGTCACGCTGTCCGGCGCGTCCACGCCCCAGTCGGTGCGGCTGTAAAAATAGGTGCTGATGCGGTCGATGCTGCTGGCGGCACCGATATCCAGATTGAACACATAGTCACCGGGCAGCACAGAAGACTTCAGACCGATGTTGGGATTGCCGTTGTTGACCCACCAGTTGGGGGAGTTGCCCACGCCGTCGGTGAGGACGCTCAGACCGGATTTGACGGCGGCAGAGCCCCAGTTGGCGTCACTGCCCACCTCGGTGCCGTGACCGAAGTAGCTGATGGAGGCACCTTGGGTAATCAGAGACGACATCTTATCGCCGTAGACCTCGATTTCGCCGATGCCGAACAGGCCCATATAGTTGGCATCGAAGGTGGCACGGACATAGCGAGCATCGCCCAGACCACCTTGCTCATAGCAATAGATGTCTACGGTGCTACCGGGGTAACGGGGATCTTCGATAGTGGCCACCAGTGCCTCATACTCCCTCACGGTATTGACCTCTTCCCAGTGGGTACCGTCCGTAGACACAGAAAAGGTAACGGCATCTGCAGGATACAGGTCCCATTCAGGGCGGCAGTAGCTGAATACCCGAACCATATCCAGCTGGTACTCTGCTTTCAGATCCACGGTGAATACATAGGGGCCGGTTAGGAAGGATTCATTCAGAGCAACGTATGGGTTGCCGTTGTTGACCCACCAGTTGGGGGAGTACGCCTCGCCGTCGGTCAGGACGGACAGGCCGGACTTTACGGCGTCAAGGCCGTAGTCGCTGTCGGGATAAATTTCGTCGGCGCAGTCGAAAGTGACGGATTTGCCCAGTGCCAGATTGGAGCCAAAGACGGGAATATAAGTGGGATTGCTGGCGCTGACTTCCGGAGCCGGAGCCCAGTAGAGCAGCGACAGCACCATCACCAGCGCCAATAGGCCGGACAGGGTGCGCTTGAAAGTTGCTTTCACAATAATTCCTCCTTAAGTATTTGTTCGTTTTGCATAACTTTTATATTTTTTATTATAGCATATTCCGTCACATTTGCAAGACAAATACTGGAGAATTACCCCTAAACCAAAAATTATCGGTTGGCGAAGGGATGGTGCGTACTTGCTGCGCCAAACGATTCTGGGCGCACCCATTTGACTATACCGAATCACCCCGAGTGGCATATTGAAATTACAATGATCCGCAACTTTCCATATTTCCGAAGATTGCGGCAGAAAGGACTAAATATAGTAGCTTTTCTACAATTCTTTCTCCCACATCTAGTGTTTCGACAGCATTTGCGTTATGGAGATGGTATTATGTTGACAAGGCAGCCGGGTACAGGCGGATTGCCGCGGCGGTAGCGTCGTCGGAATTGTCCCCTCTGCCGTATCGCATGACCCGGGCGACCGTGTCCCCAAGGTCCTCTCCGGTCAAATCCTTTGCACGGCGCATGGCAGCCTCTCCGTCTACGCCGTCGCTCAGCAACACCAGCGTCTCTCCCCGACGCAGGGACAGCTTGTCCACCGTTTCCCGGGTACCTGTTACGGATAGACCGGGCGGTGCGGCGGCTGTCCCAATTTTTTCATATCCGGCAGGGGATAGCAAATACGATGGGGCAGCGCCCCATTTATATAGATTTACCTTGCCGTTTTGCAGATCGATCTCCGCAAGATCCACCGTCACAGCACCGGCTTTCTCCCGGAGGGTGCATAAACTGTTCAGGCTGCGCAGGGCGTATTCCGCAGGGAAGCCGGCACTGAGCAGCTGCCGCAGGCAATCCGCCGCGGCACGCCCTTCCTCCGCCGCACCAAAACCGGTGCCCATTCCGTCGCACAGCAGAACGTAGTAACGGCATTCCGGCCCGGCAAACCACAGACACCGGTCGCCGTTGGTGCCGGCCAGACCGGCCGAGCAAACGGCCACCTGCGCATCGTAACGCCGGTTCAGTACATCGCCCCGTTTGGGCAGCTTATCTGCCAGATCCTGCAGATATTCCGACAGAAAGCGGTACTGCTGGATCAAAGCGCTGCGGTATTCTTTCTGGCGATCCCGGTCTGCCCGGATGGAACGGTACTGATCCTGAATCCGGCGCAGCTCCAGCAGAAGCCTGCCTCGCTTACGGCAGTTAACGGGCAGATCATCGGCGGTGATCAGCGGACGGTGGAGCAGGGCGGTAGGCATTCGGGCGGCAGCGGCGGTGTCCCGGCAGCTATCCCGGCAGGGGCAGGCGCTGCAGGCCCGGTCGGCGGCTTTGCAGATCAGGGCTGCTTCATCGATGGGGTATTCCGGTGTTTCCAGAAGCATCTGCTCTGCCTGCGCCAGCACTCCTGCGGTCATCTCAAGCCGAACCTGCGCAATGCCTGTTTCCCCACGGCGATGGGAGATAGCGGCAGGCGCAGGCAAAAATACCCCCAATGCGCCGCCCAAAGCCAGCGCAATAGCGGGTGTCCACTCCGGACTGCCCCGCAGCATGGCGGTCAGCAAATACATGATGGCCGGCGCGGCGTGGGATGTCCATTTGGGCAGACCCGGAATCAGCCGTACAAGGAACGCAAGGCTCAAAACGGCAGCCATGGGAACCGGAGCGATTTTGGAAAGATCCAATGCCAGACCGGCAATGGCGGCAGCCGGAAAAGGCGCAGCGGCGCCCAGGGCAGCGGCGGCGATATACCCCGGGTTCAGAGCCGGTACAGGGATCGTCTGTGCCAGCGCCAGCACGGCAAGTCCCCATGCGAGCCAGTCCATCACCGGATCCCGCCGCTCTAGTACTGCGGCAAAGACCTTCGTGACACCGATTGCCATGCCGATCCGCAAAAAATAGAGGGGCAAGTTTGCTGTTTCCGCCTGAAGAATCAGAAACATCAGGCCGGTGGCGGCTACGGAAAGACCGGCGAGGGCACTCATCAGCATCGGCATGGCCCTGTGGATCCGCTGGCCGCCCAGCGAGAAGCTGAGTACAAGACCTGCGGCAGTCCAGATGATGCCTTGGGTTCCTGCTGTGCCCCACAGCAGCCAAAATCCCGCGACACTGCCTAGCGCGGTCAGCAGCGAAGGCCAGCCTGTCAGACCTGCGCACAGTGCCGCCAGCGGTAGCGGTAATGGAGAATTGGCAAGACTGGCGGCGCTGAGGACAAAGCCGCACAGCACATAGCCGATGCCCTTGGCGGTGGTCCGTAGCTTTGGGTCGGAAGTCCACCTGCGAACGAAACGCTGTCCCCGTCGGACATAGGTTCCGATGGACGTCATCATATGTATCACGCCTTTCTGAATATATGTGATACTCAAATCCTATCACGAAACGCCCGATTATTCTGTCGGATTGCGACTGAAGGAAAAGTTTCTTGCATGACAGCCCAAGTGGGTGTATAATAGACCCAATGAAAAGATAAATGATTGTTTAGCGGGCATGGCCCGCAGCAAATGCGTTACGGACTTTGGCATAAACTTTTACACCATTGGGGGTCACTCGGTAACAAAATGCTCAAATTTCGCAAATAAAACGATACCGAGCGGTACCCAGTG
>JAZQIN010000171.1:0-3129 GCA_045541155.1 Faecousia sp.
ATGTCATTGCGAGGCCCGAAGGGCCGTGGCAATCCGTACTCCTCGCAATCCGTAGAGAAAACGGATTCCCACGGTCGCTACGCTCCCTCGGAATGACATGGTATTTTGTTTTTGCGGTAGTCGCATAAACAATAATTTACAGTTCTTTGACACACTGGAATGTTGGGCGGCCAAAGGCCGCCCAACATTTATATTTTACCACGGAGGGAGGATGATTGTCAATAAGGATTCGTTACAATTAACAAGATACCGCATATTAACTAAATGGATGTTGTTTACTTTGTACAATTTCCCATCTTGCATTTTTGCTAAGTCTATGTTATCTTATAGTCACAAGAGGTGATACCAATGTACAGGTAACAATCTCCGAAAGCAATTCCTCCTAAGGTAGTTTCAGTAATGGAAAATCTTCCAAAAGCATCGTGGTGGACAAAAAGCTTGTTTATTGTGATTCGGCGGGAGCATCGTAATCAGATAAATTATCTTTCGTTTACTGCAACCAAGTGTTTTTCCTTCCATCCATGCAGAAATGCCTGCGCAGGAATTCCACCGGACGCACACCTTTCAAGCATCGACCTTTCCCGTAAAAGCTATCTCGCTTATGAGAATCATTCTGGACACGTTGAGAACTGCGCTGAAATGTAAAGGTACTGCCGTCCAATTTAAGAAAGAGAGGTTAACCAATGATGTTAGATACCAAGATTGAACAGAAATGACCCTTGACTGTGATGTTGGAAGCACCAGTCAAGGGTCATTTCTTTTTTAATAGGGTCGAACATAAAGCTCGTGCTTTTTGGGTGTGGGACGGGCGTGGACACCGGAGACCAGCCCCAACATGGCAAACAACGATACCATGGAGCTACCGCCGTAGCTGATGAAGGGCAGTGTCAGGCCGATGACCGGCGTAACGCCGATACACATACCCACGTTGCTGCAAATCTGGAAAATCAGCGCCATGGCTGCACCGAAGCAGACCATTCGACGCAGGTAATTCTGACTCCGGGCACCGATTTGGATGACCCGGAAGATGATGATGCCCAGCAGCGCCAGCACCAGAAAACATCCTACGAAGCCCATCTCCTCACCGATGGCGGAGAAAATATAGTCTGTGTGTTGGGCAGGCAGGGCACCGATTTGGGTGCGGTTGCCGTCGAACAGCCCTTGTCCCATGAGGCCGCCGCCGGTCAGGGACAGCAGACTCCGTTTGGTGTGATAACGCTCCGCAATGCCCATGGGGTCAATGGTTTCGTCAAAAAGCACCAGAATACGCTTTTTCTGGTAGTTGTTCATAAAGTGGGTCCAGACCACCGGGGCGCCAATCGCCAAAAGCGTGCCGCCAAGCCCCATCCACAGCCAGCTGATGCCACCAGCGATGGCCATACCGGCGAAGATGAACACGAAAATCAGGGAAACGCCTGCATCCCGGGACACCAGCATATTCACGCCCACCAGCAGTCCCACATGGAACAGCATGGTGAACACCGCCTTGATCGAAGAAATCCGCTGCTGATACGATGCCATCACCGATGCCATAATCAGTACGAAGGTGATTTTACACAGCTCCGCCGGCTGAATACTCACCGGCAAGAAGGGGAATTCCAGCCAGCTGCGGTTTCCGGAGTTGAAGTCGGTGCCGAAGGGAATCAGCAGCAAAAGCAGCACAACGTTGAATAGAACCAGTATCCCCCGATGCTCCGCAATGGAATCCAAATCGATGGCAGATACGCCGATATAGGACATGATGCCAAGGATGATGGCGCCGATTTGGATGATGAGGTAACGGGAAGACCCGGTGTGGGCGGTGGTGCTGGCGATGATCAGGCAGCCAAAGGCAGAGGCCGCCACGCAGGCCAGAAGAAGCACCAGATCGCCCTTGCGAAATACGTTCCAAAGCCGTCGCATCAGTCTGCGAAAAAGCATGGGACCATCGCCTCCTTTCGTAACGCCCATTGTATCACGGTTTTGTCTGGTTGTAAACCAAATTTCTGTGAACAGATGCAAACATCCATGCCGCTGTGGACGGTCATGGGGACAGCTGTGACCGGGTGAGGGAATTCCAGAGTTTTAGCGCAGAGCAACTGACTGGTCAGGCCGAAGCCTTCGGAGACAACAGCGGAGGCAGGGGAATTGTACTGGGGATCCCCCAAAATGGGAAAGCCCATGTGGGCGCAATGGAGTCGCAACTGATGCGTGCGTCCAGTAATGGGCCGGAGGCTTAGTTTACATAACATATCGTTGCGTTCCAGAACTTCAAATTCCGTCACCGAGGGTTTCCCCTCCAGAGAGATGAACCGGAGCAGGCTGGGCAGGGGGCGACGGGCGATAGGGGCATCGATGGTGCCTCGAGACTGCTCCGGACCGCCCAACACCAGCGCATGGTAGGTTTTGTGGAGGGGAAGGGCCTGTAAACGGGTGTGGATGTGGGAATTTTTGGCGATTAGAACGATGCCGTAGGTGTCCCGATCCAGCCGGGTCACCGGATGGAAGGCACTGTCCTGACCGGTGCGGCGGTAATGCCCCAGTACCCGATTGGCCAGCGTTCCGGTGTTCTGGGAACGGGAAGGATGAATCAGCATTCCCGGGGGCTTGTCTACGATTAAGATGTGGGAATCCTCGTAGAGAATGGTGAGGGGGCCGTCCTCTGCCGGATAATCCGGCAGTGGTTCGTCCAGCCGAACGGTGATTAAATCGCCAATCTCAACGGCGTAGTCCGTATGCTCCGGCACGCCATTGACCTGAATGGCATCGCCCCACTTGAGCCGGTTCATCAGGCCGGTGGACATCTCCATCTCTCCCAGTAAAAAGGACGACAACCGTCCGGTTCGTTGGGCCTTATGCGCCAGCTCCATGTAATCCCTCCTTGTGTAACGAAATGGTATGTAGGGACCGTCCGGGAGGGCGGTCCCTACAGCAGTCTGTCAAAGAGCCATAAATTATCGTTTAGCGGCTTAAGCGCCGCAGGCGCTCTCGGCTCCCTCTCTGAGGGAGCTGGCAAAAATCTTCGATTTTTGACTGAGGGAGTGTCAAAACATTGATAGGACACTCCCCCAGTCACGCTGTTCGCGTGACAGCCCCCTCAGCGAGGGGGCCAAGGGATGGTGCAAACTTACACCGCTAAACAATAATTTA
>JAZQIN010000172.1:0-2386 GCA_045541155.1 Faecousia sp.
GCTCACTGCCCACCACCGGCGAGAGATCCGCATAAAAAATATCGCCCCGTTTGACCGTGGTATCCATGTCGCACACACTCCGATAGAAACTTCACAAGTCGGATCGTAGCCATGTCGTTCTGTGAGCCAAGGAGTTGACCAGGAAGGTTGTCTTCCTAAGACCGCTTGGCCTCCGACTTGCTCACTGCCCACCACCGGCGAGAGATCCGCATAAAAAATATCGCCCCGTTTGACCGTGGTATCCATGTCGCTCACACTCCGATAGAAACTTCACCTACGCTACCGGAATCCATCCATATGTAACGCGGCTGGAGCTATTGTCCCACGCGTCAAGGAAAATTATACGGTACCGCATCCATTTCATCCTATTCCGATGTCAGCAAAATGCTACAGGATGCGGAAATTTTCTATTTCCAGCGTCAGGATGCGACGGTCTTTCCAGACCACCTCAGCACATTTTGGCGCATCCCCTTCCAGCCAGATTTCCATGCGGAGCGCATCATCCTGATAGCCATCCTCCGCAGAGATTCGGAGCAAACCGTCCTCCTCGGTGCAAGCGATTACGTTGCCCCCCAGTAGGGTCCGCACCAGCAGCCATGGGCCGCTGACTGGTGTCACCTGCCCCTCGGCCAGCAGTTCAAATGAAAGCACCTTGTCATCGAAGGTCAATGCGCCACCATCCGCCGCCACCGTACCGGTGATTCCAGCGATAGACTCTGGTGCCGTGACCGTGAAGGTCAGATTTCCCTGATAATCTGCCTGACAGGCCGAGGAAAAGGTCTGTGTCTGCCCTCCATAGTCCGCCGTAATCACCACATCGAACGCACAGCCCTGCGCCGTCATCAGCTTCGCCCGAAGCTCCATGGCCCGGTCCAGCTCCTCCCTTTTGGAACCGCAGCCAGTCAGCAGCACCAGCGTCAGCAGTGCCAGTGCCAATCGTTTCATAATACCACGCCCTATTTCATCAGTCGCGGAAGGGCCTCCAGCATATCCGACGGTAGCATGCCATACTGTCCCATAGCTTCGGCACAGGCATCCCCGGCGGCACCATGGAGCCATACCGCCACAGCCGCCGCCTCCAGAGGCTCCAGTCCTTGCCCCAGCAGGCTGACAATGATACCCGCCAGAACGTCGCCGCTGCCCCCCACCGCCATTCCTGGATTACCCGTATGGTTGCGGTAGCAGATTTGATTGTCTGTAATCAGGGTCTCGTGGCCTTTTAGCACCACGATGCACCCCAGTTCCATTGCCAACGTACCAGCCGCAGCCAGCCTGTCCTCCCCCAACGAGCCAGCCAAACGCAGGAATTCTCCATCATGGGGTGTCAGAATAGTAGGGGCTGTCCTTCCACGCATTAGATGTTTATGCCGACTCAGCAGATTTATGCCATCGGCATCCACCACCACCGGCAAACTTGCGCTCAGAACCGCCTCCAGCACCGCTAGCGTCCCCTCGGACTGTCCCAATCCGGGGCCTATCAGAACCGCATCCATCTTCGGAAGCAGCTTCATTATCTCAGAAACCGCATCAGCAGACAGCTTTCCATCTGCGCAGGGTAGCGGAAACACTACCGGTTCCATCAATTTCACTGCCTCAATGGCATAAATGTCCTCCGGGACTGCTAAATAGACCAGCCCAGCTCCACTGCGCAGAGCGCCCATTGCCGCCAGTGCCGCCGCTCCGGTATACCCTCGACTGCCGCATAGCAGCAGGATTTTCCCGAAATCTCCTTTGTGCGCCCATGAATCTCTGTCTGGCAGTAATGTCAGCACCTGTTTTTGGTCTAAAATCCGCTGTTCCATTGTGTCATCCCATCTTTCTTTAACATATCCAGCACCGCACAGCAGTCCGGCGCATAATACAAGCGATACTTCGCCGCCAGTTCCGCATCCTCCATCAGGATGATGTTGGCCTGCGGCTGCGTCCGCAGCAGATAACCAGCCAATGCCTGATGATCCTCTACTGGTTCAAAAACCACAACCCAGCGATATTCCCGTTCCGCCAGTAAGGTTTCCAGTTCATCTCCCACACCGCACTGATCTGCAGCAATACCCTCCATGCACACGCATGGCTGCCCAATGAACAGAACTTGTTTTGTCGGCTCCTTCATTCCTGACAGTAGCGACACAAGAATCAACCATATGTATCCAATCTTCATTTTACCGCTCCTCCCCTTATTTGTCCAGACGGAATATGCACACCATCATAGCCATCTGCCACCGCCAAAACAAGGGAATCCGGTCATGTAAATTATTGGGCACCTCTAAAAACTCAATTTCGAGTGGGTGCCCAGGAATTTTGCTTCAAATTATGTGGTAAAAACCGCAGGAATACTGGATGTATTTCAAGGTTTTTATAAGCATAAGTTGGAGCAAAAGAACGGGCA
>JAZQIN010000173.1:0-2918 GCA_045541155.1 Faecousia sp.
TAGCGGCGGTAGGACCAGGGATCACCGAACTTGGTCCAGTCGTCAGCAGCCTCAACCTGACTGCCATTGCCGTCGAAGCTCTGCTTGAACAGGCCGAAACGGTAACGCAGGCCGTAGCCGGACAGGGGCACATTGATGCTGGCAGCGGAATCCAGGAAGCAGGCAGCCAGACGGCCCAGACCGCCGTTACCCAGAGCAGCGTCCTCAACGTCCTCCAGAATGGCCAGATCCACGCCACGCTCAGCAAACAGCTGCTTCATCTCGTCCAGAATGCCCAGGTTGTACAGGTTGCTGTACACCAGACGGCCAATCAGGTACTCAGCGGAGAAGTAGTAGGCCTTCCGCTCGTGCATACGAGCATGCTTGGAGTGGTTCCAGTTGTCGGAAATGGCCATCATGACGGCCTCGCCCAGAGCCTCGTGCAGCTCCTGAGGCGTAGCCTCCTGCAGGGAAACGTCGTAGGTGTACTTCAGCTGAGCTTCCGTCCACTTCAGGATATTCATGCAATTGTACTTCATAGTAAATTCTCCTATCTTAGGGTAGGTGTTTTTCTTTATCAAGCCAGACGACCGTACAGCTGGGTCAGCTTACGAATCTTCTGGGCAAGTTCACTGTTGATAGCGCCGTCCTTGGCTCTCCAGACCCAGTTGGTGCCGTCGCACTTACCGGGGAAGTTCATACGGGCATCGCCGCCCAAATCCAGATAATCCTGCATCTGGATGATGGCCCAATCGGAAACGCTGCTCATGGCGGTGCGGATAACGCCCCAGACCATGCCCTCTTCTTCAGAGAGCTTCATGTACTCGGTGGCATAGGCAATGGCATCAGGAGATGCGGTATCGAACCACTGACGCATGGTCATGTTGTCGTGGGTGCCGGTGTAGCAGACGCTGTTCTGGGGATAGGTATGGGGCAGGTACTCGGAGGGCTCACGGGAATCGAAAGCGAACTCCAGAATCTTCATGCCGGGGTAGCCGGAGGCATCCCGCAGGTCCAGCACCTCCTGAGTCAGGAAGCCCAGATCCTCAGCGATGAAAGCAATATGGGGCAGGCTGTTCTTCACGGCATTCATGAAGTCCATGCCGGGGCCCTTCACCCACCAGCCGTTACGGGCGGTGTTGTGCTCAAAGGGAACAGACCAGTAAGCCTCGAAGCCACGGAAGTGGTCCATACGAATCACATCGTACAGGTTGCCGGCAGCACCCAGACGGCGAATCCACCAGGCGTAGCCGTCCTGTGCCAGAACGTCCCAGCGGTACAGGGGGTTGCCCCAGAGCTGGCCGTCAGCGGAGAAGGCATCCGGAGGACAACCTGCCACGGCAATGGGATCCAGGTTCTCGGTCAGCTGGAAGAACTCGGGGCTGGACCAGACCTCAACGGAATCGTAGGGAACGTAAATCGGCACGTCACCGATGATCTGTACGCCGTTGTTGTGAGCGTAGTTACGCAGGTCGTTCCACTGGGTGTAGAAGATGTACTGGACGAAGCTGTAGAACCGAATCTCGTCCTTCAGCTCCTGACGGGCATTCCAAACCGCATCGGGATTGCGGAACTTCAAATCGTTCTCCCACTGATACCAGGGAGCGCCGCCAAACTTGCCCTTCAGGGCCATAAACAGAGCGAAATCCGCCAGCCAGCTGCAGTTATTCTGACAGAACTGGTCAAATTCCCAGCTGCCATTGAAACGGGCGTAGGCCTTACGCAGGACGTTCAGACGGTTGTTGTACTGCTTGCCGAAGTCCACCTTCTCATCGCACCACTGCCAGTCGATGCCCTCCAGATCCTCACCGGTCAGCAGGCCCTGCTCAATCAGCTTATCCAAATCGATCAGGTAATGGTTGCCCGCAAAGGTGGAGCAGGACTGATAGGGGGAATCACCGTAGCCGGTGGGTGTCAGAGGCAGGATCTGCCAGTAGCTTTGACCGGCATCTCTCAGGAAGTCCACGAACTGGAAGGCATTCTTGCCCATGGTGCCGACACCGTAGTTGCCGGGCAGAGAGGTGATGTGCATCAAAATACCGCTTCTGCGCATGATTCTTTCTCCTTAATAAATAATGTATTTTGTGCGTCCACGGGTCCTCCGGCCAGAGCATACCCACAACCGGGGCCGTCTATACCGTTGACCACGCAAAAACTGAAACGTTTCCATTTTCGGGAATATGAAACGTTTACAAATCGCCGCATATACAGAATAATACTTTTCCATTGATTTGTCAAGTAAAAGCCTGCACAAACCGGAAGTAATAAAATTTTTTGGATAATCTGTTAATATTTATGCTATATTTTTTGGCATTTTTACTGTATGATTCGGGTATTTCGCAACATATTTTGCATACATCCTAGTTATTTATTCATTTTACCCCTCTTCCATCAATATAAATAATCGCCATCACAACTACCGCAAAAACAAAATACCCTGTCATTCTGAGCGAGCGGAGCGAGTCGAAGAATCCGTTTTCTCTATGTATCATAAGGAATACGGATTGCCACAGTCCTACCAATGGTAGTGTTTATTGTTAGTGCCCTATAAGTTGAGTAGGAATGGGCAAAGGAAAAGCGCCCCTGCATCAGGGGCACCTCAGCGTGTCAAAGAACTATAAATTATTGTTTAGCGCACTAAGCGCCGCAAAACAAAATTCTTTGTCATTGCGAGGAGCGAAGCGACGTGGCAATCCGTTCTCTACACACGCTACCGAATAAGCGGATTGCCACGCCAGCGTGCGCGCTGGCTCGCAATGACATACGTTGTTTATGGTGCGGTGCTTAGTCCGGTAAACAATAGGGCACCTCTAAAAACTCCCTTTCGGCGAAGTGCCCGTTCTTTTGCTCCAACTTATGCTTATAAAAACCTTGAAATACATCCAGTATTCCTGCGGTTTTTACCACATAATTTGAAGCAAAATTCCTGGGCACCCACT
>JAZQIN010000174.1:0-10737 GCA_045541155.1 Faecousia sp.
GATCAGAGCACGGTAACGGTTGATGTCCTTGCGAGCCAGATAGTCCAGCAGGCTGCGGCGCTTACCAACCATCATCAGCAGACCACGACGGGAGTGGTTGTCGTGCTTGTGGGTACGCAGGTGATCGGTCAGCTCGTTGATGCGAGCAGTCAGGATAGCAACCTGAACCTCGGGAGAACCGGTATCGCCCTCATGGGTAGCGTTCTCCAGAATGACCTGAGTCTTCTTTTCCTTCTGAATCATGGTAATTTCCACCTTTCTATAAAATGCTCCAGCCGCCCAGTATCGGGTCGGTGTCGTCCCTGAACCGAGCAAGCGGAATTGGGCTGGTCACAGCCAGCCTGCCTATCATATCACAAGTTTTCCCTGTTGTAAAGGATATTTTCAAAGTATTTTTCGGTTTCAGCGGCATTTTTTTGTATTTCTGCCTGCAAATCCGCCAGTGATGGAAACTTGCGCTCCGGACGGAGATATTTATAAAATTCCAACGTCAGGCTCTGACCGTAGAGGTCGCCGTCGAAGCCCAGAATCCATGGCTCCACCGTCACGCCCCAGCCTTCCACCGTGGGGCGAATGCCCACATTGGTCACCGCCGGATAGGTTTTTCCGTCGATGTCGGTGCGGCAGACGTACACGCCGAACTGAGGCATCAGCACCCCCTTGGGAAGCACCAGATTAGCGGTGGGAATGCCAAGGGTTCGACCCAGATGCCGTCCGGGCACCACCGTGCCCGTAAAAATATGCGGATGTCCCAGAAACCGTGCCGCCGTTTCCACATCCCCCTGCTCCAACAGCTGGCGGATATGGGTGGAGGAAACGGTGATACCGTCCACCTTCTGCTCTGGCACTACCACGCAGGGAATGCCGGCTTCGGCACAGGCAGCCTGAAGCTTTTCAGCATTGCCCTCTCCCAGATTTCCAAAGCGGAAATCATGACCGCAGACCAGTCCGGTTGCGCCGTACTTAGCCAGCAGCATCCGGAAAAAGGTCAGGTAGTGCATTTTCATCAATTTTTTGTCGAATGGCAGCTCGATGACGGTGTCCATGCCGTAGCGTCGCAGCAGGCGGCTCCGGTCTGCGGGCGTGTTGATCAAGTCTGTTTTCACACCGGAAACCAATCGGTCCGGATGCCCCAGAAATGTCACCACGCCGGCTTTGCAGCCCAGCTCGTCCGCCATCCGGCGGCACTCCGCCAGCAGCGCCTGATGCCCTAAATGTACCCCGTCAAAAAAACCAAGGGCGTAGATTGTTTTCTCAATTATCATAGTGTCACCGTAGTAAAACGCGCCCCTTGCCTCTCCCTTTGGGAGAGGTGCCCCAGTGCGCACACTGGGGCGGAGAGGGGATACTAACGCGGTTGTTGTAAATACTGATGTATGGATTCGCATACCTCTCGAAACCGGCAGTTGATATCCGCATTGGAATAACGGACAACCCCCAACCCTAAACTGTTTAGATACTTTGTTCGTTGCAAATCACGGGCACTCCCTTGCTCGTCATAATGCTGTGAGCCGTCAATCTCAATCACTAATTTAGCGGATGCGCAGAAAAAATCAACAATATATGGGCCTATAATGCGCTGTTTATAGATTTTCACTGGATATTTCTGCAGGAACAAGTACCACAGTTTTCTCTCTTGTGGTGTCATTTCACGCCGCAAGTTTCGTGCGTTATCCAATAGATTTTCATTCTTTGGTATCGGCATATTCCGAATCCCCTCTCAGTCAGCTTCGCTGACAGCTCTCCCAGAGGGATAGCCAAGAGTCGCTGCTATACTTCAAAAAATGATTTAATGGTTGACATAATACCAGCTTCTACCTTTGCCAGCATCAGAAATTCGCCGGACTGGCTATAGGCCCGGTAGGTGCCGTCGGCGATGGGAAGGGTGAAGGCGTTTCCATTGCGGCACCGTTTTTCCTGATTGGGGGTCAACGTCACCGCTGGGTGGTTCCGGAACATGGTATCCACCGTCCGCAGGTACTGCTCCGGTTCCTCTGTGTTCAGCAAGGTCTGCAAGGGAACGCTCTCCTCGATGTGATACTCTCCGGCGCTGACACGGCGCAGCGATGCCATACAGCCGCCGCAACCCAACGCCCCGCCGATATCCTTGCACAGCGTACGAATATAAGTACCCTTGGAGCAATGCACCAGCAGACGGGCGGTCTGACCGGAAAATTCCAGGCACTCCAGCCGGAATATTTCGATTTCTCTGGATTGCCGCTCCACTTCTTTGCCCTTTCGGGCCAAATCGCAGAGCTTTTGCCCATTGACCTTCAATGCAGAATACATCGGAGGGATTTGTTGTATTTTTCCTCGAAATTGAGTCAATATTTCAAGAAAATCCTGCTTGGAAATGGTTACTTCTTTCTGCTCCAGTACCGCACCGGTGATGTCCTCGGTGTCGGTGCTGATGCCCAGACGAAGCGTCGCCTCGTACATTTTTTCTGCGTGTTCAAAAAACTCCACACCACGGGTGGCACGTCCCACAAACACCGGCAGAACGCCCGTTGCCATGGGATCCAGCGTGCCGCCATGACCGATTCGACGAGTATTGAACACCCGACGCAGCCGCGCCGTCACATCCTGACTGGTCCACCCCTCGGGCTTGTCTACAATTACAATTCCGTTCATATCATTACCTGTCGTAAATTATCATTTAGCGCACTAGCGGCGAAGCCGGTGCCTGAGAGGGCATTATCGGCATGTTATTACCCTCTCCGCCCCAGTGTGCGCACTGGGGCACCTCTCCCAAAGGGAGAGGCAAGGGGATGGTGCTGCGCTAAACAACCATTTACACGCTTTCTTCTTCGTCTTTACCGGTGTTCAGGGAATTGATCAGCGCCAGCATCTTTGCGCCGTAGGTGATGGAATCGTCCAGCGCCCACATGATCTGGGGGGTATAGCGCAGCTTCAGCGCCTGTCCCAGCTCACGGCGCAGGTAGCCGGCGGCAGACTGCAAACCCTTCAAGGCATCGGCAGCCCGCTCCTCCTGCAGGAAACTCACATAGACCTTGGTATAACGCAAATCCGGCGTGGTCTCCACACGGGTGATGGAGATCGTGGTATTCTGGATTCGGGGATCCTTCAGGTTCCGGATCAGGCTGGACAGCTCCTTCTGAATCTCCTCATTGATTCGATTGATACGATTGGATGCCATAATATCTTTCCTTTCGTAGAAAATAAGTGGCGAAGCCACCTTGGCCCCCTCTTTGAGGGAGGCAAGAAAGGCAGCCTACCGCAACCGCGGCGGCTGGCTTTTTGAATTATCTCTTGACTTCCTGCATGGCGAAGCACTCGAAGATGTCGCCTTCCTTGATGTCGTTGAACTTCAGGATGCTCATGCCGCACTCATAGCCGGCGGTGACTTCCTTGACAGCGTCCTTGAACCGCTGCAGCGAGCCGACCTCACCCTCGTGAATAACGATATGGTCACGCAGAATGCGAACCTTCGCATCACGGGTAATCTTGCCGTCCTTGACCATACAGCCGGCGATGGTGCCGATGGCGGAAACCTTATAGGTCATGCGCACCTCGGCGTGGCCAATCACGACCTCCTCATAGACGGGAGCCAGCATACCCTTCATGGCAGCCTCGATTTCGTCGATGGCATCGTAGATGACACGGTAGAACCGCATATCCACGTTGGTACGGTGGGCGCTGGCCTGTGCGCCGGCATCAGGCCGGACGTTGAAGCCAACGATGATGGCACCGGAGGTGGAGGCCAGCAGGATATCGGACTCGTTGATGGCGCCGACACCGGCGTGAATCACGCGGACACGGACTTCCTCGTTGGAAATCTTCTCCAGAGAAGCCTTCACCGCCTCGGCAGAGCCCTGCACGTCGGCCTTGACGATCAGAGGCAGTTCCTTCATCTGGCCCTCTTGCATACGAGCAAAGAGGTTATCCAGCGTGACCTTCTGCATGGCGTTGGCGAGGGCATCCTTCTGGGCCTGCTTCCGCTGTTCAACCAGCTCACGAGCCATACGCTCATCGGTGACGGCGTTGAACTCATCACCGGGAGCAGGAACCTCCGCAAGTCCGGTGATTTCCACGGGCACGGAGGGGCCGGCAGTCTTGACGGTGCGACCCTTATCATTGGTCATGACACGGACACGACCCACAGCCGTACCGGCAATCACGATATCGCCTTGCTTCAGGGTGCCGTTCTGCACCAGCAAGGTTGCCACGGGGCCACGGGTCTTATCCAGACGAGCCTCGATGACGGTGCCCTTGGCACGGCGGTTGGGATTGGCCTTCAGCTCCTGCACCTCGGCGGTGAGGATGACCATCTCCAGCAGGTCCTCCAGACCCATGCCTGTCTTAGCGGAAATGGGCACGATGACCGTATCGCCGCCCCACTCCTCGGGAATCAGGTCGTACTTGGTCAGCTGCTCCTTGATCTTATCGGGATTGGCGGTGGGCTTATCCATCTTGTTGATGGCAACGATGATGGGTACCTCCGCCGCCTTGGCGTGGTTGATGGATTCCACCGTCTGGGGCATGATGCCGTCGTCGGCGGCAACCACCAGAATGGCGATATCGGTGGACTTGGCACCACGGGCACGCATGGAGGTAAACGCCGCGTGACCGGGGGTATCCAGGAAGGTGACCATATTGCCGTTCACATCAACAGTATAGGCACCGATGTGCTGGGTGATACCGCCGGCCTCGCCGGTGGTAACGGAGGTCTTCCGGATGGCATCCAGCGTGGAGGTCTTACCATGGTCAACATGACCCATGACCACCACAACAGGCGCACGGGTCTGCAGTTCCTCGGCGCTATCCACATGGTCGTCGATGATTCGCTCCTCGATGGTGACGGTGACTTCCTTCTCCACCTTGCAGCCCATCTCGGTGGCCACGAACTCAGCGGTATCGAAGTCGATGACCTGATTCATGGCGGCCATGACGCCGTTTTTCATCAGGCACTTGATGACCTCGGCGACGGTCTTCTTCATGCGGCTGGCCAGCTCGCCGACGGTGATTTCGTCGGGAATCTTGACGGTGACGGGAGCCTTGCGGGCTACCTCCATCTGGAGGCGACGCATCTTCTCCTGCTCCTCGTTGCGGGACTTGTTGCCCTTGAAGTTGCCCTTCTGCTGCTTGTTGGACTGCTTGCCCTTGCCGCCGCCGATTCTCTGCTTGCCGCCCTGATAGTTCTGGACACGCTCGGAGACCAGATTATCCACATCCGCAAAACGGTTGGCATTGACCTGCACCGCAGAAGTATCCACCACACGGCGCTCCCGCTTGCGCTCCGGCTCCTTGGGCTTTTCGGCCTTGGGCTGGGCAGCAGGCTGCTGGGGCTTATTATTCTGGGGAGCAGGCTGCTTAGCAGGCTCAGCCTTGGGGGCTTCCTTCACAGGCTCAGCCTTGGGCTTGGGCTGCACGGCGAACACCTGCTCCAGGGAATCGATCTGATGCTTCTGGGTCAGGTAGTCGAACACCACGTTCAGCACATCCTCCTCCACCGTCTGAGAGGAGGACTTGGGCTTCTCAAAAAACTTGCCAACGATCTCCATGACTTCCTTGGGCGCAACACCAAAGTCGTCGGCAATCGCCTTAATCTTATACTTCACTGTACTCATATACGCACCTCCATAGTTAGAAAATGCAGGATGCAGAATGCAGAATGCAGATTTTTCATTTTGCATTTTGCACCATGCACTTTGCATTTGACAGTTCTCAGGAACTGTCCATGTTGGTCAACTTACTTCTTACCTTTTCTTACGTTCCGCTGGTGGGCTTTGGCCTCCTGCTGGCGGCGTTTGAACCGATCTGATTTGTAGGTCAGCATCTCCACCACTGCCAAATCCGGCTTTTCGAGAGATTTGACCAGCGCCAGCGCCAGTGCCGCATCGGTGATGGCGGCGATGGCAAGGCTGCTTCTGCCGATTGCCATGCCCAGCTCGTCCTTGGAATAGGGGAGCTTGACGCACTGCTGATCCGTACCGGCGACAAAGCTTTTGGCTCTGCGCCAGGTATGGTCGCCGGCATCGGCGGCAACGATAATCAGGTACGCCTTACCGGAACGGGCTGCACTGCCCACCGGCTCCTCACCCAGCTCGGCTCTGCCGCCCTTTCGGGCCAGTGCCAAATAATTGAGTGCTTTATCCACGGCCGCCCTCCATTTCTTTGTCCAGCCGGTCGTAGACCTCCTCGGGGATGGTCACTTCCAGACTCCGATCCAAAGACTTGGCTTTCCGTGCCTTTTTCAGGCACTCCGGGTCGGGGCAGATGTAAGCGCCTCGACCATTGAGCTTGCCGCTGAAATCAAGGGACACCGTTCCGTCGGTCTGACGAACCACACGAATCATATCCCGTTTATTCTTCCGTTCCCGGCAGCCCATACACTGCCGCTGGGGAATCTTCTTTTGCATAAGCTACCTCCTAATCTGAAATGCAAAATTCAGAATGCAGAATGCAGAATTGAGGTGTCGGCTACGCCGACTGATTCGAAATCATCACCGAAGGTGATACCATCATTCTGCATTTTCTTCTGCCTGAGATGCAGGCTTGATATCGATCTTGTAGCCGGTGAGTCGGGCCGCCAGACGAGCGTTCTGACCCTCCTTGCCGATGGCAAGGCTCAGCTGATCGTCCGGCACCACCACACGGCAAGCCTTCTGGCCGGAAATGGGCTCCACGCTGATAACGTCCGCAGGGCTGAGGGCAGCCTTGACGTATTCGCAGGGATCCTCAGACCAGATGACGATATCAATCTTCTCGCCATGAAGCTCCTCAACCACAGCGCCCACACGTCCGCCACGGGGGCCAACGCAGGCACCCACCGGATCGATGCCCTCCATTGCGGCACGGACTGCCATCTTGGAACGGGAACCGGCCTCACGGGCGATGTTGCGAATCTCCACCTGACCCTCCGCAATTTCGGGGGTCTCCAGCTCAAACAGCCGGCGAACCAGATTGGGATGGGTACGGGACACATATACATTGGTGCTGCGGGCACCCTGACGGGCCTCCAGAACGTAGACTCGAATCTTGTCGCCTTCCTTATGGCTCTCGCCGGGAATCTGCTCGCTGGTGCGCAGGATGGCGTTGTGCTGCTCGTTGCCGGTACCAACGGTGACAATCATATCGCCGCTGGGATCGATCCGCAGGATGGTGCCGGTGAGCAGCTCCTGGGTCTTGTTGGAGTAGCTCTCATAGACCATGCCACGCTGGGCTTCACGGATGCCCTGAATGACCACCTGCTTGGCAGTCTGGGCAGCGATGCGGCCGAATTTCTCCACGTCCACAGGGATGGTGACGGTGTCGCCCACCTGCACGTTGGGGTTCATATTGCGTGCGGTATCGATGTGGATTTCCAGAGCGGTATCCTCCAGCTCCTCCACAACGGTCTTGACCTGAAACATGGAAATGCCGGTTTCGGACACGTCTACCACCACATTCTCGGCAGGCACGTCACGGTGATCCTCCCGATCCTTACGGTAAGCATTGGCCAGCGCCTGCTTCAGACGCTCCAGCATATAATCCACGGGGATGCCCTGGGTCTTTTCCAGCTCACGCAGCGCGGCGAAAATCTCTACGCCGTCAATCTTGTGGGCCTCGGGTTGCTTCTTGGCTCTCGTATTTCTTGCCATGATTGTTCCTCCTGTTAGAATTCCACTCTCAGGCGCACCAGAGCGACCTGAGATTTTTCAAAGGTGATTGTTTCCTTGCCGGCTTCCACTGTGACCTTGCCATCGTCGTAGCCCCGGAGGATGCCGGGGAACTCCTTCAGGCCATTGTGGGGACGGTAGAGCTTGACCATGATGGGGCTGTCCATGAACCGCTCGAAATCGGAAGGGCGCTTCAGCGCACGCTCCAGACCGGCGGAGCAGACCTCAAAATGGTAGGATTCAGAAATGGGATCTTTCTCGTCGAGGATGGGATCCACCGCACGGGAGATAGCCTCGCAGTCGGTGATGTCCACGCCGCCCTCTTTTTCAATGTAGAGCCGCAGGAAACGCTCGGAGCCTTCCCGAACATATTCTACGTCCCACAGAGAGCAGCCATGTGCCTCCACCACGGGTCTGGCAAAGGCCTCGACTTGTTCTGTGATTTTCAAAAATATTCGCCTCACTTCGCAAAAAGAGAGGGGCTGAACCCCTCTCTTTCGTATAGTCTACGCTAGATTACTGATATTATAGCACCACCGGATTGGTTTTGCAAGGGGTATTTTAAAGAAAATCTGCACTATTTTCAACTTTTTTCGCCGGAGAATGGGAAATTAGCCTTTATGTAATACAAAACAAATATCGCATCATTGCCACGGACTTACACCCTCGCAATGACATGGTGTTTAGAATCTGCCGTGCTAGGCTGAATAAAAAATTACCGTTTACTTCTGGAATTGTGCCGTTAATTGTCGTTTCTGCCAGTTGGTTCCGTAGAGATAAATTTTACTTTTGTGTAAAATAACGGAAACTTGACCAAACTTTTATTTAATTTGACTCTTTCCTAAACGGCAAAAATGTGGTATGTTATGCATGGAGAATAATGATTTCTTTAACTCCACCAAAGAAAGGATTTGAGACCGATGAATGAAGAACTTTCCACCTTCCTGTACTACTACCACACCGGCACCAGTACCCAATGCTATGAGTTCCTTGGCTGCCACCCTGAAAACAGAGACGGTGTAGACGGCTTCGTGTTCCGGGTCTGGGCACCCAACGCTCAGGCGGTCAGCGTCGTTGGCGACTTCAACTACTGGAACGGCGAAGACCTGTACATGACCAAGATTTCTCAGGGCATCTGGGAAGCATGGTCTCCCAACGCACAGGAGGGTCAGGCTTACAAATATCTGATTCACCATTGGAATGGCCACCGTGTCCACAAAATGGACCCTGTGGGCTTCCGCTCCTGCAAGGCCCCCGATACCTCCTCCATCATCTGCCGGCTGGACAGCTACAAGTGGCACGACAGCCTGTGGATTGCCAATCAGGGCCGTCGGGCTCCGCTGGAATCCCCCATCAACATCTATGAGATGCATCTGGGTTCCTGGCGCCGCACCTGGGACGGCAACAAGTACCTCAGCTACGCCGAGATGGCGGAGCAGCTGCCCGGCTACTTGAAGGACATGGGCTACACCCACGTTGAGATGATGCCCCTTTCTGAGTACCCCTACGATCCCAGCTGGGGCTATCAGGTGTCCAATTACTACTCTCCCACCAGCCGCTACGGCAATCCCGATGAGCTGAAGCTGCTAATCGACAAGCTCCATCAGGCCGGCATCGGCGTGATTCTGGACTGGGTGCCTGCTCACTTCCCCAAGGACGAGTACGGTCTGTACGAGTTCGACGGCGGCTGCACCTACGAGTATCAGGATCCCATGATGAACGAGCACGCCGAGTGGACCACCCGTATCTTCGACTGGGGCCGTCCTGAGGTCAAGAGCTTCCTGATTTCCAACGCCGTGTACTGGCTCCGTGAATTCCACGTGGACGGCATCCGTGTGGACGCAGTCAGCTCCATGCTGTACCTGGACTATGCCCGTCCCCACTTCCGTCCCAACCGCTACGGCGGCCGTGAGAATCTGGAGGCCATCGACTTCCTGCGTGAGCTGAACAAGGCCTGCTTCAACGTCCGTAAGGGCATCATCACCTGCGCCGAGGAATCCACCGCATTCCCCATGGTCACCCGTCCTGACTTCGATGGTGGTCTGGGCTTCCTGCTGAAGTGGAACATGGGCTGGATGAATGACACCCTGAAGTACATGAAGGAGGATCCCATCTACCGCAAGTACAAGCACAATCAGCTGACCTTCTCCATGACCTACGCCTTCTCCGAGAACTATATCCTGCCGCTTTCCCACGACGAGGTGGTGCATTTGAAGGGCAGCCTGCTGAACAAGATGCCCGGTGACTACTTCTGGAAGTTTGCCGGTGCCAGAGTGCTCCGGGGCTACCAGATTGCCCATCCCGGCAAGAAGCTGAGCTTCATGGGTGCGGAGTTGGGTCAGTTCACCGAGTGGAACTTCAATAAGGACATCGACTGGACCGTGCTGGACTACGAGATGCACCAGAAGATTCACCTGTTCTACAAGGAGTTGAACCAGTTCTACAAGGAGCACTCCGAGCTGTGGGCGGATGATTTGAGTTGGAATGGCTATCAGTGGATCCAGCCCGACGACGGCGATAGCAGTGTGCTGGCTTTCCGCCGAATCGATCCCAAGAAGAACAAGGAGCTGATTTGCGTCCTGAGCTTCACTCCTGTCTGCCGTGACGATTACCGTCTGGGTTTGCCCAAGGCCGGTACCTATGAGCCGATTTTCTGCTCCGACGACTGGCGTTACGGTGGCACCAACCAGCTGCCCCATGAGGTCACCTCTGAGGAAATCAGCTACCGTGAGTACGAGCACTCCGGTCTGTTCCGTGTACCTCCCATGTCCATCACCTTCTACGCTCGCAAGCCCGACCGCCGTGGCCGCAAGAAGGCCGAGCCTGCCGAGGAAGTTGCTGAGTAATTCGTATCGTAAGGGAGGGGCATCGCCCCTCCCTGTCTGTTATTTGGCGAAAATTATCGTTTAGCGCAGTAAGCGCCACACCCCTTGCCTCTCCCTCTGGGAGAGGTGCCCAGTGCGCACACTGGGCGGAGAGGGTGTCCTATCATTGTTTTGACACCCTCTCAGTCAAAAATCAAAGATTTTTGCCAGCTCTCCCAGAGGGAGAGCCAAGGCGGCTTCGCCGCTAGTGCGCTAAACAATAATTTACCGAAACGACGCAATTTTTCTGCTTC
>JAZQIN010000175.1:0-6538 GCA_045541155.1 Faecousia sp.
GTCATTCCGAGGGAGCGTAGCGACCGTGGGAATCCGTTTTCTCTACGGATTGCGAGGAGTACGGATTGCCACGGCCCTTCGGGCCTCGCAATGACATACCTTGACTGGAGTGCGGCGTTTCGTGCGCTAAACGATAATTTAGCGTAGCGCAGGTGCCAGAAAAAAAGCTGCCGCAGAAGCGGCAGCTTATTAATAATTCAGCGGACATACTCAACAACGACACGGCGGTTCGGCTCGGTGCCGGTGGAGTAGGTGGAGATGTTGTCCATCTCCTGCAAAGTGGCGTGGATTACATGACGCTCGTAGGCGTTCATCGGCTCCAGCGTGGTACGGCGACGGGCCTTCAGCACCTGCTGGGCCTTCTTCCGGGCGTACTTGCGCAGGCTCTCCTCACGCTTGGCACGGTAGTCCTCCGCATCCACATTAATCCGAACGTGACCCTCCACATCCCGATTGATGGCGTAGTTGCACAGGTGCTGAATCGCATCCAGCGTGTCACCCCGGCGGCCAATCAGGAAGCCCAAATCCTGACCCTCCAGCTCCACATGGTATGTATTGTCCCCGGCCTTGGCGGCATGGGGGACAGCCTGAGAGCCCATATTCTCCAGCAGGCCCTTCAGGAACTTCTCAATCTTCTCCTCAACGGAACCGGCCTCAGCAGGGGCAAAGACCTTCGGCTCCTTGGGAGCCTTGGGGGTCTCGGGCTTGCGCTCGGGACGGGGCTTACGCTCCTGCTTAGGTGCCTCCGCTTTGGGGGCGGCAGGCTTCTCCGCCTTGGGCTGAGGCTTCGGCTCGACCTTGGCCTTGGGGGCCACATCCAGCTTCGGCTCCTTCACCGCATTGCCACTGGCTTTGGGTTTGGCACTGCGGGAGGCCGCACCCAGTGCGCTCTTGGGCTTCTCCACCACCGGCACCGGATCCGGAGCCTCATAGGTCACCTGAACCTTGGCAGGCTGGGCACCGAAACCAAGGAATCCGGCCTTGGCCTGCTGCAGCACCATGACGGATACACTGTCCCGATCCAGACCCAACTGCGTCAGCGCAGCCTCAATGGCAAGATCAATGGTCTTGCCCGTAGTCACGATTGTCTTTTCCATATCTCTTATTCCTCCGTATTTTTGGAGCCATAACGGTCGGCCTTGTAGGCACGGCCCTTGCAATAGGGGCGGTCCGGAATGCCGGAGAGGGTCTGGGGCTTGGACGACTCCTCCTCCACCAGAATGCCATGCTTGGCGGCATATTCCTTGGCCGCGGCGGCCTTGGCGGCCTGCTGCTCCTCACGCTGCTTCTGCTGCAGCTTCTTCTTGCTGGTATTGCTGGTGATGCCGTCGGGATTGGCGGCCCGGCGCTCGGCACGAATCCGCTCCTTCTCCGCCTCGATAGCCTCCTGCTCCATGGCCTTCTGCAAACGAATGGCATCTTCGGCATCGTAGACCTTGCGGTAGTGACGGGTCAGGATGATGTCCTCAATGGTACGGACCACGCCGCCCACGAACCAGTAAATCGACAGACCCGCAGGCACACCAAAGCCGATGAACAGGGACATCAGGGGCATCATCCACATCATCATCTTCATAGACGAATTGGCCTGGGAATTTTCCGCAGTTTCCTTGTCCTGCACACCCTTTTCGTTGGTGATTACGGAATTGTTCATCTTCTGGGAAATCTTAGTCTGCAGGACCTGACTGGCGGCACTGATGATGGGAATCAGCGCAAGGCCGATATGGGCCCAATTCCACTGCCAGCTGTCTGCCCAGAATTTCCACTCCGGCTGCAAACCCAGATTGACTCCCAGGAAGCTGAAATCGATACCCTGCAGAGTGGCATCAGTGATGCCCTTGATTTCGCTGAACAGCTCAGGATTTTCAAAAATCTGACCCGCCGCGCTGACCTGCCAGTAGGTGCCGTCACCGGCAATCTTAGCAATCTGGTCGATGACCTCCGCACTGGCACCCAGCATATACTGCAGGGGGTAGCGGATGACGGAGTACAGGGGAATCAGAATCAGCATGGGCACCAGGCTCCACAGGCAGCCGCCAGTCATGGAGGCATTCTCCGACTTGTACAGCGCCTGCAGCTCGGCGTTGAGCTTCATCTGATCATTGGCGTATTTCTTCTGCAGCGCCTGGACTCGGGGCTGCAGACGGGACATCTTCATCATGCCCTTTTTGCTCTTGGCGGTGATGGGCAGCATGACCAGCTGGACAATCACTGCAAAGAGGATGATGGCCAGACCATAGCTGCCCAGCAGTGCGTACAGCTTGGACAGGATCCAACCAAAGGGAACGGTAATAATATCGCTCAATCCGGCGAGAAACATTGACTTTCCTCCTTAATCATATGGAAGTCACGGAACGGGGTCAAAGTAGTCCCCCTTGTAGAAGGGGTGGCACCGGCAAAACCGGCGCAGGGCAAGCCATCCACCTTTGGCGGCCCCGTATTTGTTGATAGCCTCGAGGGCGTACTGGGAACAGGTAGGCGAAAACCGGCACCGACCCCGGCAATGGGGGGAGATGCCTCGCTGATAGAAACGAATCACACGAAGAAGCAGTTTTTTCATCAGGAATCCTCCGGCAGCAGGATACCGGCCTTTTGGGCGAGGGCGAGATAGCTGTCGGTGAGCTTTTGGAAGGGGGCCTCCACCGCTCGGGAACGGGCCACCACCACAATGTCCCAGCCAGACTGGAATTGGTCCTCGTTGAGACGGTAAATCTCACGAAGGCGGCGGCGGACACGATTGCGGATATGCGCCTTACCCAGCTTTTTGCCCACAGTGATACCCACCCGGTTGCACCCGGTGCGGTTTTTTCGGGCGTACAGCACCAGATAGCTGCTGGCCTGACCGTTGGAGTGGTATAGGCGGCGGAAGACGTGGTTCAACTTCAAGCTGCTTGAGAATTTCATAGAAAAATCTCCTAATTAGGCATACTCAAAATAGGGTCTAATGGGTAAAAATTATCGTTTCGCGTAGCAAGTACGCACTCCCCCTCACTGAGAGGGCTGTCAAAAATCTTTGATTTTTGACTGGGGGAGTGTCAAAACAATAACTTACAGCTTTATCGACAAGCTTGATATAGAAAGGCATATTAGAGTATACCCTAAATAAAAAGGGAGCAGGGCGATAGTTCGCCCTGCACAAACCTCCCGTTTCGCGATAAGCGCATTCGCCTTGCGTCAGCGCTTAGGCGGACAGAACCTTGCGGCCCTTGGCACGGCGGCGGGCAAGAACCTTGCGGCCGTTGGAAGTAGCCATTCTCTTCCGGAAACCGTGGACCTTGGAGCGGTGACGGCGGCTGGGCTGGTAGGTACGCTTCATGGAGACACCTCCTTCTCTTTCTGGTATTCATATGCTCGACAGCCGACATTCGGCCGCAGCAACACATACTATCAGACCATAATTGGTCATGCTAAAGCATTATAACCCAAAAATGCAAGAAGGTCAACCATTTTTTCCGAACTTTTTTGCCGGATTTTCCCCTTTTGTCCACCGCTCCATCCCCGTTGTGGAAAATTGCCGGTTCAGAGTAAAAATCGCCGTCCGAATGGACGGCGATATAATCACAGGGGGGATTTTTTGATTTTGGCGTAGGCACGGGGGTACTGAGGGGGCGTGGGCTTGACCTTGCGCAGGACGATTACCGAATGAGCAGTACCGTCCATGGGGAAATCCCAAACCTTCTCCAGCTTCAGGCCCAGCTTGCCGATGGCACTCCGGGCCTCCTCCAGCTCCTCACGGGCAGCGGCTCCCTTCATTGCCAGCACCGCTCCGCCAACCTTGACGAAGGGGGCAGTCAGTTCCAGCAGAATATTCAACCGGGCCACCGCTCGACTGGTGGCAAAATCGTAGCATTCCCGTTCCTGCGCCGCGAATTCCTCCGCCCGGGCGGTGACGCATCGGGCGGAAATCCCTAACTCCGGCAGGATTTGGGACAACCAGTTCATCCGTTTGCCCAGGGAATCCAGCAACGTCAGCTCCAGCTCCGGACATCCGATTTTCAGGGGTACGCCAGGAAACCCGGCGCCGCAGCCCACATCAATCAGCCGCTTGCCCCGAAGATTTTCGGTTTTCAGCACCGTCAGGCTGTCCAGCAGGTGGAGCTTAGCCACCTGATCCGGCTCGGTGATGGCAGTCAGGTTCATCACCTGATTCTGCCGGACCACCGCCTCTCCAAAGGCGCACAGCCGCTGACAGATTTCCGCATCCAGAGAAAGATCCAACGCCGGAAGTCCGGCGGTAAGGGTTTGCAGCATCATTCGTCAGCCTCCGGAAGGGCACCCACGATGCCACTCAAGTCCACCTGCGTCTCGTCGTAGGGGTCGAAGGTGGAGACGGCTTCCTCACGCTGGGCCGGCAGGACGATTTCCTGAATGTGCCAGCTCACCAGCAAGTCGCACACATTTCCATAGGAATCGGTGCCGGCCTCGTCGCCACTGGTTTTGATATACAAATCGTTGACATTATTCGCAAGTTCTGTGGCAGAATCGTCCATATTGCTGGAAAAAAATTTGGAATACGCCTGCAAATCCCGCAACATCCCACTGCTGACACCGCTATGGATACGGGCAGCGGCTGCCGCCGCATCAGCAGAGCCGATGGAGGCAAGCGCATTGTAGCAATAGCGATAGGCCATGAAATAGGCGGAATACTGAAACTGCAGGTCCGGATTGGCCCGGCAGGCCATAAACGCCGCAAAATTCGCATCCCGTTCCACGGCGATGCACATCCGATGGGCCATCTCATGGCACATGGTGAAGGGCAGGGATACGTCCGGAATCTGGGGATTGACAGCGGCCTCGCCAGTGATTGGCATGGTCACGCCGGTGATGCCCATGGAGGAGTACATATCCGCCCAGCCCAGCTCCTTGACCGGTGTGGTGTCACCGGCAAAGACCGGATAGGAATATTCGTAGGTCAGCACCTCGAAACCGGCACCGGCCTGCTCTGCCAGTGCGTCGAAGCTTTCAAATTTCACATCCCCATGACCGTCCCGGGGCATTTGCTCCGCCAAGGCATTGGCCATGTCCCGGTAGTAGATGGTGGCATCCTCCAGCTCTTTGAGGGTATAGTCGGTGACGCTCAGGCGCACATCGTCCGCCAGCGGCCCGGCGTGATAGTTCAGACCGTAGATGCAGGTGTGCAGACAGTATACCGAGGTAATCACCGCCAGCACCCATCCGGTCCACTGCACCGGATTCCACCGCAGAAGAATCATCAGCACCACGGATGCCATCAGTGCCACGATGATGGCGATCGCCGCCACCTGCCACAGCAGAAGCTCCGTGCCGCTGCTCCATACACTGAGAAAGCCCTGGATGGTCCGGGTCACATAGGGGAACACCATGTCCACCAGCGTTGTGTACTTTTCCGCCATTTCAAGCAGACCCCAACTAATCGCTCCCATAATCGCAGCGACCAGATAGCCACGCCAGTATTTCAAAAGGACACGCCTCCTTCCAAAATGCTTATAGTCTTATATAGTATAGCACACTTTTTTTCGTTTGTCTGCACCCAATTTTTAATTTTTCGTAAATACAGCGGTAAATTATTGTTTAGCGCACTAAGCACTGCACCGTATACAACGCTTGTCATTGCGAGGCCCGAAGGGCCGTGGCAATCCGTACTCCTCGTAATATGTAGAAAAAACGGATTCCCACGGTCGCTACGCTCCCTCGGAATGACACGGTATTTTGTTTTTGCGGTAGTCGTGTAAACGATAATTTAGTTTTACTTGACAGCCCTGCGTGGATTTGATAAACTGGATATACAATATAAATAAAGGAGAGAATGTTTATGGCAGCAGTACACATTTTGGATCATCCCCTGATTCAGCACAAGCTGGCAATCCTGCGCAGCGAAAAAACTGGCGTGAAGGAATTCCGAGAATTAGTAGGAGAAATCGCCGGGCTGATGTGCTATGAGGCCACCCGGAACCTGCCCACCGAGGAAGTGGAGGTCCAGACTCCCGTGGCAGTGGCAAAATGCCGGATGCTCGCCGGTAAAAAACTGGCAATCGTGCCGGTGTTGCGTGCGGGCCTTGGCATGGTGGACAACATGATTGCCCTGATTCCCTCCGCCAAAATCGGTCACATCGGCCTGTACCGTGACCCCGAGACCCACCAGCCGGTGGAATACTACTGCAAGCTGCCGGAGGATATCGAAAACCGGATGGTCTATGTGGTCGATCCCATGCTGGCTACCGGCGGCAGTGCCGTAGCGGCAATTGATTTCCTGAAGGCCCGGGGCTGCAAGAACATCATTATGATGAACATCATCGGCTGTCCCGAGGGTGTAAAAACCGTTCAGGAGGCCCACCCGGATGTGGAGATGTATCTGGCGGCGGTGGACGAGAAGCTCAATGACCACGCCTACATCGTGCCCGGTCTGGGCGATGCCGGCGACCGAATCTTCGGAACCAAATAACAATCAGAGGGCGTGCAACAGCACGCCCTCTCAGTGTGTCAAAGAACTGTAAATTATTGTTTAGCGGTGTAACAGCACGCACCGTCCCTTGGCCCCCTCTGAAGTCGGATCGTAGCC
>JAZQIN010000176.1:0-5387 GCA_045541155.1 Faecousia sp.
TTTTTGTCCATTTTGATTATTCCTTTCCAGATGTAGATTTACAGTCAACCGTCAAAAAACATAGGGTGAGTGGAAACCCTATATAGATTGATAGCTTGAC
This sequence comes from Faecousia sp., assembly GCA_045541155.1. Taxonomy (GTDB): domain Bacteria; phylum Bacillota; class Clostridia; order Oscillospirales; family Oscillospiraceae; genus Faecousia. Next base: position 101 of record JAZQIN010000176.1, read on the forward strand.
CGCATCTACACTCTAGAAGCTTATTGGGACATCCATCGTCCGCAAAAGACAGCCGCACCTCGAAAGGTGCGGCTAAAAAAGAATTCCTGGAGAATTCCTGGAGTTGGTGAGACTAACTATTAATAAATTGGCTTTTATTTCTGTTAATCTGAATATTTATCAACACTATAATCCAACACGATTTTTGTTTTTTCGCTATAAATGACTTTTCCTGTATACTTTCCTTCATCTAAACTAGCACCTTCTAATTTGATTCCCTTATCATCTGGGAGATACCATCTGCATTTAGTCGGGCCATCCCGGCATACAGAAATATCGCCCATCCAAACAATGTAGGCTTGGTTATTGATATCATATGTACACTTCCATACTGTTGTACTCCCCAAAAGTAAACAACCAATGATTCCTACAACACAAAAGATGCATAAAACCCATTTTGAAAGCTTTGCCTCCATAATCTCCTTTTGGCATTCGCTATGGGCTTTGAAAGATGAACTATGGGCTACATATAAGAGACAAGCAATAAACATTACTGCAAGCAATGTTGAAGAAATGCCGTAAAGTAGCATACGCTTAGTCAATTGAGCCTCATACACAGAAAAATCCATAAATCCTCCAGTTAAAATAGAATATTAATTATTGAACTAATTAGTTGTTGCGAAATTGGAATAGTGAAGTTTAAGGTGAATCCACAGCGGCTTATTTTAAGAAGGCGTTTATGCGTTTATGCTCATATGGCAAATTAAATGCATTCTGAGAAAAATCAGTTGCGACTTGGTTACGCTTCAGTTTTGTAAAGAATAATTTCGCTTACATCTAACCCCAATTGGTCTCGTATGATTTCAAAAGTTATTGTTTCATTTTTTTCGTTGTAGCAATAGTTCCCGTCAAACAGAAAATCTTCTACATTTCTCTCATCACCGTCACTTAGTGGTTCATATACAACATATTCTCTGCTACCAGGGCCAAAATAAATCTCAATTTCAACAGGTTTGCCCTTTGCTGTTAGTGTGCCTTCCGCAAGCCCTCCGGTAACAATAGTAATTTCCATTGGGAAATCCCCCCCTACCCACGTGCTGGCGGGTTCCGCGTCAATATAGTGATAGGAAAAACAGCCACTCAAAGAAAATACGAAAGCCAATATAAAACAAAGAACAGATTTTCTCACATTAATACCTCCTAAAAAGTGATTAAACAAAGCTTGCTCTTTTTCTTTAATTCCGCATCGATGGATACCATCCAAGTGCAGAATGTATTATCAGAGCGGTAATTGTACGTCTGAAATTTCTTTTTTTTGGAATTCCACTTGGCGAAGAAATAATGCCAAGGAAATGCGATAATTCCCATTTGATTGGTGCTATTTTTAATATAGTTGTCGAATTTCGATGGGAATACCCTTGTCTTCGTTTTGAGTTTTCCATATTTTTTTAAGCAACCAGCTACATCCCAATAAGGAGCAGCCCATATATTCCCGGTATAGGCATTCCTTACATCAAAATAATAAACAAGTTTTGATAATTCCTGGCCCTTGTTTAGCGTCTTCAAAGCGTTATGCACAGCAACAATGCCGCAACCAATTTTAGCAACTGTCGATAGTGCGAATTTCATGTCCACGTTTCGTTGTCCGAACACATAAGTGGTTACTTCATGCTTTCGATTATACGCATAGTTTCCATTTACTAACGCCCAGTAGCTATCAGCTACCTGCCTTCCAACGGAAGGGCCGGTATCCTCATAATATGCTAAATAATTGTGTCCAGTAAAATCATTCCGCTGAGTTGAATTATTCGCACAATAATTATACAAATTGTATCCGAGACAGGTATCGTCAATACCAAGATAGGCGGTCCTATCTGCATTAATGAATCGCCCATTTACAGGATTGTAATATCGGCTTTGGAGGTAGTACATTCTGATTTCGGAGTCGTAGTAATAGCCACGGTAGCGGAAGGGGTTAATGGTGGCAATGTTAACACCCGAAGTGTCTGCTACGATGGTACAAACGCCCCAAGCATCGTAGTCGTACTCTACAACAATCTGACCATTCTGGTTGGTGATGGCGATGATATCGCCCTGCAGGTTTTTCAGGAAGTAGTAGGGAATATTGTTATACAGAATGCCGCAGACACTTTCCTCGTTGTCGTACAGGGGAATCAGGGTGTTGTTGCCCCAGGTTTCACGGAGAATCTTCGTGCCATCCAGCGTGTATGTGTGCTTTTTGCCGTTAACGGTCTTGCTGGTACGGATGCCATTAGCATTGTAGGTGTAAGTGTTGCCGTCAAAGGACTTGAGCTGACGACCCTTTTCCCAAGTCAGGGTATGACCCAGATAGGTGGTGGGGTTGCCCTGTGCATCGTAGACGATGGGCTGCCCGTCATAGGCTGTCAACTTATCCTTCCAAATGCCGTCGCCGTAGGTGTAGGTCTTGCCGTTCTTGCTCAGGATGTTGCCGTAGTTGTCATAGGTCATGGTATTGACCACAGTGCTGTTGACAGTCTCGATCAGTAGCTGACCCAGTGCATCATAGGTATACTCGGTAATGCCATTTACGGAGTCGGTGACCTTAGTAATTCGCTCCTCGTTATCGTACTCATAGGACAGGGTACGACCACCAGAGAGGATAATCTGGCTGACCAGATTGGTGGTGGGTGTGGACTTCAGTTTGGCATTATCCTCGTGGGCCTGGGTGGATTGACCGGCGCAGTAAAGGAACTGACGGGAAACGAAACCGGTGCCTAGCTGCAGCTCGTCGAAAACCTTCCGACCAAAGGAGTCGTTTTTGGAATGGCTGGTGACGGCATTCCCACCTGCGGTGAACTTTACGACGGAATTCTTACCTTCATCGGTCTCGTAGTAAATTACCTGCTCAGCGCCGGAAACGGGAATGATTCGCTTGCGAATCAGCTCGCCGTTCATATCATAACTGTATCGAACTTCACTTGCAAGGCACTTGGAGGTGATGATATCCTCCGTACTGACGATAATGTCGAATTCCGCAGTCCGGAGAAGTCTGCCATCCTCGTAGCTATAATTATACTCCTTCTCTGCCAGAATGTCAACGGAGCGGACGATATTACCCTGACAGTCGTAGGCGTACTTATAGTGTGCCGTCAGAGTGTTTCCGGCATCATACCACTTTTCCGCAACTAGCTGACCCAGATTATTGTAGACGGCCTTCATATAGTCGCCGTTGGCATAGGTAATCTGCTTCAGTCTGCCGTTGCCAGTCTTGTATGCATAGCTGACCAGCTTTTCTGTCTTGCCGTCAACGCCAATGGATTCCAGGTTGTGGAACTGGTTGTACTGGAGCACATACTTCAGACCGTCACCACGGTGGATTTCGGTCAGATTATCGAAGGTGTCATAGATATACGACACATTGGCAAGTTCGGCATCCTCATTGTCCTTGCTGGTGACCTTGGAGGTGCGGCCCTGAATATCGTACTCGTAGAGGGTCTTATTTCCGAGACGGTCTGTTACCATGGTATTGCGAGAGGTGGAGCTATCCACGGTATAGACCGTCTCGTTGCCTCTGGCATCAGTTTCACGAATCAGATTGTTGCCATTTTCATCACAGTCAAAGGAACGGTAGATGGTACCAAATTCGCCATCGGTGAAGGTGGTTTCCGTCAGTGTGTTGCCGAAAAGATCCTGCAGCTCTGCAAACTCAGGAGCAGAGTAAAAGCTGGCTACGGAGGCATCGGCACTGGTATCATCAGGGATATCTTCAGTAATGGCATTTTCCATCATCGGAAAGTCTTCGGAAGACAGCCCCTTTTCGATGCTGTTGCGAACCAGCTGGATATCATCAAAACTGGCAGTGCCGGAATTGTGGTCGTAGTCGCAGAATACTTCGATGTTTTGAATGCGGCGATATTTGCTCTTGGCAAACTGAACAGAGGCATAATGCCAGGCTTCCGTATGGGCAGAGAAGTCAGCAGTGAAGGTTTCTTCGCTGAAGTCATCGTAATCACTATCGGCATAATGCACTACGGCACGCAGACGGAAAGTAGGTGTAGGAGTATCTTCCCGTTCCCGAACAGGAACGCCACAACCCTTTGCCCAGCCGGAAAGCGTGAAGGTTTCCCGGGTGGAGCGCTTTTGACAGACAGGAACCACCTGACCGGCATTTCGGACTTCATCCAAATCACCCGTGATTTGAAGTGCATTGGGACCCCAGAAGCTGGCGGAATCGTCATACTGGACACCTTCCGTCTTTACCCAATTCCAGTCGTCGGAGTTGGTGAAGTTGCCATTCAGGAGCAGATTATACTCAGATGCGCAAGCCCCGTACTCCAGCTGAGCTGCATTGGCAAAGGCTGTGCCTACACCATCGATCAAAATCTGGGTTGTGACAGCCTGCGCGGAACTCAGCACAAAGGACGCACTGACTCGGACGTAATCATCCACCGTATTAATATGCTCGCTCTCAGCAAGCACATTACCGGAGGCATCAACTACCCGGAGATACGCACTGGGGATGGCCCCATCCTTGAAATTGGGCAGTCTTAGATAGGCGGAAAATGTGTATTCACCGGTTCGGGTAGCAGTGACGGTCTGCTGAAGGCCCTGAGCCTGGCACTCGTCAGTCCAGCCACGAATCATCAGCACGTTGTTTCCGTACTTTGCCTCTGCTTCCTCGTACTTTCTGGAACAGGAGCATACAGCCTCATTCTCTTCCGTGACTACCCAGTAGGTGGAATCGTCAAAATTCTGATTCAGCAGCAGATTGCGGCTGGCACCGATGGTATTGACACCGCCTTCGCCGTAGTAAGGATGGATTCCGGCTTCGGTGCTTGCAATACCGGTCTTATCCTCGAGCTTTGCATACATATATTCGCTGATAACCTCGCCGTTGTCATCGAAAGTGTATACCGTCATCACAACATTTTGCGTGGTCTCTCCCTCATCGGAATCAGCTCGCTCAACGGACTGAACAGCAGTTCCGTGTGTGGATGCGGAATAAACGTAATTGCTCCGCTTGCCGAGCACAAAAGTGCCGTTGGTAACAGCATATTCGGCTACAGTTTGAGTACGACCAGCGACGAAATGGTATTCTATATCGCTGATGGCAATGTCAGATGCATCACGGATGCAAAGGGAAAGCTTCGCTCCAGCAGTGTTATAGGACAAAACAGCCTTAGAGCCATCGGGGTAGGTCACACTGGAGAGGCGGGCGTTGGTGTAGCTGTAGCGGATGATGGAGGCATCGGGGGCGGTGATGGAAATGAGCTGACCGTTGCTGTCGTAAGCAAAGGAGAAGCATCTGCCTGCGCCGTCTGTGACA
>JAZQIN010000177.1:0-2100 GCA_045541155.1 Faecousia sp.
GCCCGTTCTTTTGCTCCAACTTATGCTTATAAAAACCTTGAAATACATCCAGTATTCCTGCGGTTTTTACCACATAATTTGAAGCAAAATTCCTGGGCACCCACTCGAAATTGAGTTTTTAGAGGTGCCCAATAATTTACCGTATCAACCCCACAAAGCAGACAGCATGGGGATAACCTGCTTTTTGCGGCTCATGACCTGGGGCAGGAACAGGGTGTTGTCCCGGGGGGTGACATTGAAGGCCTGCCGGATGATTTCATCGTCGCCCACATATAAAATTTGCGTCCCCTCCAGCAGCACGTCCGTCAGCATCAGTACCACCAAATCGAACTTCCGCTCCTTGGCGGTCCGCTCCATCAGGGGCAGGAACTCGGCCTTCCGCTCCAGCATGGCTGGGCTGTCCACGCAGGTAATCTGGGCCACCGCCAGCCCGTGTCCGGCGATGTGGAACTCTTTGTAATCGGCAAACAGCAAATCCTCTGCCGCTCGATGGTCGATGGAGGCGGAGAAAATGTCCCGACCCAGCTCCTCCAGCGAAACATTGGCGATTCGTGCCATCCGCTGGGCGGCGATTCGGTCCCGGTCGGTGCAGGTGGGGGATTTAAACATGACCGTATCGGAAATGATTGCCGCTGCCATCATACCGGCCATGTTAGCTGAGGGCAACAGACCTCGTTCCTGGAACATATTGGCGATGATCGTATTGGTAGAACCCACCGGCTCGTTGCGGACATAGATGGGGTTGGAGGTCTGGATATCCGCCAGACGGTGGTGGTCGATGATGGCGAGAATTTCCGCCTCTTCCAGACCAGGGACGGACTGAGCCCCTTCGTTGTGGTCCACCAGCACCACCCGTTTCCGACGGGGGCGCAGCAGATGATACCGGGTCAACACGCCAACCACCAAATCATGCTCGTCCAGAATGGGGTAGCAAGGGTCACGATGCTTGAGCATTTCTTCCCGGACATCATCCACCCGGTCATCCAACCGGAAACAGACCAAATCCCGGGTGTGGCAGATTCTGCCGATGGGGGTGGACTGGAAAATCAGGCGGGCTGCCCGGTAAGCGTCGAAGGGCGTGGAAATCACGCAGGTGGTGGTCTCCAGCTGCCGCAGCTCTGCCGGAAGCTCCGCTTGACATAGCACCAGACAGCTGACGTTCATCTCCAGCGCACGGCGAATCATGTCCGGCTGGTGACCGCAAAGCACGATGGAGTCGCTGCTTTGAAACATCAGCTCCGGACGGCACTGGGGCAGGGCAATGGTCACCTCGCCGGAAACCGTGTCGATTCGCTCGCCGGCCTCGTTGAGGACCTTGCCCTCCAGAACCGACAGCACATTGAACAGTGGCACCGGCCGCAGTCGCCCGGTATTGATTTGGGCCATGTTGTATTTCGCCACGTCCTCCTGAGACAGCATACCGTACAGCGTGCCGTCCTCGTTGGCAACCGGAATCGCCGCCAAATTCTTCTGATCTTGCAGCAGGTTCCACGCCCGGTCCACCGTAACGGCGGTGCTTAGCACCGGGGGAGTATCAAAATCCAAATCATGGACCTGGGTGTGCATACTGGTAATCAGCTTCGGTGGCTGGAAGCCGAACCGATTCAAAACACGCTGGGTCTCGTCGGACACATGACCCAGACAGGCAGCCTCAAATTCCCGATCTCCAAGGGCGTTGCGAAGCGCCGTATAGGCCATGGCGGCAACGATGGAATCCGTGTCCGGATTCCGATGCCCGGTGACGTAAATGGGATCCATTTATACCAACTCCTTTGTTTGGAAGGTTGAAGTAAATTATTGTTTAGCGAATTAAGCGCCGCACCCACAGCCTCCCTCATCCTGTTTGAGAAGTTCCTGCGGCTGGCCTTCTGCATCAACGGCATTGCCATTTTCATTTCCACGGTGCTGATCCTTTTCTTTGTCCATCAGAAGAATGCCATCACCGAGGATACCCAGTCACTGCTGGACAGCTACAGCGAATATGAGCAGCCGGTGGATGAGAAGCTGCCTGTGCTGACGGTGCTGCGGCAGCGCCCGGTGCTGATCGGCATGCTGCTGATCGGATGCCTGGCCTCCATGCCCTCCAGCCTAATGGGCATT
>JAZQIN010000178.1:0-1694 GCA_045541155.1 Faecousia sp.
GGCGGAGTGGGTCATGCCGGAGCAGCCCAGTGTCTCGACCAGAGCCTCTTCGATGATGCCCTCCTTAACGTTCAGGGTCAGCTTGCAGCAGCCCTGCTGAGGAGCGCACCAGCCGATGCCGTGGGTGAAACCGCTGACATCCTTAATTTCCTTGACCTGGACCCACTTGCCCTCTTCGGGAATGGGAGCGGGGCCGTGATAGGCGCCCTTGGCCACGGAGCACATATGCTGTACTTCTGCACTATAAATCATGGCAATTTTCCTTTCTTTCAAAAGGCGGTCGTCCGCCTTAGAATTTCGCATATATTATACATTCTACGACGATGAATGTCAATTCCCAATCGACGAAAAAGTAGAAGGAAGCGGCGATAGGCATATCTTGCTGGAAAGGGTTGACTGTTCCGCTGTGGGGTGGTATAATATTAAAAAAGTAAAGGAGTACAAAAAATCATGAAGCGAATCATTATGAGCGTCGTGCTTTGTATGCTTGTGTTGTCTTTTGCGGGGTGCAAGGACGATACCGGGACGGCTGGTGCGACCAAGGAAACAAAACAGACCCAGTCAACACAGCAAACCCAGGAGAATCAGGACAAGTTAGATAACCAGGAGGGTACCACGGACGATGGAAATACATATATCGAAGCGGAGATGCCGCTGACCATTACTTGCAAACCCTCTGGAGAATACGGGGTTACTGATTATAATGGCATTCAGTATTGGCAGGTGGTGTATTTTGAAGAGTATCGATACAGCCATACTGATGTGTTTGTACTTTTTGCCACAAAGGAAGAAGCGGCCTATTATGCGGAAATACGTGAGGAAGAGTTATGCGACAATGGTTACATTGTGAAGTTGACCAGTGAAAACGGCAGTTGGGATAAGATGACCCGTGAAGAGGTTATTGAGAACAGTGATAAATATAGGAATTCAACTGATATAAAAATTGAAGATGGTGTCAATAATCCCAACGACCGCTTTGATGAGATAAAAGAAGAGTATAAACTGCAGTAATTGAAAAAATGGCTACGCATTTTGAAGCGTAGCCATTTTTGTGTTCATAATGATATCATGCCTGAATTGTCCGGACAAACATTGTACGATCCGTTGCTTTAAAGTAGGCAGAGCCAGCGACCAGCACGTCCGCGCCATTTTCCTTGCAGACAGCGCAGGTGTTTGCGTCCACACCGCCGTCCACTTCAATCAGACAGTCAGGGTTGATATCATCCATCCATTCTCTGAGCTGCTTGATTTTCGGCATCATGTCCGCCATGAATTTCTGACCGCCGAAGCCCGGCTCCACGGTCATGACGAGGATGATGTCGCATTTTTCGAGGTAGGGGATAGCGGCTTCCACGGGTGTTTTTGGCTTCAGAACGATACCGGCCTTGCAGCCCAATTCATGGATTTTGTCCAGCGCCTCCAGAGTATTCTGGGGCTGGTCAGCCTCGATGTGGATGGTCAGCCAGTCGGCTCCCGCCTTGACAAACTCCTCCACATAGCGGATGGGGCGGTCAATCATCAGATGGACATCCAGAGGCATATCCGTTACCCGGCGCACAGCCTGCACCACCGGCACACCGATGGAAATATTGGGGACAAACAGACCGTCCATCACATCCACATGGACATAGTCTGCACCGGATTGGCGAACCAAGTTGAGATCCCGCTCCAAATTGGCGAAATCCGCAGAAAGA
>JAZQIN010000179.1:0-7064 GCA_045541155.1 Faecousia sp.
TCGCATTTGTTATTGTGTGATTGCCACTGGCAATCACTAGAATTTACATTCGCTTCGCTATGCTCCCTCGGAATGACATGGTATTTTGTTTTTGCGGTAGTCGTGTAAACAATAGGGCACTAAACGCCGCACTCCAGTCAACGTATGTCATTGCGAGGCCCAAAGGGCCGTGGCAATCCGTACTCCTCGCAATCCGTAGAGAAAACGGATTCCCACGGTCGCTACGCTCCCTCGGAATGACATGGTATTTTGTTTTTGCGGTAGTCGTGTAAACAATCGCCGCTTTGGCAACTTATACAGCCAAATGCCCCGGTTTGGGTCATAAATGGGCTTTTCGCCAAATTGACGTATCAACTTTCATTTGCTATAATGGAAACGTATTCATAGCGCCTTCGTTACTGACGGTTTAAAGTGGAGCACCACACGGAGCGAGGGCGGATAAGGCCGACCGTCTGGGCACACTTTCACCGTACGGTCGAAGTGTGCCTTTTTACATTTTGGAGGTAAAAGCATGAAGAAAGTTGCCATTATCATGGGCTCAGACAGCGATCTTCCGGTGGTTCGCAAGGCTGCAGATACTCTGCAGAGCTTTGGCGTACCCTACGAGATGCACGTCTATTCCGCCCACCGTACCCCCGAACAGGCTCGTGATTTCGCCCTCAACGCACGCAGTGCGGGCTTTGGCGCGATCATTGCCGCTGCCGGTATGGCCGCCCATCTGGCCGGCGCACTGGCTGCCAACACCACCTTGCCTGTAATCGGTATCCCCATGAAGTCCACCACATTCTCCAACGGTATTGACGCGCTTTTGTCCACGGTGCAGATGCCCTCCGGTATCCCTGTCGCCACTGTGGCAGTCGATGGCGCTGTCAATGCCGCTTTGTTGTCTATTGAGATTCTGGCAGTGTCCGATGAGGAGCTGGCTGCCAAGCTGGACGCCAAGCGCAAGGCTGATGCCGAAACCGTGCTGGCCAAGGATGCCGCACTGCAGTAACAAGTAAACACTGTCATTGCGAGCCAGTCCGCAGACTGGCGTGGCAATCCCCATAGGTTTCCGAAATCTGCAGGAGATTGCCACGTCGGGCTTCGCCCTCCTCGCAATGACATACGAAATTTGAAATCGAGGTAATTTATTATGGAAAACCTGACTCTTCTGTACACCGGCAAGACCAAGAACGTTTACGCGCTGCCCAACGGCAACTGCCTGCTGAAGTTCAAGGACGACTGCACCGGCAAGGACGGCGTGTTCGATCCCGGCGAGAACGCTGTGGGTCTGACCATCGAGGGCGTGGGCGACGTGAACCTGCGCATGAGCATCTACTTCTTCGAGAAGATCAATGCCGCCGGCATCCGTACCCACTATGTATCCGCCGATCTGGCCAACACCACCATGGAAGCCCTGCCTGCGAAGGTCTTCGGCAAGGGTCTGGAGGTCATCTGCCGCAATAAGGGTGTTGGCTCCTTCATCCGCCGCTACGGCGCACTGATTGAGTCCGGCGCTGACCTGCCCAGCTATGTGGAAACCACTCTGAAGGACGATGCCAAGGGCGATCCGCTGATCACCAAGGACGCTCTGGTTGCCATCGGTGTCATGACCGACGAGCAGTACGAGGATCTGAAGGCCCAGACCCAGGCCATCACCAAGATTGTGGCCGATGATCTGGCCGCCAAGGGTCTGGAGCTGTACGACATCAAGTTCGAGTTCGGCTACGATCCTCAGGGCAACGTGATGCTGATTGACGAGGTTGCCTCCGGCAATATGCGCGTCTACAAGGACGGCGAGTACGTCGATCCCATGACCCTGAACAAGCTGTTCTTTGCGTAAAGGATTGTTTAGCTTAGCAGCGCATAAGCGCTGCAATGCAGAATTAATAATGCAAAATGCAGAATGAATGGTATCGGCTACGCCGATAATTTCAATCATTTCCGAAGGAAATACAATCATTTTGCATTCTGCATTCCACATTCTGCATTCCGGCGGTACGCCGCTAAACGATAATTTACTGTACTATCTCATATCTCGTATCTCATATCTTACTATCTCAATTGGAGGTCACTAAATGGGTGGCTTTTTCGGGACGATTTCCCGCAAAGATTGCAAATATGACGTGTTTTTCGGCACGGACTATCATTCTCACCTCGGCACCCGTCGAGGCGGTATGGCGTTCTACGATGTCCAGAAGGGCTTCCAGCGCCAGATCCACAACATCGAAAATACCCCCTTCCGCACCAAATTTGAAAACGATTTGGGCAAATTCAAAGGTCATGCCGGCATCGGCTGCATCTCCGACACGGACCCCCAGCCCCTGCTGGTGCGCTCCCATCTGGGGATGTTCGCCATCGCCACCGTCGGCCTGATCAACAACGCCGAAGAGCTGGTGGAAACGGCCTTCTCCGGCCCCGGTCACCAGTTCATGGCCATGTCCTCCGGCAAGGTCAACACCACCGAGCTGACCGCCGCGCTGATCAACCAGAAAAGCGATTTGGTGGAGGGCATCCGTCACGCCCAGAGCGTGATCGACGGCTCCTGCACCATATTGCTTCTGACCAAGGACGGCCTGATCGCCGCCCGTGACCGGCTGGGCCGGATCCCGGTGCTGGTGGGTCAAAACATCGAGGGCTGCTGCGTGTCCTTCGAGTCCTTCGCCTACCACAAGCTGGGCTATCAGGACTCCTACGAGCTGGGCCCCGGCGAGATCGTGAAAATCACCTCCGACGGAGTGGAGCAGCTGGCAAAGCCCGGCAAGGACATGAAGATCTGCGCCTTCCTGTGGACCTACTACGGCTACCCTAACTCCAACTACGAAGGCAAAAACGTGGAGGTCATGCGCTACAAAAACGGCGAAATCATGGCCCGTGACGAGGAAAAGGCCGGCACGCTGCCGGAGGTGGACTTCGTTGCCGGCGTGCCGGACTCCGGTCTGCCCCACGCCATCGGCTACGCCAACCAGTCCAAAAAGCCCTTCGCCCGTCCGTTTGTGAAATATACCCCCACCTGGCCCCGGAGCTTCACACCTGAGGATCAGAACGTCCGCAATCAGGTGGCGAAGATGAAGCAGATTCCCGTGCCGGAGCTGATTCAGGATAAAAAACTGCTGTTCGTGGACGATTCCATCGTCCGTGGCACCCAGCTTCGGGAAACCGTGGATTTCCTCTACGAAAGCGGTGCGAAGGAAGTACATATGCGTTCGGCTTGTCCGCCCATCATGTACGGCTGCAAATACCTGAACTTCTCCAGCAGCAAGTCCGACATGGAGTTGCTGGCTCGCAAGACCATCCACAATCTGGAAGGGTTAGAGGGTGTGAAGCATATGGACGAGTACACCGACAGCTCCACCGAGCGTGGCAAATGTCTGCTCAAATCCATCTGCGAGGAGATGGGCTTCGACAGCCTCGGCTACCAGAGCCTCGACGGCCTGCTGGAAGCCATCGGTCTGGACAAGGATAAGGTCTGCACCTACTGCTGGAGCGGAAAAGAGTAACATAATAACGTCATTGCGAGGGAGCATAGCGAAGCGAATGTAAATCTTAGTGATTGCCGGTGGCAATCACACAATAACATATGCGACCGTGGCAATCCCCTAGGGTTTCCGGAATGTTGGGGAGATTGCCAGCTGTGCACTAAGAACTCTAAGGCGCTTGCGCGCTAAGAGTTCTTTAGACGCCAGTGTGCGCACTGGCTCGCAATGACACCGATATTAAGGAGAATTATCATGGATCACAAGAACTCCCAGTCTGCCAGCTATGCGGCTGCCGGCGTGGACATCACCGCCGGATACAAGGCTGTCGAGCTGATGAAGAAGCACGTTGCCCGTACCCGTAACGAGGGCTGTCTGGACGATGTGGGCGGCTTTGGCGGCTGCTTTGGACTGCCCATTGTCGGCATGGAGGAGCCTGTTCTGGTCTCCGGCACCGACGGCTGCGGCACCAAGGTCAAAATGGCCATCCTCATGGACAAGCACGACACCATCGGCATCGATGCCGTTGCCATGTGCGTCAACGACATCATCTGCGTGGGTGCCAAGCCCCTGTTTTTCCTTGATTACATCGCCTGCGGCAAGAATATCCCCGAGAAGATCGCGTCCATCGTTTCCGGCGTTGCCGAGGGCTGTGTCCAGTCCGGCGCGGCACTAATTGGCGGCGAAACTGCCGAGCATCCGGGCATGATGCCCGTGGAGGACTACGATCTGGCCGGTTTTGCGGTGGGCATCGTGGACAAAAAGAAGATTCTGGACAACAGCCGGATGGCAGTCGGTGACGTGGTGATCGCGCTGGCATCGTCCGGCATCCACTCCAACGGCTTCTCCCTGTGCCGCAAGGTATTTAATATTGATAACAACGACCCCATGCTCTACGAAAACCGCACTGAGCTGGGCGGCAAGACCATCGCCGAAACCCTGCTGACCCCCACCAAGATTTACGTCAAGTCCATTCTGGCTCTGCTGGAAAAGGTGGACGTGAAGGGCATCAGCCACATCACCGGCGGCGGCTTCTACGAAAATATTCCCCGTTCCATCCCCGATGGCCTCTGCGCACAGATCCGCAAGTCTGCCGTTCAGGTCCTGCCGATTTTCGACCTGATTGCCAAGGTGGGCAACATCCCCGAACGGGATATGTTCAACACCTATAATATGGGCGTTGGCATGAGCGTGGTTGTGCCTGCGGATCAGGTGGACACCGCGCTGGAGATCCTCAAGGCTCACGGCGAAACCGCCTACGTCATCGGCTCCATCATCGAAAGCGACGAGAAGGTGATTCTGGAGTGAAGCGGATCGCGGTTTTTGTGTCCGGCGGCGGCACCAATCTGCAAGCGCTGATCGACGCCCAGGGCAAGACCCTGTGTAGCGGCAAAATCACGCTGGTGGTTGCCAACAACGCCGGTGCCTATGCGCTGGAACGCGCGAAAAATGCCGGAATCGCCACGGAAGTGGTGCTGAAAAAGGAATGTGGCTCTCAGGCGGCCTTTGAGGAGCGGCTGAAGGAAGTCCTCACCGCCCACGGCATCGACATCATCGTGCTGGCCGGCTTCATGACCATCCTGACCGAGAATTTCACTTCCGCATACCCCAAGCGGATTCTGAACGTCCATCCCAGCCTGATTCCCAGCTTCTGCGGCGAGGGATTCTACGGATTGCGTGTCCATCAGGCGGCGCTTCAGTACGGCGTGAAGGTCACCGGCGCAACGGTGCACTTTGTAAACGAAATCCCTGACGGCGGCGAGATCATCGCCCAAAAGGCCGTCTACATCGAAGAAAACGACACCCCCGAAACCCTGCAACGCAGAGTCATGGAGCAGGCAGAATGGATTCTGCTCCCCCAAGCCGCAGAAAAAGTCTGCGCAGAACTAACAGTTTAGCGCCGTAGGCGCCTTGCCTCCCTCTGATGAGGGAGGTGGCTCGGCGTAAGCCGAGACGGAGGGAGAGAAAACTGCATTATTTATGCTTTTGTTCCTAAAGTGCAGAAAGTGTAACCTTTTTCTCTCCCCCAGTCACGCTAATCGCGTGACAGCCCCCTCGTCAGAGGGGGCCAAGAGTGGCTTCGCCGCAAAAAACGATTGGAGGATATACCAATGAACGTCTACGAAACCAAGTCCATGGCTGAGCGTCTGGACGGCAACACCTATCCCGGCCGTGGCATCGTCCTCGGCGTGACCCCCGACGGCTCCAAGGCCGTGGCTGCCTACTTCATCATGGGTCGCAGCGTCAACAGCCGCAACCGTGTGTTCTGTCTGGAGCCCGACGGCATCCGCACCGAAGCCCACGACCCTGCGCTGATGAAGGATCCCCACCTGATTATCTACCATCCGGTTCGTCAGGCCGGTCAGGCTCTGATCGTCACCAACGGCGACCAGACCGACACCATCTGGGAGTACCTTGCCAAGGGCGAGAGCTGGGAGGCCGCTCTGCGCACTCGTCAGTTCGAGGACGACGGCCCCAACTGGACCCCCCGTATCTCCGGTATTCAGGCCGGCGACGGCTCCTACAAGATGTCCATCCTGAAGGCCGCCGACCCGGAAGGTTCCGCTTGCGCCCGTTTCTTCTGGGAGTATCCTGCCATTGCCGGTCTGGGTCACTTCCTGCACACCTATGTCTGCGACGGCAACCCCGTGATCCCCACCTTCCAGGGTGAGCCGGAGTGGGTGCAGATCCCTGCCGACATCGACACTTTCACCAACGAGCTGTGGGAGAATCTGGACGAGAACAACAAGATTTCTCTGTTCGTCCGCTATACCGATATCGCCACCGGCGAATCCACCCAGCGGATCATCAATAAGCATCAGTAATCCTTGCCTCCCTCTCTGAGGGAGGTGCCCCGAAGGGGCGGAGGGAGTGTCGCTCCAATGATAGGACACTCCCCCAGTCACGGCTTACGCCGTGCCAGCCCCCTCAAAGAGGGGGCCAAGGGACACTATAAAAAATGGAGGATACAAAAATGACTGAATTTATGCTGAAATACGGCTGCAACCCCAACCAGAAGCCTGCCAAGCTGTACATGAACGACGGCAGCGAGCTGCCCATTACCATCCTGAACGGCCGTCCCGGCTACATCAACTTCATGGATGCCCTGAACTCCTGGCAGCTGGTCAAGGAGCTGAAGGAGGCCACCGGCATGGCTTGTGCCACTTCCTTCAAGCACGTTTCTCCCACCTGCGCCGCTGTGGGCAAGCCCCTGAGCGACGACCTGAAGAAGGCCTGCTTCGTGGAGGACATCGAGGGTCTGGACGAGAATCCGCTGGCCTGCGCCTATGCCCGTGCCCGTGGCGCTGACCGTCTGTGCTCCTTCGGCGACTGGGTTGCCCTGAGCGATACCTGCGATGCCATGACCGCATCCATGATTGCCAAGGAGGTTTCCGACGGCGTTATCGCCCCCGGCTACACCGATGAGGCGCTGGAGATTCTCAAGACCAAGCGGGGTGGTAATTATAATGTAGTCGCCATCGACCCCAACTACGTCCCTGCTGAGCAGGAGACCAAGCAGATTTTCGGCATCACCTTCGAGCAGGGCCGCAACAATTTCAAGATTGGCGAGCATCTGCTGGAGAATCTGGTCACCGCCAACAAGGA
>JAZQIN010000180.1:0-53903 GCA_045541155.1 Faecousia sp.
CTTCCTAAGACCGCTTGGCCTCCGACTTGCCAACAGGCTGTGGGCGTTTGATTATGCGTTGACGCTATCCATGATATACTTGAGAAGCTGATCCTTGCCGTCTCCCTTCTCTGCAGAGAAGGAAATAATTGGGCACCCCTCCGGCAGTTCCAAATCCTCACGAATGGTATCGATAGTGGACTGAATCTGACTTTTTTTCACCTTGTCCAGTTTATTCGCAACCACCACAAAAGGGCAACCGCTGTCGATAAACCACCGGGCCATAGTGATATCATTATTGGTGGGCGCATGACGGTGGTCAACAATCAGTACGCCCAAATCGATACGACCGGCAGCAAAATAATCCTCCATGAGTTTGCCCCACCGCTCTTTCTCCTTCTGAGAAACCTGTGCATAGCCATAGCCGGGCAAATCCACAAAATAGCAAACCTTATCTACCGTAAAATAATTCACATGGATGGTTTTTCCGGGCTTTTCACCGACTCTGGCAAAGTTCTTTCGATTAAGGATTCGGTTGATGACCGAGGATTTTCCCACATTGGACTTTCCCGCAAAAGCGATTTCCGGCAGCCGATCCATCGGGAAATCCTTAGTTGCGGCGGCGGAAATCAGAAATTCTACATTGTGAAGATTCATAGTTTACTCCTTACTGCTGAATCGCTGTCGGCTGCGTTCTGGCCTTCACGCTCCCGGAAATATCTCCCAAAATGGTGGGCGCAGGCTCTGCCTTGGGCTTCAGTGCCACTTCCAGCACAGTGCCCACTGTAGAGGCCATTACAAAATGCAACGACTTTCGCACCGTCTGATCGATTTGTTCCAGATCATGACGATTTTCCTCCGGAATAATCACCGTGGATACCCCATAGCGCAAAGCCGCCATGGTCTTTTCCTTCAAACCGCCGATGGGAAGAACCCGTCCACGAATGGACACCTCTCCAGTCATGGCCACATCCCGTCGGACAGGGGTGTTGGTTAAAGCGGATACCATCGCAGTGGTGACTGTCACACCAGCAGAAGGTCCATCCTTGGGCACCGCACCAGCCGGAAAATGTACATGTATATCTTTCGTTTTGTAGAAATCCGCCGGTATGCCCAGCATTTGCGCATTCGCACGGATATAGCTCAGTGCCGCATGGGCCGACTCCTTCATCACGTCGCCCAAATTTCCGGTCAGCTCCAGCTTACCGGAGCCATCCATCACATTGACCTCTACCTCAAGGGTCTCTCCGCCAACAGCTGTCCATGCCAGTCCGGTGACCAAGCCAATCTGGTCGATTCCCTGCATCCGGTCAGGCAGGAACTTGCGAACGCCAAGGAACTCTGTCACATTGTCTGCTGTGATACTAATCTTCCTTAATGTTTCATCTGCCAGCAGTTTTCTATCCGTTTTTCTACAAATATCAGCAAAACACCGCTCCAGATTCCGAACACCAGACTCCCGGGTATAGCAACTGATGATTTCCCGAATCGCATCATCGCCGATTTTCAGCTGGCTCTTTTTCAAGCCATGCTTGCTGATTTGCTTGGGAATCAGATGATTCTTCGCAATCATCAGCTTTTCCTCGTCTGTATAGGAGCCAAGTTCAATGACTTCCATACGATCCAGCAGAGGACGTGGTACCGTATCAAGGGTGTTGGCTGTGGTGATAAACATCACATCAGATAAATCAAAAGGAATCTCCAGATAGTGATCCCGATAAGTCTGATTCTGCTCCGCATCCAGCACTTCCAGCAGTGCCGCACTGGGGTCCCCCCGATGGTCAGAACCCATCTTGTCGATTTCGTCCAGCAGGAACAGCGGATTCACGCTGCCAGCTTGGGTCATTGCAGTCATGATGCGACCGGGCATGGCTCCGATATAGGTTTTCCGGTGTCCACGGATATCAGCCTCGTCACGGACGCCGCCCAAGGAAATACGAGCCAGTTTCCGGTTCAGTGCGTGGGCAATGGAATACGCAATTGAGGTTTTTCCCACGCCAGGAGGACCGACCAGACAGATAATCTGGGGTGGCATCTGAGGGGCCATCTGCCGGACTGCGATTGTTTCAAGGATACGCTCCTTCACCTTTTCGAGGCCGAAGTGATCCCTCTCCAGCACCTTGGAAGCTGCCTCCACGCTGACCCGTTCCTTTGTTCGCTTATGCCATGGAAGCTCCAGCACGGTATCCAGATAATTCCGAAGCACCGCAGCCTCGGCAGAACCGAAAGGCTGCTTTTTCAGACGATCTATATCTCTGCACAGCTTCGCCTCAGAGTCCGCGTCCAGCCGGAGGGCTCGAATCTTCCTTTCATACTCAGTAAACTCGTGATATTCGTCATCTTCTCCCAGTTCTTCACGAATAACCTTCATTTTCTCACGAAGGAAATACTCCTTTTGATGTTGGTCAATGTTCTCATGGGTTCGGGACTGAATATCCATAGAGATGCGATGGATTTGAATTTCACGGCTCAAAAGACGCAACGTCTTTTCCAAACGATGAACAGGATTCAAATCACACAGCAACGCAGCCTTATCAATAAAATCAAATCCGCAGTTCTGCGCTACAGCATCAGCAATATAGCCCGGATCTGTGGCGGTCATGATGCGCAACATCACATTCTGCCCCGGGAAATCCGAAGCTTCCAAATATGCACCAAATGCGGCAACAGCCTCACGACACAGGGCATGATTACGAGGCGTATCGACTGTCTCAGATTCGCTGATGCCCATCACATCCGCACTTAGATATGGTTCTCGCTGAAGCATCTGCCGAATTCTTCCCCGGCAAATACCCTTAACGAGTACCCGCACGGCTCCATCCTGAGGTCTAAGAATCTGAGAGATTTTAACCACCGTTCCGATAGAATAAAAATCCTTTAAATCAGGGTCATCGGTGGTAATATCCTTCTGGGGAATCAGGAAAATATGACGATCTGCATTCATCGCCTGTTCCATGGCTTTGATGGATTTCGTGCGGCCCACATCAAAATGAACCGACTGTCCCGGGAATGCCACCATGCCACGCATAGCCATTACCGGCATATTGCCGGAATATAGTTGTTCGCCCATACTAATCACCTTTCTTTCGTATTGGACGAATAAGGGGGTAGAAAACTACCCCCTTATGAATCATTTTTTCTTTTTTGTACGAGGATGGTCCGGCGTACGCTCAATCAGCGGTTCCGCTCCACCAATACACTCCGGGGTGATGGTCACCTTTCGGATACTCAGGTCTGAAGGAATCGTGTACATGATTTTTGTCATCGCCTGCTCCATCACCGCTCGCAAGCCTCTCGCTCCGATTTGACGGTCGATGGCCTTCTGTGCCACTGCCTCCAGCGCCTCTGTCTGGATTTCCAGTTCCACATCGTCCATCTCCAACAGTTTCTGATACTGCTTGGTCAGCGCATTCCTCGGTTCCACTAGAATCCGCACCAAATCTTCTTTTTTCAGGCTTTCCAAACAGGTAATCACCGGCAAACGGCCTACCAGCTCCGGAATGATGCCGAATTTCAGCAAATCATGGGGCTCCACCTGTGCAAGGATTTTACCCACATCCCGATTTTTTCGACTCTCCACCGGTGCGTCAAAACCAATGGCGGATTTATCCGTACGTGCCTCAATAATCTTTTCCAGCCCATCGAAGGCACCGCCGCAAATAAACAGAATATTGGAGGTGTCTACGCTGATGGTCTCCTGCTGGGGATGCTTTCGTCCTCCCTGAGGAGGCACATTGGCAACAGTTCCCTCAAGGATTTTCAGCAGTGCCTGTTGTACGCCCTCGCCAGAAACGTCCCGGGTGATGGAAGTATTCTCACTTTTCCGAGCAATTTTATCCATCTCGTCGATGTAAATGATGCCTCGCTGAGCCAGTTCCACATCGAAGTCCGCCGCCTGCAGCAGGCGAACCAGAATATTTTCTACATCGTCACCCACATAGCCAGCTTCTGTCAACGTCGTAGCATCAGCAATGGCAAAAGGAACATTCAAAATTTTCGCCAGTGTCTGCGCAAACAGGGTCTTTCCGGAACCAGTAGGACCGATTAGAAGAATATTGCTTTTCTGTAGCTCTACATCGGAACCGGAATCCAGATTGATGCGCTTATAATGGTTATACACCGCCACGGAGAGGGCGATTTTCGCCTCCTCCTGACCAACAATGTAGCCATCCATGAAGGCTTTCATCTCCATGGGGGTAGGCAGGGATTCCAATCCGGGAATCCCACAGTTGCGTTCGTCCTCCAAATCCAGCAGCAGCTCACTGCAGGCCTGAACGCATTCTCCGCAGATATACACACCGGGTCCGGCAATCATCTGCACCTGCCCCTCCCGCTTTCCGCAGAAGGAGCAGCGGATAGGCTGCTGTTCATCATGATTCGCCATGGTGCGCCTTCCTGCCTTTCTTCATCAATGACGGTCCAAAACCCGATCAATCAGGCCAAAGGACTGCGCCTCTGCAGCGGTCATGAAATTATCACGCTCACAGGCGGCAGTGACCTCCTCGACTGTTCTGCTGGTATTTTCTGCCATAATACGATTCATCCGCTCCTTGATGGTCTGCAGACGTCTCATATGGATTGCCATATCGGTAATCTGGCCCTGCGTACCGGCACTGGGCTGATGAATCATAATTTCGGAATTGGGCAACGCCATCCGCTTACCTTTGGTGCCGGCGGACAGCAAGAATGCACCCATGGACGCAGCCATGCCGACACAGATGGTCGCCACATCACACTTGATGTACTGCATGGTATCGTAGATGGCCATACCGGCGGTAACACTGCCACCAGGGCTGTTGATATAAAACTGAATATCCTTATCCGGGTCCTGAGCCTCCAGATACAGAAGCTGGGCAACCACTAGACTGGCGGTTGCGTCATTGACCTCCTCAGACAGGAAAATGATACGGTCGTTCAGCAGACGGGAGAAAATATCGTAGCTACGCTCGCCGCGACTGGTCTGCTCGACAACATAGGGAACTAATGCCATGGTGATGTCTCCTTTCATAGGGCTTGAAACATTCTAACCATCAAAGAGGAAGCTTATTCCTCAAATATTACTCCGCCTTGGGAGCGACGGCCACAGCACTGTCAACAATGACCTTGATGGCCTTGCGGTTCTTCAGGCTAGCGGTAATCTCCTCAGTGGGGACCATGGACTTGACCTTGTCAATTTCCAGCTGATACTGATTAGCCAGCGCCTCAAACTCAGCGTTGATGTCCTCCTCAGTGACCTCGATGTTCTCCACCTCGCCAATCTTCTCCAGAGTGACGTTAATCTTAGCCTGCTTCTCAGCGGCGGGACGGAAAGCGTTACGCATGGTAGCCACATCGCCGCCCATCATCTTGGCGTACTGCTCCATGGAGTAACCACTCATCTGCAGCTGGTAAGCAAACCGCTCCATCTGGGTGTCCAGTTCAGCCTCAATCAGGGCCTTGGGCATCTCCACAGTGGTATTCTCAGCGGCTTTCTCAACACAAGCCTGCTCGAAAGCGGAATCCGCTTGCTTCTGAGCATTCTCCAGAGCCTTGGCGCGGATGTCAGACTTCAGTTCATCCAGCGTGTCGAACTCGGATACGTCCTTAGCGAACTCGTCGTCCTGTGCAGGAACAACAGTCTCAGTGACCTTGTTCAGCTTCACATGGAACACGACGGGCTTGCCTGCCAACTCTGCGTGGTAATCCTCGGGGAAAGTGATATCAATGTCCTTCTCCTCGCCGGCAGTCATGCCAACAATCTGCTCCTCAAAACCAGGAACAAAGGAGCCGGAGCCCAGCTTCAGGTCAAAGTTGTCGCCCTTGCCACCATCGAAAGCTACACCGTTGTCAAAGCCCTCGAAGTCGATGTTGGCAGTATCACCCATCTGTGCGGCACGCTCCACAGTCTCAGTGGAAGCAACATTCTGGGCCATCCGGTCCAGCTCAGCCTGAACCTGCTCGTCGGAAACGGACACCTCAGTCTTCTCGACCTCCAGGCCCTTGTATTCCCCCAGAGTGACCTCAGGGTACACATCGGTGGAAATGGTGATGGTAACGATGCCATCATCGCTGATATCCATATCGGTCAGGCTGGGGCGACCAATGGCCTTCAGATCCTGCTTCACCACGGCCTCCTCGTAAACCTCGGGGAAGATTTCCTCCAGACCGTCTTCGTAGAAGACGTGAGCGCCGTACATAGCCTCAATCATCTTGCGAGGGGCCTTGCCCTTACGGAAACCGGGAATCTGAATCTGCTTGCGAGCCTTCATGTAAGCAGCGTTAACGCCCTTCTCCATCAGCTCCTTGTCGATTTCCACGGTAATGGTAGCCTGATTGCCGTTCTTTTCAATGTTCTTAACATTCATGATTGATGATCCTCCTAAATCCGTCCGCATCGCGCGGATGTAAAGTACATAGTTTGCAACTGTAGTATTTTAGCAAAGAAATTGCAAATTGTCCACTGTTTTTTCTAAAAATCTTTATTCACAAACAAGAAATGGATGAAAATCCAAAAAGTCGCCGGAAACCAGCCGGAATTCTATGCCATCCCACAAACCTTCCATGGCCAGTTTGTGGCTTGGCCCATGGAGATGACCGTAAAAACAGCGGCGAACCTCATATTGTTGGAGCAAATCCAGAATTTCCTGACACTGATAGCCCTTGTATCGAGGGGGATAGTGTAGGAATACCAGTTTTGGTAGCTCCCCTGCCGATTTCAGCGAAGCCTCCAACCGCAGCAGCTCCCGTTTGAACACCTTTTCGTCATGCTCTCCGGAGCGTTCTTCCTCGAAGAACCACCCACGGGTGCCACAAATGGCCCATCCATTGTATTCATAATGATTGTTATTCAGAATAAATTGATTAGAAAAACCATTGTCTTCACAAAACTTGTAAAATTTCGAGGCAGTACTCCACCAATAATCGTGGTTTCCCTTGAGAATAATCTTTCGTCCCGGAATCTGATTAATCCAAGCAAAATCCGCCTTGGCACCGTCCAGATCCAACGCCCAACTCAAGTCTCCCAGCAGCACAGTGGTATCCTTCGGTCTGATGACCGACAGTCCCTGCCGGAGCTTTTCCACATATCCAACCCAATTGCCCCCAAATACATCCATGGGCTTCTGGGCACCGAGGCTCAGGTGCAAATCGCCAATAGCGTACAACGCCATATTAAACCTCCGTCAACCGCTGACGAAGCTCAGCGACACTGATGCGCATAGCTTTCGAAACTGCGAGCGCATCATTCAGAGGACTTCTCTGGGCCAAAAGGATTGTTAGGCTGCTACCTCCGGTACGGGAACGGTAATCTGCCAGCGCACCATAAGCCAGTGCGGAATACTGATCAAGCACATACTGATTGGTGCGATACACACTGGGGATAATGGTCTCCACTCGAACACGGCTGACTACTGCCGCAAACATCCCCGTCCGAATGGCCTCATAGTCACTGGGCTCTGGCACATAGGTTCCGGCTTCGCCCACACTCCAGCAAAACCGCATAGCCTCCTCGTGACCACAGGCACCGCAAATCAGCCGTTCAAGTGCCGGATGAACCGCATAATCGCAATCCGGTGTCGCCGTACGGATTTTCTGCACATCCGCATCCAGTTCTCCCCGGTGCAGCAATTCCCAGGGGGCGCCGTTTTCGTTGCAGCCGCAAATGATAGTATCAACGGGCAGTCCCATCTGACGGGCATACCACGCCGCCATGGGTCCGGAGAAATCTCCCACCGGTAAGGCAATATTTATCCGCATCCCCGTCTGGACCTGCTCCGACCGGAGCAAATCTCCATAAATACCAAACAGCAGCGCAATCCGCACCACAATTTGAGACCAGTCGGAGGGACTCCCGATTAGATCTCCATCCGGATGAATTTTTTCGGAAAGGCTGCGGATAATTCTGTCCACATCACCATCCATATTGCGAAACAGCTCCGCAACCACAATGCGATAATTCATTGGTTTCAGTAGACAGGGGCGACGGCCAATGACCATATCCACATCCCAGCCTGTCAGCTTGGTTCCAAAAAACAGTTCAAGAATATCCGCTACATTTTGTCCAAAGGACTTGCCTCCCAGAGCGTCGATTTGCTCCGGTTCAAGCGTCGGCATCCGAAAGGGTACATATAGTCCCCCATCTTCTCCCCTGTCCTGACGCAGCGTAACAGGGGCGGTAAACACATCGTGCTTACTTCTGGTCGTCACATACAGCACTTGTCAAACACCCCCATTGCATTGTTCCAGAAGATATTTTCCACCAGCGGCACAGTCAGTCCCCGTTCCAGCAGTCGCTGCGCCAGTGCCGGATAACTCTGGATTCCCTCAAAACCGCCCGTCAAGCGGTCACAACCATCCAAATCTGCACCCAAAGCGATATGGGTACCATTCGGATCCAACTCCAGCCAGTGCAGGATATGGTCGCAAGCTGTGTCCAGCGTAGGCGCTTCACCAACAAATGCGTCACACTGGTTAAACCCAGCTATGCCTCCAGTGGCACAAATCGCACGGAACATATCATCCGTCAAATTTCGACTTACGTTACAGATACGGCGGCTATTCGAATGAGACGCTACGATTGGAGCCCGCGTAATCTCCATCAGGTCCCAAAACGCCTCGTCACTGAGATGACTCACATCGATAATCATTCCCAGACGTTGGGCTTCTTTTACAAATTCCTTTCCCTGATCCGTCAACCCTCCGCCAGTCAAATGAGAACCTGCCAGCGGATTTTTTTCATTCCACGTCAATGTGGTCATCCAAAAACCGATAAGGCTCAAATCCTCCAGCAGTGCCGGGTCGTAGCCAAACCCGGCAGGTCCCTCAATAGTAAGAATCGCGGACATCTTTCCTTTTTCTTTGTTGGTTCGAATATCCTCCGGCGTGTACGCAATGGATATTAGCCGTTTGTTGTTTTCAATTTCACGCTGAATGGTAGCCAGTTCTCGTTCAAACATCACAACCGGCGATATCCCTTCCATCAGCGGCGAGGTATAGCAGGCAAAGCACTGGACATAGCCCTCTAGCTTCTTTGCACGCTCCAAATCGATATGAAGCTGATTTTTCCGCAACGAACCGGCGCTGTTGCGGTCACTTCCCAGCAGCGCACAGGCGGTATCACAATGTAGGTCAAACACAGGCACACTCATTGAAAAGCATCCTCCAAATGATGGATTCGTGGGGAAATGGTAGCCGTCCCCTCCGGTGCATAAATCTCTATCACATCGAAGCGTGGCTGCAACAGCGTCGGATTCTGGGACAGATACACCGAAGCGGTAGTCCGTAACCGCTCCTGCTTTCGGCTGTCTACGTATTCCATCGCCTGAGCAAAACTGCCAGATTTGCGCAGTTTGACCTCCACAAATACCAGAAACTGCTTATTTCTGGCAATAATATCAATCTCCCCAAACCGGCAGCGAAATCCTACCGCTTCGATTTTATACCGCTTTTTTCGCAGAAATCCCGCAGCAAGCGCCTCGCCCCAAGATCCAGTCAGCTTACTTCTCCCCATAGAACTTTTTGAGGAAGCTCATGCGATGGATTTGGCAGGGTCCATGGGCCGTCAGTGCCGCATAATGGGCCTTTGTTCCGTAGCCCTTATGTATCTCAAATTGGTATTCCGGAAACTGCCGAGCCGCTTCCTCCATCCAATCGTCACGGGAAACCTTCGCCAGAATCGATGCCGCAGCAATACTGGCGCTGCGACTGTCACCTTTGACCACCGTCTCCACCGGCAGACCAAAGTCTTTCGCCCGGTTCCCATCAATCAGCGCCAGCTCCGGTTTCACAGACAACTGGGCCATAGCCCGTTCCATCGCCAGAAAAGTGGCTTGCAGAATGTTAATTTGGTCGATTTCTTCATGACTGGCAAAGCCGATGCCATAAGCCACCGCCGTTTCTTTGATAACGGGAAACAATTCCCGGCGGCGCTTATCCGACAGTTTTTTGCTATCATTCAGGCCGGGAATATCTACATTAGGAGGCAAAATCACCGCCGCAGCGCAAACAGGACCTGCCAGCGGTCCCCGACCGGCTTCATCCACACCGCAAATCAGCTGAATTCCCTTTTCAAAATGGGAGCTTTCAATCTCCCACATATTGATTTCACTCATTTCATATCCTCCGGCAGTTCCAGGGTGAACCGCCCCAGCTTGCCGCTGCGGTATTCATCCAACAACACCTTTGCCATCCGCTCTGTATCAATCATGCCACGGGATAGCAAATAGCCTCGCTTTTTTCCGGCCTTATCCAACAACTCATAGCCGGGGGTATCCGGTTCTGCCTCGATACCATAACGGTCGATAATCGACTGGGGATACCGTTTCCACAGCAGCTCCATCAAAAAGCAGGAAAGCTCCTCAATGTCCAAAATGTCTTCCTTCACCGCACCGGTGTACGCCAGCATCATCCCAACATTAGGGTCATCAAACTTAGGCCACAATATACCGGGCGTATCCAGTAGCAGCAAACCACCATCCACCGTGACCCATTGTTTTCCCCGGGTCACACCAGGACGATTCTCCGCCTTAGCGCCCTTGCGACCGGAAATTTGATTAATTAGCGTGGATTTTCCCACATTGGGAATGCCTACAATCATCACCCGCAAAGATCGGTTCATCCCCCGGGCTGCATCACGCTCAATTTTTTCTTTCAACACCTGTCGGACCGCCGGCGTAAACCCATTAATCCCCTTTCGACTTTTGCAGTCAGTGCAGACCGCCGCCTTCCCCTGCCCCCGATAAAACTCCGCCCATCGGGCCGTGGCATTAGGGTCCGCCAAATCGATTCGATTCAAAATCATGATACGAGGCTTATTGGCACAAATGCTGTCGATATCCGGATTGCGACTGGAGATGGGGATACGGGCATCTACAATTTCGCAGACCGCATCCACCTGCTTCAAGTCCGCTTCAATCTGTCGTCGGGTTTTGGTCATGTGTCCCGGATACCACTGAATGTTCATCTGATTCTGTTCCATCAGTTCACCGCTCCGATTCGACTGTAGTCCGCCTCCTGCCGTCCGCCATTTGTTCCGGGCATCAGCAGCAAAATAGCCTTTCCGAGAATCTGGCGTTCGTCAATCAGGCCCAGCTCCATGCTGCGGCTGTCCAGGGATTCATCCCGATTGTCACCCAGTACAAAAACCTTACCCTCGTCAACAATCAACGGGAAGGTCATATGATGGTATTGTCCCACCAACGTCGGCACCGCCGGATCGATATACGGCTCATCCAGCGCCACACCATCAACATAGACGATACCGCCGGCAATGTTCACTTCTTGTCCCTCAGTAGCAATTACACGCTTGACGACGCACTCGCCGCCCCGGAAGGAATTCTTGCTGGCCACGATGATATCACCTTGCTCCGGCTTCTGATAGAGGGTATTGCTCAGTAACACCAGCCTATCGCCATCCACAAGCGTGTCATTCATGGATGCGCCTTCAACAACAACCACCCGAAAAAACAGCATATAAATAATCATGAAGCCTGCCAGAACATAAAGTACATCGTGCAAATCCAGCAGTAGCTTCTGCTGCCACGTCAGCTTCTTATCCGCACCTTCGTTCATTTTTCGTTCATACTTTCCCAAAGAAATCCCCTCCGGACACAATAATACGCATACATTATACACGCTTCAAATCAAAAAGAAAAGAACAATTTTGTAAATAAAGAAATCTTTTCGGCAAATAAAAAAAGAGGGACAAGCCCTCTTTTTTTATGAAGTTCGAGATTAGACTCTCTCCTTGACCTTAGCGGCCTTGCCGAAGCGCTCACGCAGGTAGTACAGCTTAGCGCGGCGGACCTTACCCTTGCGGACGGTCTCAATCATGGCAACATTGGGAGAGTGCAGGGGGAACACCTTCTCACAGCCGACACCGTAGGAAATACGGCGAACGGTAATGGTCTCGGTGATGCCACCGTGCTTCCGAGCGATAACAGTGCCTTCGAACACCTGAATACGCTCACGGGAGCCTTCCTTAATGCGAACGTGTACACGAACGGTGTCGCCAACCTTAGCCTCAGGCAGCTCCTCCTTCATGTACTGGCTGTTCAGAGCCTTAACAAGATCCATAACATTGTCCTCCTTAAATATTAGGCGTTCATGCGTCATGCGCAGAGGACTCACCTTGATTTCAGACCGATGTATTATAGCATGTGATTCTCCAAAAATCAAGTGGTAATTTTATATTTTTTATTTTCCCGGGGAATATCCTCGCCAGGTAATCGTCTGCGCTTGACGGTTTTTGTCGCTTATGTTATAATGTATATACTATTTATGGAAAGGTCTGCGTCAGGGCGCAGAACGGATTTGCCATGGACAAAAAATCTGCAAAAACCGTCCACCTGATTTACAGTTGTGTCGTTACACTTCTGATTATTGCCCTTGCGATTATGCTGATGGTGTCATGCTGGGAAATCTACCGCAGCGGCGACCACCCTTACACTAGAGCCTCCATCGGTCAGCAACTGCAAAAACTGTCTGTCCTGCTTTGGGCAACCGGTGGTGCCATCCTCGGCGGATGGATTCTCAATCTGATTTTACCACTGGAGCGTGGTAAAACAACGGCCATTCGAGACGATTACGTTACCATGCAAAAGCTTGCGCACAAGGCTGGAATTTCCGACAGTTCCGCCATCCGCCGTGAACAAACTCTGCGGACGATTCTGCCGATTGCTACCGCTCTGGTCTACATCGGCCTGATGATTTACCCGACGATTTATTTATTCAACCGATCCAATTTTTCCGGTGTCAATCCCACAGCAGAAATTCAAAAGGCCGCGCTGATTGTTCTGCCCCCTGCAGTCATCGGACTTGTGCTGTGCTTCCTCTGCTCCCTGTTGATGCGTTCCAGCATCAGGCGACAGTCCGACGCTTATAAGCAAATCATTGCCTCTGGACTGGGACACGCTATTTCTGTTTCTCCCAAGGCGGAGCATAAGGTCTCCCTCATTACCATCCGTTGTGCTGTATTCGTGATTGCCGGTGTGTTTATCGTTCTCGGCATTTTCAATGGCAGCGCTGAAGACGTTTTGACAAAAGCTGTCAAAATCTGCACCGAATGTATAGGACTGGGTTGATATGGAAAATACAACAAAAGAAAAAAAGTCCCTCCGTCAGTGGTGGGCCACACATAAGCCGACTAAGCGCAGAATTATTCAGCTCTACGCCGCTCTTCTGACCAACGCAAACCTGAAGGGCTTTGGTAGCGGCTATATTTACATCGGCAAGGCAAAGTACACCTGTGTTCCCGGCATGAATTGCTACTCCTGTCCCGGTGCCGCCGGTGCCTGTCCCCTTGGTGCGCTTCAAAACGCCCTCAATGCCACCAACACCAAACTCCCCTACTACATCTTCGGCATCCTGCTGCTTTATGGTTTTCTGTTTGGTCGCTGGATTTGTGGCTTTCTGTGCCCCTTCGGCCTGATTCAGGATTTGCTGTATAAAATCAAAACCCCGAAGGTCAGAAAGAACCGTCTGACCCGCAGCGCGTCATACCTAAAATACGTCCTGCTGATTGTATTTGTAGTGATTATTCCCCTGCTGTATGCGGGAAAAATGCCACTCCCGGGCTTTTGTAAATACATCTGCCCTTCCGGTACATTGCTGGGTGCAGGCGGTCTGCTAACCAATAAGAAAAATGAGAATCTGCTAAGTATGCTTGGCCCTCTGTTTACATGGAAATTCATGCTTCTGGTTGGCTTTATTGTAGGAACCATTTTTATTTATCGTTTCTTCTGTCGGTTCTTCTGCCCCTTGGGTGCGATTTACGGCCTGTTTAACAAGATTTCTCTGTTGGGCATGAAGCTGGATCAGTCGAAATGCGTCGATTGCGGACTGTGTACTGGTGCGTGTCTGATGGACGTAAAGAAGGTGGGCGATCATGAATGCATCAGCTGCGGCAAATGTGTCAACGTATGTCCCACCAACGCCATCAGCTACAAAGGCCCCAAAATTCTTCTTGCACCCAATGAGATTGGCGGCCGTCCAAATACCAAGTCTCTAAATGTAGACCCCTGTGACGCCCCTGGCACCCCTCTTCCCAAGAAAACGAGAATCGCACGACTCATTGTCGGACTTTCCATGCTGGCTGTTCTTGTCGGAGCACTGGTATATTTCAACGTTATCCATGAAGATCCGAAGCCCGTTCAATCTCAAACCATAGTTGGTGAGAATGGTAAGGTGATTACCATCGGCGGTGAGCTTGGCAATCAGTGTCCTGACTATGACATGCCCCTGTACTACGAGGAAGGCACTATCAACGCCAGCCACGGCCGTGGCAAGGTAACTGTGGTCAATTTCTGGTATATCTACTGCAGCGCCTGCGTCCACGAGCTTCAGACAGAATTCCCCTCTCTGCATGAAACCTATGGCGACGATGTAGAAATCATTGTTGTCCATTCCTATGAGGAATTTGGTCAGAACATCCCGAACTGGATTAACGAAAATCTGCCTACCGATGCCGGTTTCATCCATTGCCGGGATGTGGAGGGCGATACCTTCTTCAAGAGCCTGGGCGGAACCTCTGCCTGGCCAATCACCGTCATTCTGGACGAAGATGGTATCATCCAATATAAGGCCATCGGCTCCACCACCTTCGAGGAAATGAGCGCTGTCATTGATGAACTGCTGGCGAATTAACTGAATCCGAAATCCCTCCCATGTTCCAAAAGAACATAGGAGGGATTTCCATTTATTGTCCGTTTTTTCTTAAAGCTCGCCATTTCCTTTTTATGCGATAGCATAAGATTAAAAAATCATTTATCAGATTCCTAAACCAAACAACTATCCCATTTCGGTCCTCAAATCGCAAATGAAGCTGAGTAATTTGTTTTTTATAGATAGGGGTTTTTGTATTTTTGGTTCCCCAGTGAAGCAATCGAATCGGTATACCGTCGATACGATGTGCCTTTTGATGATACATATCCAGCTTTGGATTTTTGACAGTCCAGAAACAGGTCAGTTCAAACCGTTCGTAAGGAATTGGCAAACAATTATGTAACGCCATCGAAAGCGCAAGAACTGGCTCGTCCGCCGGTTTCCGGAACAACCGGAATCGATAGAAAGAATAATCTTCCGCAAAAGAAAGGGCATCCCGGAATACTTCGCCAGTCAATTTCGATTTTCGCATATAGAGCATCCCACCGTGCAGTCCTACACAATAAGGTATCCTTTTTTTCGCTTCTTCTCTTGTGATAATGTGCCCATCCAAGTGAGCGGACTCCGGAAATGACAGAAGCGAAAACCACCCGTTATTTTGCTCCGCCAGTGGCTCCGTCATCCCAAGACAGGAGACGTCCGTCGCATCATGAAATATATCAAACAGTCCATTCAAGTCCGAATAAGCCAGACAATCCGCATCAATAAAAACTGTTTCGTCAAAAGGAAGATACTCTCCTAGCCTCAGTTTATCGATATAGGAGTGAGTAGGATTGGACATCAGTATTACTCTGTCAAATTGTTCCGTAATTTCGTTTTCCCTGTCGCACAGGATTGCAAAGGGCAAAGGTTGCGCCGATGTATATCGGTAAGATTCCAACAAATATAGCGCAAGGCTATAGTACCTGTCATCCCCAGTTGCGATGGTCACAAATCCTCTTGTTGACTCACTGTTCATAATACCACCCTTTCCTCAGTTCATTATATGCCACGCCAGCTACTATGTCAAGTAACGCAAAAAACTGTCATTCTCACCAGCAAGCGCTGACAAGAGTGACAGTTTTCTGTTTACTTAATTTTGCCGTTTACATCACAGAAAAAATGAAATAAGCAATCATATACACGATGCATAGACCCACAATGACAACCAGCATAGGGCCAATCATCATCTTCACCGCAGCGAAGTAGGTCTTCCAGACATCTTTCCACTCCGGGCGAGGATGGCTGGGATTGCGGCTGGGCAGACGACGGCCTCCAACATTGGACATATCCGCTAGTGTCCGACCATCATCGACGTATGTAACTTTTTCCTTCTTTTTTCCCATCACAGTTTCTCCGCTTAAAGCAGATGGCACGCTGCGAAGTGTCCCGGCTCATGCTCCTTGTATTCCGGCGGAACGTGCTTACATACCTCGGTCGCATAGGGGCAGCGAGTATGGAACCGACAGCCCTTAGGCGGATTCGCAGGAGAAGGAATGTCCCCCTCCAGCTTGATACGCTCCATCTTGACCGTGGGATCCGGATTGGGAACCGCAGAGAACAGCGCCTTGGTGTAGGGGTGCAACGGATTGTTGAAGATATCCTCTTTGCTGCCAAATTCCATCATACCGCCAAGATACATAACGCCGATTTTATCGGAAATGAACTTAACCACAGAAAGGTCATGAGAGATAAACACATACGCAAGATTCATTTCTCGCTGCAGTTGCTTCAGTAGATTAATAATCTGTGCCTGTATGGAGACATCCAGCGCCGACACCGGCTCATCGCAGATAACCAACTTGGGATTAACGGAAAGAGCCCGGGCAATACAGATACGCTGACGCTGACCGCCGGAAAACTCATGCGGATACCGTTCAAAGTAGTAATCCCGCAGGCCGCACTTGTCCATCAGCTGTAGCACATAATCTTTCACCTGATCCTTGGGCACAATCTTATGGACCTCCACCGGCTCGGACAGAATACCACCAACCGTATCTCTGGGAGGCAGAGAAGAATAGGGATCTTGGAAAATAATCTGCATCTGCTTACGAATTTCACGCATCTGCTTTGAATTGTAATTGGTAATGTCCTTACCATCAAAAATAATTTGACCGCCGGTAGGCTCATGGAGCTTCAGGATGGCGCGGCCGGTGGTGGTTTTTCCGCAACCAGACTCGCCAACGATACCTAACGTCTCGCCTGGATAGAGTTTGAAGGAAACATCGTCCACAGCAACCAGCTCACGAGTCACCTTGCCGGTAATTGTCTTTTGCAGAGGGAAGCACTTACGCAGATGCCGAACCTCCAGCAATGCTTCCGAATCAAAGGGCTGGGCACAATCCTGCTCAATCTGCAGCTTCCGCTTTTCACGGAATTCCACAGCGATTGCCGCATCATCATATACAGTTTCAGGAGCATTATTGATAACTTTATTCTCAGCCATTTTTATTCTCCTCGTCGTACAAATGACATGCGACAAAGTGAGTGGGACTCACCTGCACCATACCCGGATAATCACCAGAGCATTTCTTGGTGCACATAGCGCATCTTTCTTTAAAATAGCAGTGGGAGGGCATATTGATGGGGTTGGGAACATTGCCGGGAATATTGTAAAGCTCAGTGCTGTCATCCAGCTTCATAGTAGGCTTCGACTTTTGCAAACCAATGGTGTAAGGATGTCGGGGATCTTGGAAAATCTCATAAACCGTTCCCTTTTCAATAACCTTACCCGCATAC
This sequence comes from Faecousia sp., assembly GCA_045541155.1. Taxonomy (GTDB): domain Bacteria; phylum Bacillota; class Clostridia; order Oscillospirales; family Oscillospiraceae; genus Faecousia. The sequence goes on from JAZQIN010000180.1 coordinate 17,335, forward strand.
ATGACAACAACGTAATCAGCCATTTCCGCAATTACGCCCAAATCGTGGGTAATCAGAAGAATCGAACCATCAATCTTATTCTTGATATCCTGAAGCAAATCCAAAATCTGGGCCTGAATCGTAACGTCCAGAGCGGTCGTCGGCTCGTCCGCAATAATCAGACGGGGCTCCGCCGCCAGCGCCATCGCAATCATGACACGCTGACGCATACCACCGGACAACTCGTGAGGGAACGCCTTATACACGTTTTCAGGTATAATGCCAACCAGCCGCAGCATTTCTTCGGATTTGGCCTTTGCCATTTCCTTCGTGGCACCGGGCACATGCAGCAGCGTCACTTCATCCAATTGCTGGCCGATGGTGAATACCGGGTTCAGGGAGGTCATCGGTTCCTGGAAAATCATTGCCACCTGCTTGCCACGAATTCTGTGAATCTCACGAATAGGCATCTTGGCAATATCGTAGATTTTCTCCTCGGTCTCGTACTCTCCTTCCTTTCCGTTGACAGGAATGGGGTTGCCCTTGGCGTCCAGCTTGTACTCCTTGGATTTGAAACGGATGGAACCATCTACAATCTGTCCAGTGGGCCCCTGAATCAAACGCATCACGGACATACTGGTAACAGACTTACCACATCCAGACTCGCCGACAACGCCAACCACAGCATTTTTCGGCACGTCGTAGGAAACACCATTGACCGCCTTAACAACACCCTGTTCCGTGAAGAAGAAGGTATGAAGATCTTCAATCTCAAGAATATTACTGTCATTTTTCATCTGAGACAAAAATTCGGACTCATCGGCTTTACGTTTTTTGTAAGCCTCAAGCCGCTTCATCTCCTTGGCATTGGCCTTGGAAATGGCTCTAATCTCTTTACCGGAGAGATAATTCTTAGACACTTTTTCTTTCGCCATTGAAATCATCTCCTCGCTTTCGGGTCAAGAGCATCCCGCAGACCGTCGCCAACAAAGTTGAAGCCCAACACGGCAATGACAATGCAGATACCGGCAGGAACCCAAATGAAGGGATAGTTCTGAAGAATATTCTGATCGGTGGTAATGATATTAATCATGGAACCCCAAGCAGTATAAGGAGCCTTAATGCCCATGTTCAGATAGGACAGGGTTGCTTCATAGAGAATCATACTTCCAAGGCTCAGGCTCATCTGAACAATCAGCTGGGGCATCACATTAGGAACAAGGTGCTTGAAAATCTTACGGGAAGTGGAGTAACCCATTGCCTCTGCAGCAACCATGTACTCCTGTTCCCGAAGGCTCAGAATCTGTCCTCTGACTAGACGGGCAATGCCCGGCCAAGAAATCAAGGTCAGGAAGAACATCAAGATATAGATGCGCATTCCTTCCTCAATCATCTGGGCCTCAACCCAACCATCCATTGCGGAGCTGAGAATCATCAGAATCGGAATACCAGGCAAGCACATCAGGATATCGCAAACACGCATGATGATGTTGTCTGCAATGCCACCAAAGTAGCCTGCAATGCCGCCGATGATAACACCCATAATGGTCATCAGAATGACCGTCATAAAACTAACCAGCAGGGAGACACGACCACCGTACATCAATCTGGCAAGCACATCATAGGCCAGATTATCCGTACCCAGAGGATGCTCCTTGGAGGGAGCCGCATAAGCATTATCCGATGTCTGTCTTTCCTTCACCTGACGCAACTCGTACTCCACGCCGTCAACGGTGTAACTGGACACAGAGTCCTCATAATTGACGCCCTTTGTGTAATCCACGTCCGTCTCGCCCCATTGATTATAAATCAGCGGACCGGCGAAGCAGAACAGGAACAAGCTGATGACCATCACCAGTCCCAGGATACTGAGCTTCGACCGGAAGAACCGGCGAAGCAGCATTTGAGTAGGCGACATAAGACGCACATTTTTATCCAGCGGCGTTTCCTCGCTGTTTTCAATCTGTTTAACTTTCAGTTCGTCCATATCGCACCTCCTCACTCAAGCTTAACTCTGGGATCGACGATGGCATACATCAAATCAGCCAGAAGTACACCAATGACGCTCAGAACCGCAAGGAACATATTATAACCCATGATAAAGGGAATGTCTCCCGCATTCATGGCCTGTAGCGCAATGTTACCGATACCGGGCAGGTCAAAGACCTGCTCGGTAATGATAGCACCGGAGAACAAAGACGGAAGCAAACCAGCCAGAGATGTAACCAGCGGAATCAGGGTATTGCGGAAAGCATGCTTATTGATGACCACGCTCTCCTTCATACCCTTTGCGCGGGCAGTCCGGATATAATCCGAATTCATGACCTCCAGCATATTGGTACGAGTCATACGCATTCTGGCACCGATGCTAAGGATGACCACCGTCAATATCGGGATGAAGACATGCCGTCCGTAATCCAATAGCTTATCGATTCCGGAGTAATCCGTGGTGGCATCCACCAGACCCAGCGCCGGGAACCAGCCCAACTGATAGGACAACCAGTTCTTCAGAATGTTGCCAAAGAAGAACGCCGGGAGTGAAATGCCAATCATGACCAAAATGGTAACCACATAGTCACGTAGGCTGTACTGATGGGTCGCAGCGGTAATACCCAAGGGAATTGCAATCATAAACTCGAAAATGGTCGCAATCAAGGCAATGATAAAGGATGTACCCATATGCATAGCAATCTTTTCGGTGACCGGGATACCATACTTAAAGCTGGTACCCAAATCAAACCGGCAAAGATCCTTCAGCCATCCAAGGTAGCCCTTCATGATATCCATAAAGCTGGCGTTTTCGCTCAACCCATAGGACTCATACATGGCATCGACCATAGCGGGATCTACCGTTGCACCGGAAGTCTGGACGGCTACCACCTTATTTTTAACGAAATCGATGGGCATCAATCTGGTCAGAAAATAGATGATAAGCGAAACGCCCAAAAGGACCAAAATCGAATATCCAATTCTTTTCAGTATGTATTTCAGCATAATGTCACGCCCTTTTATCAGCTGACAAATTCAAGTTCCCAAATGCGATCCAGCGGAGAAGAATAGGGGTTAACCTCAGAAGGCATGCTGTCCTTATTGATAACGTTGGAGTTGTAAGCGTACAGCACATCACGCTGGTAGACGGGAAGCTCCACAGCCAGATCCAGCACATAGCCCATGGCCTCCTCGTACAAATCGGCACGATCCTCCTGATCGTTGGTCTCACGGGCTGCCTCAATCAGAACGCTCATGTTATCCAGAATGTCCAGCTCCTCCTCGGAACCACTGGTCTTGATGTAGTTGTAGCCCCAGGCCAGGGTGCTGGTAGCGGTGGAATCCTTGTGGTAAACCTGGTACATATCGGGGTCCAGAGCGGAGCTCCAAGCAGCAGCCCAGACAGCCAGAGAACCAGTAGAAATCTTAGTTAGAGCCTGAGGATCACAAACAACATTGATTTCCCAGCCAAGGCTGTTCAGCAAAGTGGCAGCGTCACGGAATACCTTATAAGTGGGATGGTCCTGCAGAGTAGATCCAGCAATGGTGAAGGTGATGCGCAAATCGTCCTCGCCGCCGCTGACACCAGCAGCCTCCATGTACTTTTTAATCTTGCTGATGGCCAGCTCCTCATCCCAGATACCCATCTGAGGATAGTCCTTGCCATTATCATTACGAGAAGAACCGGTGGGGTACGCCCAGCTGACAGTGGACATATTCCAGTAAATCTGCTCAGCGGTACCGGCACGATAGTAGTCCAGTGCCAGAGAGGTGTTCATAGCGCACATCAGGGCCTTCCGCAGGTTGATGTCATTGACCTTAGAAGCGTTGATACCAATGTAGCCGTAGCCAAGCTGGTCGGAGGACAGGGTCACATAACCATCGTTGGCCATCTCGTCCAGCTTCTCATAGTTGGTGTTGGTCAGTGCGGGGGAAATGTAGTGGACACTGCCGCTCTCCAAGGCACCGATGGCGTTGTTAGAGCTGACAATCTGGTAGCGAATCTTTTCAATCTTAGGATTGTTGATACCGGTACCAACCGTCTCGAAATAGTTGTTGGCCTTGAAGTAAACGACATTGTTCTTGTAGAAATCGTTCTCGGAGGGAGCGTCACTGTTATTGGCATCGGTAACCTTGTAGGAACCAGCACCCATAGGAAGCTTAACGTTTCTGGGAGACTGAATGACTTCAGACATGAACTTGAAGTCAGCAAACTGAACACCGAACTGGTTGTTGGCGATATCCACACCAACCTTACTGCCCTCGCCGTAGTAATGCTGGGGGGCAACAGAAACAGCAAAGTTCCAGATAGCCTTAGGGTCGATGCCGTTGATGGTAATCTGGAGCACATCGTACTCAGAAGCATTGGTCACGGTGCCATCATCATTGTGACCAGAAGCGATGGTGTAATCGCTGCCATTGACGGTGATGGTAGAACCAGCCTTGTCGGTATGACCCAGAGAAACAATGCCGGATATGTTGGAGACCAACAGACTGCCATCCTCGTTCACATTTTCCTGCAGGATGACCTGCTTTGCCTGTGCGGCATACTCACTGGCCAGCGTGCTGGCGGTAGCCCAGTACAGCAGAATCTCATCGAGAGCACTGGCGACCTTATCGTTGTAGATGTAGTCGATAGCAGCATCCTTGGTAGTAATGGCGGATGCGGAATACTTAGGAGTCAGGGACTCAATCTTAGTACGATCAACCTTGCCGTCGGCACCCTCCGCATACTTCACCTCCACATAGCCTTCGGTGAACATGAAGCGGAAAATTTCATTTTCGAACTCGGAGTGGGACTTGTAAGGCTCCTCGGTGTAGGACTCCTGACAGTTGGCATAATCGCTGGTCAGTTCTTCTTTGAACAGCTTCAGCGTGTACTCATAGTCCGCCAGCAGCTGTGCGCTGGTAACGGAAGCGGTATCCACAGAAACAGCGGACTTGTAGCCGGTGCTGGGATTGGTTGCAAGAATGGCAGTGGTCATATCATCGATGGAAACTTCGCCGGTGGCAGAACCGTTGCGCTTGCTGATATACAGGTTCAGCAGCTCATTGATACGCTCCTGCGCACGGCTGTTGGCCTGAGAGGCCAGCTGGCTATCGCTGCCGGTGGAACCGGAGGTGACCGTCTGGGTGCGGTACTCATCCAGACCGACGATATCGGTGGAGTACAGGGTGGAGGAACCGGTGTAGACCGGATCCAGATAAACATAGTAGTTGAACAAAACATCTTCCATGGTCAGAGGATGACCATCGGAGAACTTGATACCGTTCTTCAGCACGAAGGTGTAGGTGGTAGTATCGTCCTCGTTCTCAACGATGTCGTAATCCTTAACGACAACCGCCTCGTTATCGCCATAAGCGACCTGAACCTCGCCGTCCACAAACTTAGAAGACAGCATACCAATCTGGGTCATGGCAACGATGGTGCCGTCATTAGCGGAGGTGGAGAAGAAGGGATTGAACAGGCCATCCAGCTGCTCCGTCATGATAACGAACGCATCCGGCTTAGCAGCGTTGGAGGGGTCCTTCGAGCCCTCGTTCTTGCATCCAGTGAACATGGAAGCCATTCCAAGACACATGATGATGCAAAGAATCATTGCAATTGATCTCTTTTTCATAATGACACTCCTTTAAGAATTTGATTATAACGCTGTAATTGTTACCGTATTGCCATCTACATCGATGGTAAATTTATCAGAGGAGCCACCATTGATGGCGCAGCTGATTCCGGAATAGGTCAAAGCATCCGGATTACCATCGGCGCAAATAAGGCCGATAACGTAATTGCTGTAGGGGGCATCCTTACCCGCCACGATATTGCCGTCAATCAAAAGCTGACCATTGGTAATCTGAACGCCAGAAAGCTTCGCATCATCGGAAATACTGCCGGAGAACAGGCCAAAATAGCAGGTCTTTACGCTACCCTTAGCAATGGTAAAGCTCACATTGTCAAAGGTAATATTAGAAATGACCGCATCGCCGGTAATCCAGCCGAACAGACCGGCATTGGTCTTGTCACGTTCCTGTGCGGCAGTGATGTTGCTGATGGAGCACTGTGCACCATCCAGCGTCTGAATGGAGCCGGTAAACTTTCCATACATAAATGCATCTGGCCACTCGGAATTGGAGAAATCCAAGTCAGCACAAATCACATAATGGCCTGCCTCATCCGCACTTCTGACCAACTGCTTGGCGGTGTAGATGTGATACCAATCCCCTTCCAGCCAGTCCACATAAAGCTGCATGGTGGTAGCATCCGGATTTTCCTCTGCGGTGTGAATCAGTACGTCCGTATCCACCGGTTTCGTGCCCTCAGCATCGTAATACGCACACTGGAAAGTGTAACCATCCATCTCAGGCATATCATTCATATCAATTGCACCCTTGGCAGAATCCTTTTTCCACTCAGGCATACGCAGTTGCTCCTGAGTTGGGTCATAGGAAAGGGTGTCAATCAGAGTATTGGTCGCTCTATCGTAGACCTCCACCTGCAACAGCGGTTGCCAAAGGGCATAGAGCGTAATGACCGGCTCAGACGCACTAAAAGATTCGTTGGGATCAACATGGACCCGGTCTGTTTCAAAGTTCCAGGGTTTGGCATAAATGTAGCCCTCCCCATCTGGGTCCTCCGTCCGCTCCGCATACCAACCAGCCAGATAGTACCCGGATTCGGCATAGCTGGGTGTACAGACATTACCACTTCCCCGCCGGTCATCCGTGGGATCAAGCAATGCAATCTCCACCTCACCATCGGAATTGGTCTTCATCCCGGAAATATTAAAAGTATCAACAATCGCAGTGACCTGCGTCATCATTGTGCCGCCGTTCGCATCAAACCGGACGCTGACGCTGAAGCCTTCTTCGTCATACTCCTCGTAAATCGACTTCTCAGCACAGCCGCTGATTACCAGCAAGGCGCACAACATAAGGCAAAGCAACAGGAATGCTTTTGTTTTCATTTTCATGGTTGCGCATCATCCTTTACTTCGTTGATTCGGTGCTGGGTATGGCCCCTGTTGAGGCCATACCCAGCTGAATAATAATTATTCCTCCGTGGCAGGAATCCCTTCGGGCTCTTCCTTAGTCTGATTCTTACGGGCTTTCTTCTGAGGAAGCTTCAGCTTACCGCTGCTAGCCAAGTCATAAACCACAGCTGCGGATACACCGCCAACGCCCAGAATCAGAACAACCCATGCAATCCAGGGGCTAGTGCCCTTGGGCTCAGCCGCAGGAGCCTCTGCCTGACCGTCATCGTTGTCGCCCTCTGCCTGATTCTCCACAGGAGTCAACGCCTTGACACGCTGCTCAGCGGTGACCAGCACATCATAGTTGGTGACCAGTGCCTGCTGGACCTTCGTAGCAATCTTATCATAGGCCGCACGGGCTGCTTCGACAATAGCACGATCCTCGTAGGTAACACGTTCCGGAATCTGGTTAATGGCACTGATGGCCGCAAGAGTCGTATCGTCTGCGCCAGCCGCACCATCGATTGCGGCATCAAAGTACTGGTCGAGGATGTAGGTGTCATAGTGCTGACCGTTGGAAGGACGGACCATAATCAGCTTGTCCTCCACATAGCCAACATAGTCAACAAAGTTGGCACCGTAGAACACGTTGGAATACATACCACCGGTGGCATTCCACATATAGTAAGGAATCAGGCCCATACCATTGATGACGATTTCCGAACCATCGTAATCATTGTAGGTACCGAAATCACCGGTGCCAGGGATATGCTCAAAGGTCTCGTAGTAGTAGGAGTCAAACTCCTCCTCGAAGATAGGTGCGTCATAGCTAGTGAAAATCACCGTTTCCAGCTTGTCACAGCCGAAGAATGCCTTGTGACCAATGGATGCCACCGTGTAAGGCAGCTTGACCATTTCCACATCGGCACCGGCAAAGGCATAGGCGCCGATGCGAATGGTATCCTCTGCCACGGCGAAATTATCCGCATTGCGTCCAGTATAGACAATCAACTCGTAACCGCCATTGTCCGCCTTACAGTAAAGCGATCCATCGATAACACGAACCGTCTCGCTCAAATCAAAGGTGTAGGAATTGGTGGTGTATTCCTCGCCGTTAAAGGTCTCTGCAATCTTCTGGCTGAAGGGCTTAATCTGGCACATGGCAAAAGGATTATTGCCCAGGGCGGTGATGCTTTCACCCAGCTTCACCTTAAAGGGCGTCAGCTCCTCCTTGAGGAAGACCGTATCACCCAGAGAAACCGCACCGGACAAATCCGCCTCAGTAATAGCGGTATAGGCAAAGGCATAACTGTCGATGTTCTTGGCATACTTCATATTGCCGACCGTCGCCAACGCCTCACAATAAGAGAATGCACCTTCACCAATATCGGTTCCAACCTTACTCAGCTTAACATCCTTCAGACTAGAGCAGTATACGAACGCATACTCGCCAATGGACTCAACAGAAGGCATATCCACAGACTCCAGTGCCGCATCCTCAATAAAGGCATTGTCGCCAATCTTCGTAATCTTGGACAAATCGATATTCTTCAGGGAGATACATCCGGCAAAGGCATAGGCCGGAATTTCCGTAATGCCGTCATTAAACGTCACATCTGTCAATTCACGGCAATAAGCAAAGGCATACTCACCAATGCTGGTGGCCGCATCCAGCTTGACACTGGTAATCTGAGGTGCGTGATAGGTGTACATATACTTGCCTTCATTGGTGACCGCTGCAACCGTCATGCTGTCATCCAGACACATATAGTACACATCACCGGATAGGGCATAATCGTCAAGAGACGCAACCTTACTCAAATCAATATTCTTCAGGCTGTAGCAGTTGTAGAATGCCATATATCCGATTTGGGCATTGGCACCCAGCTTGACCGTCTCAAGGCCGGCAGCACCGGAGAACGCATTTTTACCGATAATCGCATTTTTGCCAATGGTCACATTTTTCAGGCTGCCACCAAAAACATAGTAGAAATATCTCTCGCCATCCTGATCGAAATGCGCAATATCAAATGCATTATCCTTATCAACGCTGAACGCAAAATCGCCAATGGTAACATCATCACCGATGGTAACGGACTCCAGCTTCATGCATTCACTGAACACACCCTCCGGGAGTACCGCACCGCTGGGAATGCTAATCGTTTTCAGTGCGGTGTGGGAGAAGGCATACTTTCCGATGGAAGCATCGGCAGTAAAATCGGGCAACGAAGAAATGGCCGTCTCAAAGAAGCCATATGCACCAATCTCCGTCAGCTTACCCAGCTTAATCGTGGAAATTTCGGTGGAGGAACCAAAGCCGTACTCCCCTACCTTAGTGACCGCAGGCAGATTCACGGAGGTGATTTTCACATTGTGAGAGAATGCACCCTTAGCCACCGCTGTCACATTGTTGCCGCCCAACTCATTCACACCGAACGCACCGGTGAAGTTGGGAGATACCGCAACAACTGCGGAACCGTCAGCAGACAGCACATACGCAGCAGTCTGATTCATGTAAATCTTGTTTCCGGATTTCACCTCGAAAGCAGACACCTTCGTATCACGGAATGCAAAGGAGCCAATGTCATTGACATCCGGACCGATGGTCACCATCTCCAACTTCTCGCACTCATAGAACATACCCTCGGGCAGGACCGAAGCGTTCACATAGAAAGAGGTCAGGGACTCGCAGTCGGTAAAGGCATAAGCACCATACTTAACCTTGGAGGCCGTGATGGTGACACTCTCCATGGACTTACAGCCTGCAAAGGCATACTGACCGATGGACAGCAGGCTGTCACCGGTGACAAAGCCCTCCAAGTCCGTATTGCCAGCAAAGGCATAGTCCGAAATCACGCAAATTGATGACAAATTGATAACGCCCTGCAGGTCGCACTTTTCAAACGCATTCTGATTGATAATCTTCAGGTTGTTGTCAGCGCTAAAGGTCAGCTTCTGCAGCGAGGTACAGCCGTAGAAGGCACCATACTCAATAGCCTCCAAAGTAGAAGGCAGGACGATTTCCTCCAGAGCCGTCAGGTTTGCGAAGGCATAGGCATTGATTTTCTCAACACCCTCCGGCAGAATGACCTTGGTAATAGTGTTATCACCGATGTACCACTGCTTGCTGGTCTCCGCATCATCAAACGCCAACTCCTCCTCCGTTTTGAGGATGTATTCGAAGTTTGAGAAAGCAAAGCTGCCAATCTCACGCAGGGACAAATCCTCGGGGACTGCAACCGTACCGCCATTACCGTAGTAGTGGGTCAGGCTGGCACCATTAGTAACATAGGGATCCTTGACCTCCACAGAAATCGTCTGGGAGAAATAGGTGGACTTGTCATCCTGCAGTACGCGTACCGTCACAGAGGAGAAGCCCTCTGCCACAGCGGTCACAGCACCGCTATCATCAATGGTAACGATATTCTCGTTGCTGGACTCGAATACCACCTTCGTATCATTGGGGAAGAACGCATCCAAATCATAATTCAGAAGCACAGACTCGGACGGGTACATGGACAAAGAGTATCTTCCCTCGAAGAACCGGGTATCACCAGTATCGCCAATCAGCTTGTCCTTACTGTCAATCTGATAATAGGCTTTCAGGGTATCGTAGCCCGTAACCTTGAACACATCCGCAACGGGCTTATCGTAGCGTCTATAGCCCTCGTCCCCTTCATCAAGGACCTTCACCGTAAAGGTAAAGCTGTCATTAGTCTCAGGATCCCGAACACGGATGACCGCAGTACCGGACTTACCGCCGACAATCTTATCATTGACAACACGGGCCACACTGGGCTTGGAAGATGTGAACTCCAGCAGCTCGCCCCACTCGGAGCTGGGATGCACCAGCGGGGACAGGGTGAACACTTCATTGGGACTGAGGCTGATGCCCTCCTCAATGCCATCGATGTAGAAATCGGTAAAGTTATCGGGCAGACCGATTTCATAGGTGGCATAGTTCAGCGCATAGTCGTAGCAGGTCACCACAAAGGAGTCATCGTTGGTGGAATTCTCCTTGATTTCATAAATGTAGTCGGTCAGTTCAAAGGTGACGTAGGTTGTACTATTTTTCTGAGAATAGACAGGAGTCATGTACTGCTCAAAGGACTTCATGACGGGGCTGTCATTGCCCTCATCATCGGTGCCCATAGTAACGTAACCCAGCTGAGAGGACATAGCGTAGTGGTTGTCAAAAATACCAACCTTGGCATAGAGCCGATTCTTTTCAAGCGTCTTGTCGTACTCGTAATAATACTCAACGTCAGTAACAGTGGGCGCCTGGAAGTCCACGGTCAAGGGGAACTCAAAGACATTGCGCTCGTTGGTCTCTAGTCCACCCTCGTCATAATCCAGATAGCCCTCCAATCGAACCGTATACTGGGAGTTATTAGTCAGATTGTAGTCCATGGTATCGAACTCAATCTCAACGTTAGCAGGATAGATGGAACCGCCGTCACCATAGGACTTCCGGACATCCGTATCCTCCGTCTCGAAGATAACCTCACCGGTGGTATCGTCGGTAATCGTGATGACGATTTTCTGAGCGTTTCTCAACAGGCCCGCCCACACGAACCGCAGGGAGTGGACCGTACCCTCCTGATTGGACAGAGCGATATACTCCTTGTTGGCGGAAATCACCATATCATTGGGATCCTGCAGGAAGTAGTAATTGCCCAGATAGCTGACAAAGTCCTCGGATACACCGCCCACAGGACGAGTCGCATAGGCATCTGCCATCGTCTTATCCTCAACGGAGATTGAATCATCCAACTCATCTGCATTGGTCTCGAAATACTCAAGGTCAAACAAAGGCGCAACTGTCCAGTCGCCATAGAACGCCAGATAAGGGATATTCATATCGATATCTGTGCCGGAGGTAGCGTTCAGGGTGATAAAGCCCTCTACGTACATACCATTAGCGAAAGACTCGTCCAGATATTTTTTATCCGCATCCGTCAGTGTAATCTTCACACTGACCGTTGCCTCGCTGTCGGCAGAAACGGTAACACACTTACCGCTCAGGGAGCCGCCGTCAACGGATAGAATCTCAAGACCGCCGCTCAATGCATAAGCTGCTTCCGTGACGGTGGTCTCACCGGCATTGGTCTTAGTCTCGCTGACACCTTCCGTAAAGACGTAAGCACCGATATCATAGGAAAGCGCAGAAGATCCGAAGTTAGTAATGGTAAACTTCATCTCATACACGCCGACCTTTTCCTTATCATCGCCCAACTCCAGCTTGGGCTTGTCCATAGGCTTGCCTTCCTTGTCATAAGTAGTCAAGTAAGCAGTGGTCTTCAGAGAAGCGAACAGGTCTGCTAGGCCGGCACCCTGCTTACGAACCGCATAGGGCAGGCCGTTAGTATTCAGCGCAATATCCGCAGTGGACATCATCAGCTTATTGACCAGCTCATTGACCTTCACGTCATCATCGGCAATATCGGGGAAATTCTCCACAACATACTGCCTCAGCAGAATGACAACGCCAGCCAGGTTGGGACAAGCCATGGAGGTTCCGGACAAACGGTCGTAGCCGCCGCCGGTGACGGAGGAGAGAATGTTACCACCATGGGCGGTAATCTCAGGCTTGATGTTCAGACTGGGAGTGGGCCCCCAGGAGGAGAAGTCAGAAATGAACGGACCGGAGCTCTGGCTCTTGCTAAGCTTAAGCTTTCCGCTGCCGGCAGCCGCCAACATTTCACCGTCGTTCTGAGAGATAGAACAAACAGCAAGCTTGGCATCGCCCACGCTCATCTTGATATCACCGGATACATTATTATAAATAATGATACCGGCCGCACCCTGTGCCTCAGCAATCATCGCCTTTTCTTCAAAGGTGTTATCACCACGACGAACAAGAGCAATCTTACCCTGCACATCCAGACCAGTGTAGTCAGCACTACGACCGACACCAGGAATAACCACATAATCGATTTCCTTGGAATCGGAATCACCCAGAAGCGTATCCACGAAATCCAGTTCCTCCGCAGCGCCGCTGTTGGCCTCCAGGAAGTACATAATGGTTTCGCCGTAGAGCAGATACGGAGTCTCCTCACCGCTGATGGACGCCACGGACATAACGCCCTGATATGTACCGGGAGAACCAACCGTACCGATATCGGGGTTGGAGGTCAGAGGCAGGTTACCATTGGCCTCGGAGCCGTAGGCAGAGGAATAGCTGTTGGAAGCAGCAACGATAACAGAGATGCCAGCCTCACGCAGCTTATCATATACGCCGTTCAAAATTTCCTCGTCAGACTCCCGGGCGAAGCCGCAAGCAGTACCGAGGGACATATTCACCACATCAACGCCCAGAACTACACAGTCCTCCAGCGCAGAAAGAATCCAGCTGGCACGGGCGGTGTCCATCACGTCAGAAAAAATCTTCATGGACACCAGCTGCGCATTGGGTGCAACACCGGTAATGGTGTCGTCCTTGCCCACAATGACACCAGAGACATGGGTACCGTGGTTGTTGTGGGTAGAGTAAACATCCGGATCGTTGTCCGCATAGTCATAACCGAAAGGCACCTTCTCGTTGATGTACACATCATTGACCGTCAGGCTACCATTCATTTTATTAGCAGTGGTCTGACTAAGAACCGCAGCAACATCATCATAGGTCAAGCCTAGCGTATCGGACGTAAAGTTATCCGGGGAGAATGCCGTATGCTTAGAATCCAAGCCTGTATCCAGCACCGCTACCACCATGCCGCTTCCATCGTAGCCAGAGCCGGAGGTGTTGAAAATACCCGTATCAAAGACATTGACCTCATTTTCAACCAGCTTGGTCTCGCACTTTTCGTAAACCTCGCTGACGATAATACCCTGACCATCGCCAAGAGACTTGCAGGTATTATCGAAATCGCCTGCCTTAATCAGAATCTCAAATCCGCTCAGCAGCGTATTATATTCCTCACCGGCAGTGTAGGCAACCTTCTTCTGATCCAGGGTGGACAGAATGGCCTTCTTCTGTTCTGCAATCTGCGCATTGATTTCATCCGCAGCATCGCTATTCAGCGCATAATCCCTGAAGCTCATGGTCTTTGCGGAACCATCATACGCGTCCATCAAGTTGATAACATCGAGGGTGATGATAACGGATATCTCCTGATCATCATCGACATTATCAGGCAACTCGAACATCTTCGAGCTGTCGAGGTAATCCTGCCAGTCGACTCGCAGTCCATCGTCACGCAAATCGATGAACGAAGCCTCGTAGCCGGCCACCTCTGTGTCGGGCGTGGTGAACACACCGGTCAATACTGCTACTATCAGCAAACAGACGACCAGAGTCCGGGACACCAACGAAATCGTTTTCTTTTTCATTCTGTCATACGCCTTTCTATAAAGTTCCTGAAAGTATTGCATACCATATTGTATTATAGCTGATTTCCTTTGCAATTGCAAGGCATTTTATCAAAAACATATTATTAAAATCCAAGGGTCTGTGTATTTATGCGGTGTTCGTTTTGTTTCTATTTGTCTTTGTGTGATGTACGTCTTTCCATAAAAGAATCCCCCACATTCGTGGGGGATTCACTATTGATTACGAAATCTCTCTCAGGACAAAAAGCACATCCGTCATATCTTCAGCAAGAGTGATTTGCGCAACTCCGTCAATGATTTCCACTTCCTCGTCGCAAAGCTCATATCCCTCGGGGATGGAAATGAGTTTAGCCACCAGTTCACCATCGCCGACGATTTCCTCATCATAGCCAGCCATGCCATTCGCATCAGTCTGCTTGGGGACGCAGGTATTGCCCGCACAAATCTGCACCCATGCGCCCTCAACACCGAAATCTTCGATGGTGATTACCTGCACAGTGTACACATAGTCGCCGCCGTCCGTCTCATTCTCGCTTCCAGGGACAGACTCCAGAATGAAGCTAACATTAACAGAACCATCGGCCATGGAAATCTCCCAGCCATCGCTGAGGTCAACAAAAGAATAAGCCTCAGGCAACGAGATGAGCTTGGCCACCAGTTCACCATCACCGGTAATCTCCGAGTCATAACCAGCAAAACCGTTGGCATCGGTCATCTTGGGAACGCAGGTAGTGCCAGCACAAATCTGAACCCACGCACCCTCGACGGGATTGCCGTCAATATCCTCAACGGTCACAGTATAAACGTAATCGTCCTCATTTGCAGTTTCCGCCTGAAGCATAAAAACCACATCGGTCTCATCGCCCATGACGATTTCGGTCACACCATCTACAGGGATATACCCCTCAGGAACATTAATGATTTTCGCCGTCAGTTCGCCATCTCCGGTAATCTCCGTATCATAACCCGCAACACCGTTGGCATCAGTAGCCTTAGGAACGCAAGTAGTACCAGCACAAATCTGAACGAACACGCCCTCAATGGGATTACCATCCTCGTCCTCGACGGTCACAGTGTATACAAATTCAACAGGCTCCACCGGAGGGTCATTTTCCTCCGTAGGTTCGGTCTGCTGAGGTTCCGTCTTTGCAGTCGTGGTCGTTGTAGTCTCATCACTATCAGAACCACCGTTGCCACCACAGGCAGCCAGGCAAAGCACCAATGTCATTGCCAGCAGCATTGCCAGCAATTTCTTCATATTATTCATAATTCATTCTCCTTATGGTTCGTAGGTGGGTAACTGACTATGGCTACGGATGAAGGTCTGCTCATAATCCGCCGCCGTAAAGAATCCAAATATGTCCAGAAACATCTGCGCATTATCAACAGAACCGTTATGACTCATGACAATATTGCCATAACAATCGATAACCATGGTCACAGGATACGAGGTTATCCCCAGCATCGTTCCCCATCTGCTGTCACATTTCCCCATAGAGAAGGTGTAACCGTTTTCCTGACGGAATGCTTCGATTTCTTCATCGGTGCCGTCCATCGGATTCAGGGCAATCACAGCCACCTTGTCAGAGAACTGTTCATAGGCCTCCTGCAGATAAGGGAACTCCTGCTTGCAGGGATTACAGCTCAAATACCAGAAGTTCAGGACAACTGCATCATGGTTCTCTAGCAGCTCAGAAAGCGTGAGCTCCGTTCCATCAGAAGATGTCACCATGAAATCAGGCATGGCATCGCCCAAGGAAAACAGCGCATTTTTTCCGTCATGATTTAAATGCTCTTCCGTCATAGGCGCACCGGCCTTCAAGGAAATTACAGTTTCCTTTTCGGTGAGGGGGTAATACTCCCTCACCATGTACCCGGAAGGGGCATCCACTAAAACAGCCACCATTTTGTCACTGGAATTACCCGTGAAGGTCAACTTCCCTTCCCCATCCGTCTTCTTGGCCTGAATGATATCTGTTTTTTCAGAATCGGCGTAAATCTCTACCATCACTTTGTCCAGTGCCGTGCCCGCCTCATTCTGAACCGTCACGGTATAGATAACAGTTTCATTCACACCAGGCATAGTCGGTGCAGTGGTCCCGGACTCTGCCGGCTTCTGCTCTAAGCCACAACCTGAGAACACACTGACCATCATGCACAGGCAGAGAATCAGCCATATAATTTTTTTCATCATATCATCATCCTGAAAGGAAGGCGCGGACGCAATAATCCGCGCCTTCGTTTATGTTACAATCAGCCGTTGGGTCCCAGATAGTCGTAGTAGTAGCACAGCTTGACCCAGGAATTATCTACATCCTCGAAGGTGTACTTATCCATCAGCAGCTGCAGAATCTCAGCCAAACGGGCATCGACAGCCACGCATCCCACACGCTCCTTGGCAGAACCGGAGTACATCTTAGCCTGATAGCCCTTAATTTCGTTGGTCAAATCTTTACCGGTGCCATGATACTTGCCGGCGAACACATCTTCAATCTTATAGATTTCCGCATTGGCATCAAAATCATCGCCCCAGGTTTCCTTCAGATAAGCTCTGGTAGCTTCCACATCATTGTTCTGCGTCTCCATGACACCCAGAACGTACAGGTCTTCTTCGTTCTTACTGAAGTCAAAGCCGCCCATATCAATCATGCCCTTAATCTTGGCCACCTTGCCGTTTTCGTCCTTAATCACCTTGCCATTTTCGTCGTGGGCATCGACGGTGGCGATGGGGTTGGAGAACAGACTGGTAATGCCGGTGAAGTCGGCATAGATGATACTGCCGTAACGCTGCTTGCCGCTGGAATCCTTGCCCAGGTCCTCATGGTAGTAACCATCGGTACCCAGTACCACATTGATGCCACCGGCAATCAGATGGTACATGGCATCACCGGTGGCATTGCTGTCGTAGGTGAAGTAGCCGGGAGAGCAGAGGCGGAACAGCTCCATGGAGCTGGCCACATACTCGATGTCATAGTAGATGTAGCCCACCTCGTAAACATCCCAGAATGCGATGTCGATGTAGTAAGCCTCGCCAGCCTCCATGTAGAACAGCATAGAGACGTTCTTGTCATCGTTCCACATACGCTCATCCATCTCGTAGGCTAGCAGTTCGTTGTGGTCGCCGTCAAAAATCCAGCCATCCACACCGTTGGAGGATTCGGCACGAGAGGTGATGCGGTAGACACCAGATTTGCTGGGCACAAACTTGGCCAGCTTGCCTCTGGGGATGATGGCGGTATTATAATAGAAGAAGTTAGTGGAAACATTTTTTCCCAGCTTGGCCTCGTAAGCGGAGAAGGTAGCCAAACCCTTAATGGGATCCTCCATCTGTTCAGCATCCTTGCCGTAGGCCTCATAGTACTTGCACATCTTGAGCCACTCGTTCTCGTCATCCTCAAAACCGGCGACCTCAGCCACATTCTTCAGCAGCTCAGCCAGCTCCTTGGTGACAGTGCAGACACCGTTGAGGGAGGAGTTGGAGCCATAGGAATAGTACTGCGTCAGTGCCTCATGGAGATCCACACCATCCACCTTCAGGCCAGAATCATAGGTGATATCCCAAAGGGTCTGCTCTTCGCTGAACTGGGTGTAGCCCATCATATCGACCAGTAGCAGAGGGCCGTTGGCAGAACCTACGTGATAGTAACCGTCCTTTTCATTGTAGACCACATCAACATAGGAATACTCGAAGCCATCCTCCGTGGTAGCCGCCTGACGGGGCAGATGCGCAGTGGTATCGATTTGAGAGGCGTCCACAACACGCATATCCTTGAGGTAGACCGTATCATCGCCGGCATTGTTGGACTCGTCCTTGATGTAGCACAGCGCAACCTCATAGGTGCCATCCTTAGTGGCTACACAGGGGTAGCAGGATTTCCACTGCTCTTTTTCGTCCACGCCGGAAATGGTGAAAATGGGCTCATCATCCACAATGACGTGCATCACATCGCTGCCATTCTCGGAGGAAATCAGGTAGTCGAAACCAATGGCCTGACCTGCCTTCAGCGTTACATCCGCATAAATAATGGCGTAAGAGCTTTCGATATTCTTGTTGGAGGACTTCAGGCAGGGTGTGCCGTTCTTGTCGGACAGGACAAAAGGCCAGCAGTATTCATCATCGGCCTCCGCACGATAGGTGATTTCAATCTCACCCTTGTTGATGACCTTGCTGATGTCCTCGGAGGAATCCATGGTGACATCAGGCTTGACCTTGGTCATGATATCACTGACACCATTGGCGCACAGTTTCTGCTGATAATCTTCAGCGGTAAAATGCTCGAAGATGCTGGTGAAGGGGCTCAAATTTGTAATGCCGCCCACCTCAATCAGACAAATGACACCGTAGCGGTCAATGACTACGGAAGTGGGATAACCGGTGACATTGAAAATCTGAGACCAAACCGCAGGGCAGGAAGCCATGTTAAAGTCCAGCGCCATGTTAGCCTTGAAATTGGCAACGGTGTTGGCGTCATCCATGGGGTTGATAGCGATAACAGCGCCGCCCTTATCCTTGTACAGATTATATCCCTCGTTCATATAGGGGAACTCATTAACACAGGGGCCGCAGGTGCTGTACCAGAAGTTCAGCAGTACCATCTTGTTCTCCGCCAGCACCTTGGACATGGTAATCTCCTCACCCTCGGCGGTCTTAACAGAGAAATCGTACATAACATCGCCCAGTCCCAGAGGAGAGGAAGCGTTCAAATCAGACAGAGTCTTATCAGTAATCAACGCAGAAGTCAAGCTGATTACTGCGATATTGCCGGAGAATGCATAAGAGGACTCAACCGCATAACCCTTGGGCACACCCTGCAACTCAATGGCATAGTTCTCGGACTTAGGCATGCTCAGGGATACCAGACCGTCCGCATCTGTCTGACCATAGGTGACAAGATCTGTCTTATCACTGTTGGAATAGACATAGACGTTGATACCGGACAGCTTCATGCCACCGGCAGTGACAACGCTGACTGTATAAGTCACATTCTCACCGGATTGTGTATCATCGGAATCGTCGGGATTGGGTTCATTGTTCTGCTGGGTGGACTCGGTCTGGTCAGGCTTGTCTGCATCGTCGCCATCCTGACAGCCGGTGAACATCACCGCCATGGAAAGAACCATTGCGATAACCAGTAGCAGAGAGATCAGCTTCTTCATTTTACTCATCATTTCCTCCTGTTTCTCATTCTATAATTGCGTCATAATCGGCCATATTAAGCCTATTATGGATAATTATATCATCTGCGACCATATCAGTCAACAAATATTTCGTTGCAAGCAATACATTTTACATTCCGTACATAAACCACAATAAAACTGCCGAAACAGAAAAATCCGTCCCCGGATTTACCGGAGACGGATTCGTCTGCTTATGCAGCGCCGGGCGATTACAGGAAGTTACCGCCGGTGGGACCCTCGTTGGGGCAGTTAGCGTTCTGGCTGGAAGAAGACTCAGCGCCGCCGAGGCTGGTAGCGATGACATCCTCCACGGAGAACTCGACGACATCCATCTCAGCGTTCAGATACAGTTCCTTCATTAGTTTCACCTCGTTCTTAATTGATATTGCAAAACAGGTCGAGGACAACGCCCAACGCCCTTGTTGCCAAATTCATAAGGAATTCAAACATCAACCGTAACATATGTATATGGGCATCCATGAATTCCTTGGTCACATTATAGCAGACTATTTTCCAAATGTCTACTACTTTTATGGAAAAAAACAATAAAATTTTTTGAAAATTATTTTTTTCAATTAAACCTTCGATTCCAGCCAAGTAATCAGCGCTTCCCTGCCCTCCTCGGACATAGGAAATGTGGCCTGCCCCTCCATTTCACTTTTTTCGTAACAATACAGCCCATGCCAATATTCTGCGGAAATCGAGCTACCTTCATAATCCACCTCTTTGGGTGTTTTCATCACCACATTAGGGACTACTTTAAACCGAAGCATTCCCAGCGACCCGGTAAAGGTATTCTTCATTGCAAAGGTGTGCAGCGTGGGGATAAAAATATCAGCCACAGTCAACCTCCATCAGTGCTTCCATCTCGTCCAGCAGGCGGTCAAATCGACTAAGGGCATCCTCTACCGGTTTTGGTCCGGTCATATCCACCCCTGCCATCTGAAGCAGTTCGATGGGACTTCTGGAGCACCCCCCGGACAGGAAACGCAGATAATCCTTCACCGCTGGCTCCCCTTCTGTCAGGATTCTCTGGGAAAGGGCAATCGCCGCAGAATAGCCGGTGGCATACTGGAATACATAATGGTCGAAATAGAAGTGAGGAATTCTAGCCCACTCCATGGCGATTTCATCGTCCACAACCATGTCCGGGCCGAAATACTGCTCGTTCAAACGGCGGTATTCCTCACAAAGCACCTCAGCAGTCAGTGTGCGCCCCTCCGCCACCAGCTCGCCCAGCTTCAACTCAAACTCAGCAAACATAGTCTGGCGATAAATCGTCCCCTTAAACTGCTCGTGGAAGTGATTGATTAGATACGCCCGTTCCATCTTATCAGTGGTTTTGGACAGCAGATACTCCATCAGCAACGCCTCGTTGCAGGTAGAGGCCACCTCTGCCACGAAAATCGCATATTCCGCATCAATGGGATTCTGGGTTCTGTTGGACAGGTAGGAATGGATGGCATGACCCATCTCGTGGGCCAACGTGAACTGGCTATCCAGCGTGCCGGTATAGTTGAGCAAAACAAACGGATGCACATCCGTACCCGCCGAGTAGGCACCGGGACGCTTTCCTTCATTTTCATACACATCAATCCACCGATTATCGAAACCCTCTTTCAGAATTCTGCGATAATCTTCACCAAGAGGCGCAAGGGCCTCATACACGGTCTGCTTTGCCTCATCAAAGGGGATTTTTTTATCTACACCGGACACCAACTGGGTATATACATCATAAAACCGCAGTTCCTCCACACCCAGCAGCTTTTTTCTGAGTCGGACGTACCGATGCATCGTGTCCATATGCTGATGGACGGTATCAATCAGATTCAGATACACAGCGGTCGGCACATGATTCTGATCCAGCGAGGCCTCCAGCATGGAATCATATTTTCTGGCATCGGCATAGAATTTCAGCTGCTTGTTCTGTGCATTAAGAATCGAAGCGGCGGTATTTTTGAACCGTCCCAGTGTTTGGTATAGATTCTCATAGGCACTCTTTCGAAGTGCCCGGTCGGCCCCCTCCTGATAGGTGACGAAGCTGGACTGGGTCAGCGGACGGCTGTTCCCCTCTCCATCCACCGCATCCGGAAATTTCAAATCCGCATTGATGAAAGCCCCAAACATATTGATAGGGCTCTGTCCCATCTCACCGGCTGCGGCCAACAGACGCTCCTCCTCTGTCGAGAGGATATGCGCCTTCCGTCGGCGCAAATCAGATATATACCGCCGATACCGCTCCAATGCCGGACAGGATGAATAAAATTCATCCAGCCGTTCATCGGAAATCGCCATAATTTCCGGAGTCTCAAAGCTGGAAGCCGCATCCAGCGCCACCGCAATGCTGATATATTTACCGGTCATGGCCTGATATTTAGGTTCACGGGTATCCTCGTCTCCCCGGCGCATAGCATAATGGGCCAGCTGTTTGGCACGATGGTTGGTCTGCTCCATTTTCTCGAGGTAAGCATATAGCGTCTGGGCATCATCCGCCAAATGACCGCAATATGCCGTCAATTCCTGTTCCATCTTGCTGATGGACTCCAATTCCTGTTCCCAAACCTCATCGGTCGCAAACATATCCTCCAACGCCCATTTATCCTCCACGGGAATCTCCCATCGTTCACAAAGCTTATCCATAAATAACCTCCTGTGCAAATATATAATTTAGGGTGCCGACTTTGCACATTCGCAGTTGTCGTTATTTCTCCAAATCCGCAGCAATAATGCGCTTCATCGCTTCAATGCCTACCTTGATAGCGCCGGAGGTGTCCTCGGTCATGGGCATTTCCATTCCAGCCTTCTCACGTTCCTGATTCCAGATAACGTGGAAGCAACTTCCACAACGCACGCCCAGCGCCGCTGCCACCACGAACAGTGTCGCAGACTCCATCTCGCTGGCCTTCACACCCAGACGTTTCCAGCTCTCCCACTTCTGCAGCAATTCATAGTAGACCGGAGATTTCTCCGGGCTATGCTGACCATAGAAGGAGTCCTTGCACTGCACCACACCTGTATGAATCCGGTAACCCAAATCCTCACCGGCCGCCTTCAATGCCGCCGCAATTTCGAAATCCGGCACCGCAGGGAATTCGATGGGCGCATATTCCATAGAAGTGTGCTCATAGCGAATCGCACCGGTAGCGACAATTACATCACCGGGCAATACATCCAAATCAATACCACCACAGGTTCCCACACGGATGAAAGTATCCGCGCCGATGTTCTTCAATTCTTCCATGGCGATGGCCGAAGAAGGGCCACCGATGCCGGTGGAGCAAACACTGACCTTCTGTCCCAGCAGATAGCCGGTATAAATGTTGTACTCCCGATTCATGCCGATATGTACCGGATTCTCAAAGTGTGCGGCAATTGCCTCGCAACGACCGGGATCCCCCGGCAAAAACACATAGCGCCCCACGTCCCCCTCGACACAGCGGATATGGAACTGTTGACCGATGTCTTGCATGATATGACCCTCCTGATTATATTTTTTTGTGATTCTTTCGCACCTCACCCGTCAGGGCAAATGGGCAAATTTTCATTACAATTTGAGAAACAATGAGGCATGCGCCTATTGCAATTCCTGTCACAACCAATCCTGCCAAAGCACTCGGAAGCAACGGCTCTCCAGCGTTCAGCAAAGCCTCAAACGGGCCAACTAGCTGAAAAATCAACACAGGATACTTATGCATGACCAGGATCCCTAATGTGTTACGTCCAAGATAAGACAGGAACTTACACTTTTGAATTCCCATCGAAAGCAGAATGATACCGCAGCTGCCCATCAACGCAACCAGCAGAAACAGTGGAAAACACGGAAAGAAATTCATATGATACTTGGGCCGCTTATTCAGCATCGCCAACAGCACAGCACCTAACGTTAACACCATTGCGCACAGTGTAACGGCAACTCGCTTACCTTCCAATGCCATCCACATCCGTTTCTGAGACATCGCCCAATTACCCAACACGAAAAAGGGAAGCATAATCAGGGAAACTTCAAAACTAAACGGCAGATACGGTAAGTCGAGGTAGGAATACGCCACACCAATCGCCGCAATCACCGCAGACGCAACTACAACACCTATTTTTTTGTTTTGAAAGACTTTGCACAGCAGATAAAACTGCAATCGAGTTACAAACAGGCACGGCAGGAACCACAACGGCAGGTTGTATTGCATATATCCATTCCGTGTTGATCCAAACAGCAATCCACCAATGTTTTTGATAACAGACAAATCTGTATGGATTCCAAATTTATCCTGAGCCACGCTGCCCAGCAACGCATAAAGCCCAATACTCAGAATTCCCCAAACATAATAAGGAATCATTATTCTGATAAAATCTTTTTTAACCCTATTCTTCTTGCTCTCTGAATAGAAAGAGGACATTCCCGCTGTCACAAAGAAAAGCGGCACATGGAAGCCGTACACCAACAATTGTGCGTAACCATCACGAACAGTATGTCCGAATACGACCATCACAATTGCAATTGCTTTGGCAATATCCAGCCATTGCACTCTGCCATGCACCACGGTCGCTTCACTGCATTTCATATATCTCACCCCTTAAAAGAACGTCACCTGATTGGTTGCCGCCATATTTCCGAAAGCCCCAGCATCCTTCAACATTTGGATATGAGTTTTGGAGACCTTGGGGCAGGCAATGGCGACCTCCTCAATGGAAAGGAAATCCCTGCCTTCTCTGCCTTCCATCAGACTGATAGCAGCGTTTTCACCAAGGCCGGAAATCGAAACGAACGGAGGTCGAAGCTTTCCATCCTCAATTAGGAATTTCGTTGCGTGGCTTTTATAGATATCAATGGGCAGAAACTCCAACCCACGCAGGTAGAACTCATACACCACCTCTAGTGTTGTCAGCAGGTCTTCGTCCTTATCCGTGGCATTTTCGTTATTGTCGATTGCGTCAATGTGTCCCATGACGGTGTCCATGCCATTGGTCATCATCACTGCATCAAATCCACCCTTTTGGCTGCGGCGATAAAAATAGGCCGCATAGAATGCCAGCGGATGGTACACCTTGAACCTGGCAATGCGAAATGCCATCATAATGTAGGCCACCGCATGGGCCTTAGGGACCAGATACTTGATTTTTTTGCAGGAGCCGATGTACCAATCCGGCACTCCGGCGGCAATCATTTCTTCCTCCGCACCATCTGGCAATCCTCTGCCCTTACGGACGGACTCCATGATTTTAAAGGCACGTTTTTCTGGCATTCCGCAGGAAATCAGATAAATCATGATATCATCACGGCAGCCGATGGTACCATCGACTGTAGCGGTCTTGGAGGTAATCAGGTCCCGGGCATTGCCCAGCCACACATCCGTACCATGGGTATACCCAGAAATTCGGACCAGAAAATCGAACTTTGTGGGCATGGTGTCCAGCAAAACGCCCCGGGTGAATCGGGTGTTAAATTCCGGCACCGCAACTGCGCCGGTGGGGCCAAGTAGCTTGTCATCCTCATAGCCCAAAACCTTCGAAGAAGTAAAAATGGACATGGTATTTTTATCATCCAGCGGAATAGTCTTGGCATCCACGCCGGTCATATCCTCCATCATGCGGATCATCGTGGGGTCATCATGGCCCAGCATATCCAGCTTGAGCAGGTTTTCCTCCATCGAATGGTATTCAAAGTGCGTCGTAATCTGATCAGACTTCGGATCATCCGCCGGGTGCTGCACGGGACAGAAATCCCAAATCTCATTTTCCTGAGGAATGACCACCAGGCCGCCGGGGTGCTGACCGGTTGTCCGGCGAACGCCCACACAGCCGGAAGCGAGACGAGCCATTTCCGGTGCCGGCGCGGACTTTCCATGCTCCTCCATGTATTTCTTAACATAACCGAAAGCCGTTTTTTCCGCAACGGTGCCAATGGTTCCGGCACGGAAAACATGACTTCTTCCAAACATTTCCGTACAGTATGCATGGGCTCTGGCCTGATATTCGCCGGAGAAATTCAAGTCGATATCCGGCACCTTGTCACCGCCGAAGCCAAGAAACGTCTCAAAAGGAATGTTGAAGCCGTCCTTTTCCAGCTTAGTGCCACACTTGGGACATTCCGCATCCGGCAAATCCGCCCCACAGTTGTATCCCTTTGGGATATCCAGAATCGTGTGCTTGCACGCAGGATTGGGGCACCGATAGTGGGGTGGGAAGGAGTTGACCTCCGTAATGCCGGACATATAGGCCACAATGGACGACCCAACCGATCCACGGGAGCCCACCAGATAGCCGTTCTCCAGAGAATTTTGTACCAACTTCTGAGCGGACATATAAATGACATCATAGTGACAGTTGATGATGTCATTTAGTTCCGTCTCCACACGCTTGACGAACAATTCCGGCGGATTATCACCGTAGAGCCTGTGAAGCTTGCCATAAACCAGACTTTTCAGATCCTCCACGGAGTTCTCAATGGAGGGAGCAAACAGATTGTGAGGCACCGGGCGCACCGTTTCACACATGTCCGCAATCAAATTCGGATTGGTAATGACGATTTCCTTTGCCTTTTCTTCCCCCAAATACTGGAACTCCCGAAGCATTTCATCGGTGGTCCGCAAATACAGAGGGTTGTCCTTATCTGCATCGTCGAACCCCTTCGTCGCCAGCAGAATATGACGGAAAATCTCATCCTCCGGATTCAGGAAATGGACATCACCGGTAGCCACCACCAGTTTGCCCATCCGTGCGCCCAGCGCCACAATATCCCGGTTGAATTGACGAAGCTGCTCCTCGTTAATCGCAATGGGCGGCTCCACCTCCCGTCCATCCTTGTCCACCTTTCTAGGAGCCAGCATGAACCGATTGTTGGAGATGGGCTGCACCTCCAGATAGTCATAAAAGGATGCGATTCGCTCCAGCTCCTCGGGGCTTTTGCCTGACAACACCGCCTGAAACAGCTCATTATTCTCACAGGCAGAGCCAATAATCAGTCCTTCTCGATATTTCAGCAGCTCAGATTTGAAAATCCGTGGGAATTTGCGGAAGTATTTCAGATTAGATTCCGAAATCAGGCGGTACAAATTGCGCAGGCCCGTCTGATTTTTGGCAAACAGTACGATGTGCTGACATCTGACTGTTTCCTGCCGATGGGCCGGACGCAGTGGCAGCATTGCGGCGTTGATGGACTGGATATCCTCCACGCCCCGTTCCGTCAGCATCTCAAACAGCCGACCGGCAATCCGTCCGCAAACCAGTGCATCGTCACCGGCACGATGATGATTAAAATCGTCCAGTTCAAACTTTTTCGCCACAATATCCAGCCGGAATTTACCCATTTCCGGCATCAGGCACTGGGAAATCGCCAGCGTATCCACATAGGTCATATCCCATTGGATACCCTGCTCCTCGCAGGCTCTGCGGATAAAATTGGCATCAAAATCCGCATTGTGAGCCACCAGAACACTGTCTCCCACAAAATCCCGAAATTGGGGCATAATCTCCTGAATGTTCGGTGCACCTGCCAGCATATCGTCATTGATGCCGGTCAACTCTACAACCTTAGGATGCAGCTTTCGTCCGGGATTGACGAAGGTCTGGAACCGTTCCAGCTCTACGCCCTGCTTCATCCGGACCGCACCGATTTCAATGATGGTATCGTGGCGATAAAGGCCGGTGGTCTCCAAATCGAAGGCCACATATTCTCCATCGAAGGGCATATTGGTCCTGCCGTGGACCGCCAGCCGGTCATCCACATCATTGATATAATAGCCCTCACAGCCGTACAGAATCTTGATGGTCTCGTCTGTTCCGGCTACCTTTGGTGCCCCCTTCCAGTCCTCCACCACGTGGAGCGCATCTGTAAACGACTGAACACAGCCATGGTCGGTGATGGCAATGGCCTTGTGGCCCCAGGCCGCCGCTTGCTTGATAGCCGCCTTGGTGTTGGTCAGCGCATCCATATTACTCATGACCGTATGCATATGCAGTTCAACACGTCTACCATCTTTGGCGGTATCCACACGTTTATCCATGGAACCGGGCATGATGGCATTGGGTTTGAGCACCATTTCATTGGTGTAGTTATCAATCATCAATCGTCCTGTGACGCGAATCACACTGCCAATTTTCACCCCATTCATAATAGGGTCGGCTTCTTTTTTCTCCAAAAAACGGCTGATTCGCACGGAGGATGTATTGTCGGTCATATCGAACTTGATGACTACGGCATTGCGTTTGGTCAGCTCCTTGTGTTCGATAGCAAAAACCTTGCCCTCCACAATGACATTGCCCATGTTTAAATCCAATTCTTTCATGGGCACCGCATTTCCCCGGAAGGGCTTTCCGAAAATGGCATCGCTTGACACCGCCACGGGCACAGCCTTCGGTGCGGCGGTGCCGGCAAGGGGAAGGTCATCCACCATCTCCTGTCGCATTTTTTCCATAGCGGCGAACAAAGCCTGCCCCTCCAACGCACAGCCGGTTTCAATGCTGATTGTAACATCCGTACCGAAACGCTCTGCTAAAATGCGACTGACTTTTCCTGCCGAAGACTCCAATTCCTTCTTACCGTTGGCTTTCAGGCAGATTTTCAGCGTATTCCCCTGCCAATTCCAGCAGGCCCCAGCCAGCGAGCCTCGCGCCATGGAGTCCTCCGCAACGAAAAGGTTTCGCAACTCTTCCGGCTCGATTTTAAAAAGCTGATCCGCCGGATGTCCGCAAGTCAGCACCACCTCACGTAGATGGTAATACTGCCGCAGCCAGCTGGATGCTCCATCGAGGTAACGTGCCGGAATGTAGTTTGGCGCAAACAAACGCACCAGTATCTTCCGCTCCGTCTGGTCAATCTCCGCCTCCAGCAGATGGGCATCCGCCAAAAGAGATTTTTGTTCCTCAGGAGGGTCATAATCTGAAAACAAATCAAAAAAGAAAACAGTCTCTGTCATTTCTACCTCAATTGTGGGAAGAAAGGGCGGAGATGCTCCGCCCTTTACATTGCTTCGATGCGCTTGAGCAGCGCAGGTAAAAGCGCCTCATACGGCAACTTTTCCACCTGAACGCCCTTTTCAAAAATAGTGCCCCAGCCGTCGCCACCGGCAATGCCGATGTCCGCCTCTCTGGCCTCACCGGGACCATTGACGATGCAGCCCATAACCGCAACGGTGATAGGTTTCTTGCAGGTCTTCAACGCCTCATCCACCTGCTGCACCAGGCCAATCAAATCGATTCGAGTCCGTCCGCAGGTGGGGCAGGAGATGATGTTGACACCTTCCTTGCGCAGGCCAGCCGCTTTCAGGATATCCTTTGCGGCATATACCTCCTCCACTGGATCATCGGTCAGGCTGACACGAATGGTATCGCCAATGCCGTCCAGCAGCAGTGCACCAATGCCCATAGCGGACTTAATCAGCCCCTGACGGACAGGTCCTGTTTCGGTGACGCCAATATGGATAGGATAGTCGCATCTGGAACGGAACAGCCGCGCAGCTGCCACCATGGTCGGCACCGTTGAGGACTTCATGGAAACGCAGGTGTCGTAGAAGCTGTACTTTTCGAGCAACTCCAAATGCTGAAAGGCGCTTTCCACCAGTGCCTCGGCCGTGGGGTGACCATACTTCTCCAGCAGTGTTTTATCCAAACTTCCGCCATTGACGCCAATGCGGATGGGAATCTTTTTATCCTTGCAAACGTCAACCACAGCCTGCACCCGATCCTCGCCGCCGATGTTACCGGGATTGATGCGAATCTTGGACGCACCGGCTTCCGCAGCGGCGATGGCAAGCTTATAATCAAAATGGATATCCGCTACCAGCGGCAAAGGACTTTCCTTACAAATATCCGCAAAACCCCGAACCGCCTCCATATTAGGCACAGCCAGCCGTACAATTTGGCAACCAGCCGCCTGGAGTCGAAAAATCTGCTCCAGAGATCCGGTCACATCGGTGGTTTTGGTGTTGAGCATGGATTGAATCACAACTGGCTCGCCGCCACCAATGGTAACGCCTCCAACTTCAATTTGTCTGGTCATGCACTCACCTCCTGAAGATGAAAATAATGTCCTTGAACATAATGACCGCCATCAATATCAGCAGTAGCACCATACCCACTCCGTGGATATATCCCTCGTACTTGGGGTCAATTTTCTTTTTAGTGATTTTCTGAATCACCGTAGTAATCAGAAGACAGAACACACGTCCACCATCCAACGCAGGCAGCGGAAGCAGATTCATCACAGCCAGATTCACCGCAATGATTCCACCGAAATACAACATATTCAGCAACGCATCCTTATTCGTTTCGGAAGCATCCGCCACTGTGGACATGGTATCCACGATTCCAACCGGGCCAGACATATCCTTGAGTCCTGCCTTTCCGGTAATCAGCATCTGCAAACTCAGCCGGACATTTCGGATATTATCGATTGTATTGTCCCATACATAGGCCAGCCGCTGACCAAAAGTCGGCTGAATCACATCGAAATCAAAGCCATAACGTGCAGTCTGCTCATTATTAAACTGTTTTTTCTCCATAGAGAAGTCGTTCAGTTCAATTTTTTGACCGTCACGAAGGATGACCAAATCATGAGTTGGAGTATCATTGAGATAAAGAATCATGGAAACATCCGAAGAAACATAGATTTTCTCTCCATCAATTTCCAAAATCTCATCACCCACCTGTAGGCCATTCTCTCCCTGCAGGGTGCATTCTGCCTCAAAACGGGAGATAACCGGCACCGCAATTTCATCCTGCGGCATAAAAATCACAGCGAACAAAATCAATCCTGCTAAAAAATTCATCGCCGCACCGGCGACCAGAATAATCAGTCGCTTCCACCATGCCGCCTTTTGGAAGGAACGGGGATCTTCCGTATCCTCATCCTCCCCTTCCATGGCGCAGAATCCGCCAATGGGGATACACCGCAGGGAATAGACTGTCTCGCCTACCTGCTTTTTTAAAATTGCAGGACCCATGAACATGGAAAACTCATTGACCCGAACGCCGGAAGCCTTCGCCGCCAGAAAATGGCCCAATTCATGGACAAAAATCAGAACACTGAACAGAAGAATCGCAAATAAAATCGACATAAGCGCCTCGCAATTTATACAGACTTTCGAACGATTTCCCGGGCAAGGCGGTCCGCCTCCAGAATATCTTCCAGCGTGGGGGCTGTCACATTTGGAACAGACTCCACGGCCTTAACCACCAACTCATAAATGTCATAGAAGCCAATCTTATCCTGCAAAAACAGAGCGACTGCCTCCTCGTTGGCACCGTTCATCACCGCACAAGCCGTACCTCCCATTTTGGCGCAACGACGTGCCAACGCCAAACAGGGGAAATTCTCCACATCCGGCTCGCAGAAGGTCAGCGCAGCACATTTGGTCAGGTTTAACCCATCCACTGGACAGTTCGTCCGTTGAGGATAGGTCAGCGCCAACTGAATGGGCAGTCGCATATCCGGCGCCCCCAGCTGCGCCATCACAGCGCCATCCACCAGCTCTACCATACTGTGAACGATGCTCTGTCGATGAATCACCACATCCACCTGCTCCACAGGCAGGCGATAAAGCCGCATAGCCTCGATGACCTCCAGACCCTTGTTCATCAGGGTAGCACAGTCGATGGTGATTTTCGCCCCCATCTTCCAGTTAGGGTGCTTCAGTGCATCCGCCTTGGTAACACAACGCAGCTGCTCACGGCTCATTCCAAAGAATGGACCACCGGAGCAGGTCAGAATCAGACGCTTGACCTCACTTGCATCTCCAACCCCCATCAGGCACTGGAAAATAGCAGAATGCTCCGAATCCACCGGGATGATTTCAACCCCAAACTTGTCGGCCTCGGCCATGACCAGCTCACCAGCGCAGACCAGTGTCTCTTTATTGGCTAGGCCTATTCGTTTTTTTGCCCGAATGGCAGCCAAGGTAGGCTTCAGGCCCACCATGCCCACCACGGCTGTAATCACACAATCGGCGCTTTCTATGGAAGCAGCCTCGATCAGGCCATCCTCGCCCCACGCCACTCGTGTGTTCAAATCTCCAAGCTGCGCTTTCAGTGCAGCAGCGGCCTCTTTGGTAGCCATAACCGCCAATTCCGGCTGAAATTCCCGGCATTGCTGGGCCATCAATTCAACACTGCTGCCGGCAGTAAGTGCTGCCACGCGCACACCCTCCATCCGACTGATAATATCCAGACTCTGGCGGCCGATAGAGCCGGTAGAGCCTAAAATACTGACACATCGTACCATTTCGTACCTCACATTTGTGCAACAGGAACCAGCAGAAGCAGCGCCTCGATAAGGGGAGCCACCACAACTACGGAATCAAACCGATCCAAAATGCCGCCATGTCCCGGAAAAATGTTACCATAGTCCTTGATACCGGTCTGACGCTTGATGACAGAAAAGCTCAAGTCACCAAATACCCCAGCCAGCGCACCCACAAGACCATAAATCACAACCAGCGGATAATTAACCTCAAAATCGAAGCCCAGCTGTAGAATCAGACCATAAATCAGCATGCCCAAAATTGAGCAGGTCAGACCGCCAGCCAGCCCCTCCACCGTTTTTTTGGGACTGATGTTTGGGCAAAGCTTGTGCTTTCCCAGGAAGGAACCCACAAAATAGGCACCGATATCATCCATAAATGCAACAATGAATGGAATCAAGATGTAGAAGCGCCCTTCAGTCATGTTCAGAATTCGAATCAGAGAACTGAACATATACGGCACAATCAAGCCACCGGTTATGCACATCGCCAGCCGGGAGAAAGAAATCCGCATCTCCGACAGCATAATTTCAGAAAACAGCAAGGCGTAAAACGCCACGATACCAAGCACGCCCAGTGCGCCGGGACAATCAAAATAGCTCCACAGAGACACAAAGAAACTGGCTGCCATGGTATAAATCAGCATCCGGGGATTGCGAACCAACTTCGTCCCACCCAGTAGCTCATAGACTGCAATTGCGGAAAACACGCCAGCAATGAGGGCTGTACAAAACTTCGGCAGCACCAGCACCACAAGTAGTAGCACCGGCGCCAATATCAGTCCGACAACAGTTCTTTTCAGCATTTTATACCCCTCCGAAGCGGCGGTTGCGCCGATAATATTCCGCAATGGCTTTATCAAGATCCTCCGGCCCAAAATCCGGCCAAAGGACATCCATGAACACGAATTCCGAGTAAGCGCTCTGCCATGGCAGGAAGTTACTCAACCGCTGCTCACCAGAGGGGCGAATCACCAGCTCCGGATCAGGCACGCCTGCGGAATCGAGATAATTTTCAAATTCAGCTTCGGTCAGGCTGTCCGCCGTCCGCTTTCCAGCCGCCACATCGGCTGCAAAAGCTCGGGCCGCCCGGACGATTTCATCCCGACCGCCGTAATTCAGGCAAAAATTCACCTGCACCTCATGATACTCACGGGACCGCTCCTGCGCCTGCAGGCACAGCTTGCGCAGTCTGGGATTCAGGCGGCTCAAATCGCCGAAAAAGCGAAAGCACACCTTATTTTTTTCCATGTCACGCAGACCTTCAGCCAGATACCGCTCCAGCAGAATCATCAGCGCACCGATTTCTTCCTGAGAACGCTTCCAGTTTTCCGTAGAAAACGCATATACACTCAAATATTTTACGCCAATATCACGGCAATAGTTGGCGATGGTGCGAAAGGTCTCACCACCTGCCTTGTGACCGGCGGTTCTGGGCAGGCCACGCTTTTTGGCCCAACGACCATTGCCGTCCATGATAATGGCAATATGCTGGGGTACAGAAGGGTTTTCCTTATCAGACAGTGCCATATCCAGCACCTCTTTCTACATTATAATTAAGAACTCACTCCATCCCGGTGTGAAAAATCCCACACCGGGATGGCAGTAACCGAATCAAATCGCCATCAATTCCTTTTCCTTGGCGGCGGTAGCTTCGTCTACCTTCTTAATATACTTATCCAGCATATCCTGCAGATCCTTTTCCGCCTTCTTCTGCTCGTCCTCGGTGATTTCGCTGTTCTTCTTCAGCTTCTTCACATAGTCCATGCCGTCACGACGGATGTTGCGCATGGCCACCTTGGCCTCCTCAGCAAACTTCTTAATCTGCTTGACCAGCTCTTTACGGCGATCCTCCGTCAGCTGAGGGAACACCAACCGAATCACGCGACCATCGTTCTGGGGGTTGATGCCCAGTTCAGAGCACTGAATAGCCTTCTGGATGTCTTTGAGCAGCTTGGTGTCCCAAGGCTGAATTACAAGCGTGCGAGCATCGGGAGAGGAGATGGTTGCAACACCGTTCAGCGGTGTCTCGCTACCATAGTATTCCACCGTAATCCGATCCAGAACCTTTGCATTTGCACGACCGGCCCGTACTGCGCCGAACTCATCTGCCAAGTGCTCCAGAGATTTTTCCATTCTTCTACCGTATTCTTTGAAATCGACTGCCATGATAGCGTCCTCCTTAAAATTTGTTTTTAACGGTGGTTCCGATGGCCTCACCGCGAACCACACGCACAATACTGTTTTCCTCATCCAAACCGAAGCAGACCATGGTCATATCATTATCCATCGCCAGCGCCATAGCCGTGATATCCGTGGCTTTCAGATTGTCCTCCAGCACCTTTGCGTAAGTAAGCTGGGAATAGCGGACCGCATTGGGATCCTTTTTGGGATCAGCAGAATAGATGGCATCAATGTTCTTAGCCATCAGAACCGCATCCGCTTCGATTTCCACACCCCGAAGCACCGCACCGGTATCGGTGGAGAAGTAGGGATTACCGGTACCGGCGGCAAACAGCACCACCTTGCCGTCATTCAAATAACGCTCTGCCGTATCTCTTGTGAAATACTCCGCAAACTTGTTCATCTCCACAGCAGTCAGGACTCTGGCATCCACTCCATGCTGATCAAGCACATCCGCCACCGCAATGGCGTTCATAACCGTTGCCAGCATACCCATGGCGTCGCCGTGAGAGCGCTGCAGCTTGCCGGCACCGTTCTTGACACCACGCCAGAAGTTGCCACCACCGATGACCAATCCCACCTGCACGCCCATTTCAACACACTCCTTGATGGAGGCGCAGACGCTGTGCAGGATAGTAAAGTCCAGCCCGGTGCCTTCCTTACCCGCAAGGGCTTCACCGCTGACCTTCAGTAGAATACGTTTATATTTAACTTCACTCATTCTATCCACTCCTTCTTTCGTATCCCTCTTATTTTAATATAAGTCAGCCAAAATGACAACTACAATTTTCAAGATTTATGGATTGTTTTTTCTTTATTAACAATTCTCCCGGGCAAAAAAGATTTTTATGCCGGAGCACGATAATTTCTGATTGCAAAATGGGCATCTATAGGTTATAATGAATCATTATTGTAATTATGGTACAAGAGAGGTTTTACCCATGGCTGAAATCACCGAGAGCAAAAATTTCATCCACGCATTCATTGAGGAAGACATCGCCGAAGGCGGACGCTATGCCGGTCAGACGGTCCACACCCGTTTCCCTCCGGAGCCTAACGGTTATCTGCACATCGGCCACTGCAAGGCGCTGATTATCGACTTCGGCACCGCCGAAAAATTCAGCGGCCTGTGCAACCTGCGCATGGATGACACCAACCCCACCAAAGAAGACGTGGAGTTCGTTGAAGCAATCAAGGAGGATATCCACTGGCTGGGCTTTGACTGGGGCGACCGGTTCTATTACGGCTCCGACTATTTTGAGAAGGACTATGAGTACGCCGTGGAGCTGATTAAGAAGGGTCTGGCCTACGTCTGCGAACTGACCCCCGAGCAGGCCAAGGAATACCGGGGCGACCTGAACACCCCCGCTACTTCTCCTTGGCGTGACCGTCCCATCGAGGAAAGTCTGGATTTGTTCGCTCGGATGCGTGCTGGCGAATTCGAAGACAACAAGTATACACTTAGAGCCAAAATTGATCTGGCCTCCGGCAACTTCAATATGCGCGACCCCGTCATCTATCGGATTCGCCATATGCACCACCACCGTCAAGGGGACAAGTGGTGCATCTACCCCATGTACGACTTCGCCCACCCCATTCAGGACGCACTGGAGGGCATTACCCATAGTCTGTGCTCTCTGGAATTCGAGAACCATCGTCCTCTTTACAACTGGGTGGTCGAGAATGTATCTGTTCCCCACCACCCCCGTCAGATTGAGTTCGCCCGACTGGGCATTGACCATACGGTGCTGTCCAAGCGGAAGCTGAGAGCCTTGGTGGAGAATGGTTACGTTTCCGGCTGGGACGATCCCCGTATGCCCACTCTTTGCGGTCTGCGTCGCCGGGGCTATACCCCCAACTCCATCCGGAACTTCTGTGACCGAGTAGGCGTTGCCAAGAGTCCCAATACCATCGAATTCGCATTTCTGGAGCATTGCCTCCGGGAGGATTTGAATGAGACGGCACAGCGTGTCATGGCAGTGCTGAAGCCTGTGAAGCTGACCATCACCAACTACCCCGAAGGTAAGTCCGAGAACGTTGTTGTGGAAAACAATCCCAACCGCCCTGAGGACGGTACCCGTGAGGTAAGCTTCTCACGTAACCTGTGGATTGAGGCCGACGATTTCCTTGCCCAGCCCATTCCCAAGTACAAGCGTCTGTACCCCGACGGCCCCGAATGCCGTCTGAAGGGTGCATACCTGATTAAATGCACCGGCTGTGTCACCGATGAAAACGGCAATGTGGTGGAAGTTCTGGCCACCTACGACCCCGAATCCCGTGGCGGCGACCCTGCGGACGGCCGCAAGGTCAAGGGCGCTACCATCCATTGGGTGGACGCCAATGACTGCGTGGATGCGGAAGTGCGTCAGTATTCCAATCTTTTTGATGACCCGGATCCGGATGCCGCCGGCAAGGACTTTTTGGCCTGTCTGAGCCCCAATTCTCTGGAAGTGCTCACCGGTTGCAAGCTGGAAAAGAGTCTTGCGAACGCAAAGGCCCCCTCCTCCTATCAGTTCATGCGTCTGGGCTACTTCTGCCCCGACAGCAAGGATTCCACTCCCGACCATCTGGTATTCAACCGTTCCGTCAGCCTGAAGGACAGCTTCAAGCCCGGCAAATAATAGCAGCGGCGGCTCGTTTGAGCCGCCGCTTTCCTGTTCAGTTCACATCAATGACATGCTCGCCATCGAATACGAGATAGTCGATTT
>JAZQIN010000181.1:0-6284 GCA_045541155.1 Faecousia sp.
CGTCCCTTGGCCCCCTCTGATGAGGGGGCTGGCAAAAATCTCTGATTTTTGACTGGGGGAGAGAAAAAACAACGTTTTCTCTCCCTCCGAGCCGCCATTCGGCGGCCCACCTCCCTCGTCAGAGGGAGGCTTTGGGTGCGGCGCTTAGTGCGCTAAACGATAATTTACTGGTTCCGGAATGCAGAAAGTCGCCCCGGAGGGCGGCTTTTTTGCGAATAAATATCAGACTTCCTTGCTCTTGGTAGCAATCTCCATCAGGCACTTGGCGATGAATTCATCTGGGGTCATTGCACCCAAATCGTCACCCTTACGGGTACGGACGGATACGGTACCGTTTTCGATGTCACGGTCGCCAACCACCAGCATATAGGGAATCTTCTGCATCTGAGCTTCCCGAATCTTGTAGCCCAGCTTTTCGGAGCGGCAGTCGGTCTCGGCGTGGATGTTCACAGCGATGAGCTTGGCGGCCAAATCCTTGGCATAGTCGTGGGCTCGGTCGGTGATGGGCAGCACCTTCACCTGCGTGGGCATCATCCATAGGGGCAGGGCACCGGCATAGCGTTCAATCAGGTAGGCCAGCGTCCGCTCGTAGCAGCCGAGGCTGGTGCGGTGGATGATATAGGGGGCCTTCTTCTGACCGTCGGCGTCGGTGTACTCCATGCCGAACTTCTGAGCCAGCAGCATATCAATCTGGATGGTAACGATGGTGTCTTCCTTGCCAAAGACGTTCTTGTACTGGATATCCAGCTTAGGACCGTAGAAGGCGGCCTCGTCAATGCCGATTTCGTACTCAACGCCTAAATTGTCGAGGATTTCACCCATAATGCGCTGTGCTTCCTCCCACTGCTCGGCAGTACCCTCGTACTTGATGCCGGCACGGGTAGGATCCCACTGGCTGAACCGGAAGGAGCAGTTCTCCAGCATACCGACCGTTTCCAGACAGTACTTTGCCAGCTCCAGACAGCCCTTGAACTCCTCCTCCAGCTGGTCGGGACGCAGCACAAGGTGCCCCTCGGAGATGGTGAACTGGCGGACACGGATCAGGCCGTGCATCTCGCCGGAGTCCTCGTTTCGGAACAGGGTAGAGGTCTCGCCCAGACGCATGGGCAGGTCACGGTAGGAGCGTGCCCGGTTCAGGTAGACCTGATACTGGAAGGGGCAGGTCATGGGACGGAGGGCGAAGCATTCCTTCTCCTCGTCGTAGGGATCGCCCAGAATGAACATACCGTCCAGATAGTGATCCCAGTGACCGGAAATCCGATACAAATCACGCTTCGCCATCAGGGGAGTCTTGGTCAGCAGGTAGCCACGCTTCTGCTCTTCGTCCTCCACCCAGCGCTGGAGGGTCTGGATGACCCGTGCGCCCTTGGGCAGCAGGATGGGCAGACCCTGACCGATTTCCTCTACGGTGGTAAAGAATTCCAGCTCCCGGCCCAGCTTGTTGTGGTCTCGCTTCAGCGCTTCTTCCTGCTTTTTCAGGTACTCGTCCAGCTCGTCCTTGCTGGGGAAACCGATGCCGTAGATCCGCTGCAGCATCTTCCGATTGGAATCGCCGCGCCAGTAGGCACCGCAGGACTTGGTCAGCTTGAAGCCGTTGTGGCGGACGCGACCGGTGTGATCCAGATGAGGGCCGGCGCACAGGTCGGTGAAATCGCCCTGGGTGTAGAAGGAGATGACCGCATCCTCCGGCAGGTCGTTGATCAGCTCTACCTTGTAAGGCTCGTTGAGGGATTCCATGTAGGCAATGGCCTCGGCCCGGGGTTTTTCACTCCGCTCCAGACGAATCCGCTCCTTGCAAATCTTCTTCATCTCGCCCTCAATCTGGGTCAGATGCTCGGGGGTGAAGGAGAAGGGGGCATCAAAGTCGTAGTACCAGCCCTCGTCGATGGCAGGGCCGATGGCCAGCTGCACCTCAGGCCACAGACGCTTGACAGCCTGCGCCATGATGTGGGAGCAGGTGTGCCAGAAGGTCTTGCGGTACTCGGGATTTTCGAACGTGTACAGATTTTCTTCCATGGTTGTTAACCTCCTTGTAATTGGGGCGAGGTATAGAAAAATCCCACCCCTGAAAAATCAGGGGTGGGATACAATGATAAATGTATTCCACGGTTCCACCCTGGTTGCATCCGGAAGGATGCCACTCATTGACGCTTTAACGGGCGTACCCGGTGGGGCATTTCCGCACCCACGGCTCGGAAGTGGTATCACTTTCGGTGGTGTTTTAGGATCGTCACACCAAAAAATTTTCGATCCCTCTCTGAAAATCCTTCCGAAAATGCGTGTCTTCGTCGCAGCCTTTGACATAGTGAAATTTAACACAAAACCGCCGGATCGTCAAGAGCTATTGTAGAATTTCCCTAAAAAATTGATAAAAACCCGAAAAACGGTGTAATAATCCATAAGTTACGAAAAATAAGTTCTTATGTAAACTGAAATATGTCAAACCACAAGGGATTGTGGTCAAATTGCACAATGATTCGCATATTTTGACTGAATGTTTACATAAAATGATTAACATAATCAGTTCAAAAGTTGACGTTAGTTATAGTTTGAAGGAAAATACTTGACTTTTTCTAAAAAAATGTTATAATGCATTCGTAACATTCAACGTCAATACGATGACGACGAGAAAACGCTGCCGGTGCGCCGGCAATTTTTATGCGAGATGATTGGAAGGAGGTACCTACCAAAATGAGAAATATCAAGACCATGTATAAGAATCATTCCCTGATGATCAGGATTGGTGTCCTGACCCTGGCTATCCTCTGCACGGCCATGGCATTTTCCCAGCCTGCCCACGCAGAGGCCACGACGTTCGTGATTATTGACGGCGACCAGGAGTTGGTACATACCACCTACGAAACAGATCCGGCTGCGGTACTGACCGAGGCTGGCATCACCCTTGATGACAACGACATTTATCAGACCGAGGCTACCGATGAGGGCTTCGACATCACCATCATCCGTGGCTTGGATGTGACCGTGGACGTGTGCGGCAACGCCGTGCAGTTGCTGTCCTACGGCGAGACGGTCCGGGAACTGCTGGACCGCAACGGCATCACCTTGAAGGAGAACTCCGGTGTTTCTGTGGATATGGATGCGCCGGTGGAGAATGGCATGATTATCGCCATCACCGAAACGGTGGTTGTTGAGGAGTCCTACACCCTGACGGTTTCCTTCGAGACCGTTTATAAGGATACTGCCAACCTGCCCAAGGGCAAGGAAGTGGTCCTGACGGCGGGCAAGGATGGTCAGATGCTCTGCACCGCAGAGGTTACCTATACCAACGGCGTGGAAAGCGACCGTAAGGTGGTTTCCGAGGAAGTGACCACCGAGCCTGTGTCTCAGGTCATCGCCCGTGGCACCGGAAGTAGCAAAGGCTCCGGCTCCCGCAAGCCCATCATTGGCGACGGTGTCATCATCACCCCTGAGGGTGACATCCTGACCTACACTCATGTGGACACTTACAAAGCTACCTCTTATTGCCGTACCGACGAGGGTGGCGAGGTGACTTCCACTGGTACCAAGACCCGTGTGGGTGTGGTAGCCGTGGATCCCCGACTGATTCCCTATGGCACTCGTATGTACATCGTTACCAAGGACGGCAGCTACATTTACGGTGTCGGAACCGCCGAGGATTGTGGCGGTGATATCAAGAACAAGCGTCTGGACCTGTTCTACGAAACCTACAGTGAGGCCATCGCTTTCGGTGTCCGTGACTGCTACGTCTATTTCCTTGGATAACTTTGTTGCAAAACCGCCTTTCTTCTGCTATGATAGCAGTAAGAAAGGCGGTTTTTGTATGATCGATGTATGTGATATTCAAGTGATGAAGCCTCTGCTTGCGGAGCATGGTTTCCATTTTTCAAAGGCAAAGGGGCAAAATTTCCTGACCCAGCGGTGGGTGCCGGAGTCCATTGCGTTGGAATCCGGGGTGGACGAGACTACCGGCGTGCTGGAAATTGGCCCGGGGATCGGCCCTCTGACCCAGCAGCTGTGCAAACGGGCGGGGAAGGTCTGTGCCGTGGAGCTGGATAAGCGGCTGGAGCCGATTCTCAGTCGGACGGTAGGGGAGTTTTCTAATCTGGAAATTGTGTGGGATGATGTGCTTAAGCGTGATATTTCTGCACTGGTGGCGGAAAAGCTGGCAGGATTGCGGCCTATGGCCTGCGCCAATTTGCCGTATTATATCACCTCTCCCATCCTGACGGCACTGCTGGAGGCGGAATGCTTCGAAACGGTGACGGTCATGGTCCAGAAGGAGGTAGCCCAGCGAATTGCCGCCGCCCCGGGCACGGCGGACTATGGTGCATTCACCGTGTTCTGCCAGTATTACGCCGAGCCGGAGATTCTGTTCGATGTTCCGGCCCATTGCTTCCTGCCCCAGCCTAAGGTCACCTCTGCGGTGATTATGCTGAAAGTCCGGAAGGCGCGTCCTTGGGATATCCGGGATAAAGCGGTGTTTTTCCGGACAGTGCGAGCAAGCTTTGCTATGCGGCGAAAGAAGCTGAGCAATGGTCTGGCATCAGGCTTCCCGGAGTTGGGAAAGACCGGTGCTGAGGAAGTGATTGCCAGCTGTGGCTTTGATGGAAATGTCCGGGGCGAGACACTGGGAATCCCGGAGTTTGCCCGATTGGCCAATGAGATTGTGAGGCGTCGCAATGGTTGAGTTTTTACTGCTGGATTTGGATGATACGATTCTTGATTTTCATCAGGCGGAGTCCGTGGCGATTCGTCGGACGCTGGAAGCGGTGGGCATTTCGGCAACGGATGAAAATTGTGCACGCTATAGCTACCATAACAAATGCTGCTGGGAGCGGCTGGAGCGTGGGGAGCTGTGCCGGGACAGATTGATGACGGAGCGCTTCGAGTTGTTGATTCAGGAACTGGGCTGCGGAGCGAATCCGGCGGAGGCGGCGAGGCTTTATCCTCAGTTTCTCTCACAGGGGCATTGGTTCCTGCCGGGGGCACAGGAAGCACTGGAAACGCTGTCGAAGAAATACCGGCTGTATCTGGTCACCAATGGCAATGGTGCGGTGCAGGCGGGACGGCTGGCCAGTGCGGATATTGGGAAGTATTTTGAGAAGATATTCATTTCGCAGGAATTGGGGGCGGATAAGCCATCCAAGGCTTTTTTTGACCGGGCATTTTCCCAAATCCCGGATTTCGACCGGGGAAAAGCGATGATTGTGGGCGATAGCCTGACCTCGGACATTCTGGGGGGCATCAACGCCGGAATCGCCACCTGTTGGGTCAATACCAGAGGTGTCCCCAGCCGTGCGGATATCCAGCCGGATTATGTAATCGACAGCCTGTCCCAGCTGGAGTCGGTGTTATAGGCTTACCTCTACCGGGTGACGCAGGACCATGGAATCCTCTGTCACCTGGCAGTCCATTGCCAGGATTTCTACCCCATTGGCGGCAGCTTCTCGGAGGGCATGACCGAAGGCCGGATCGGTGCTGTCGTTGGGGTGGATGTAACGAACGTTTTCCATCTGAATCACAAAGAGGACATAGGCACCGAAACCATCCTGCGCCGCCCGTGTCAGGCCCTTCAGATGCTTTACGCCCCGTTGCGTGGGGGCATCGGGGAAAGCGCAAACGCCGTCATGCTCCAGTGTCACGCCCTTGACCTCCAGAAAGCATTGCTTTCCGTCGAGGGTGAAAGAAAAATCGAATCGGGAATCCTCATGAAAGACCTCCGGGCGCAGATTATCTACGTGCCCCAGACCGCCGGCGGCTAACCATTCCCCGGCGACAACATTGGGGGCCTGTGCGTCCATGTTAATCAGCCTTTGGCCCTTGCGGACGGTAATCAAGTCGAATTTGGTTTTGCGGTGGGGATTGGTCG
Organism: Faecousia sp.; assembly: GCA_045541155.1. GTDB lineage: Bacteria > Bacillota > Clostridia > Oscillospirales > Oscillospiraceae > Faecousia. The sequence continues at coordinate 5,852 of JAZQIN010000181.1, forward strand.
CCACTTCACACCAAACCTCCGCACCCACGTTCAGCAGTTCCCGACAGCGTCCGGTGTTCTTCACATGGCAAATCTGGGGTTGACCGTCGATTTCGACGTGAGCGATGAAACGGTTAGGCCGGGTCAGAAAACGCCCTGGCACCATTTTTGAGTATTTCATAGCATCCACTCCTTTTAGGTAATGATATCAGATTTTTCTGAGAAAGCAAAGAGAAAAGACTTGACAATTTGGAATTGTGTGCTATAATCTAATCTGTTCCGAAACGGAGGCATAGCTCAGCTGGTTAGAGCGCATGCTTCACACGCATGAGGTCACAGGTTCGAGTCCTGTTGTCTCCACCATAAAAAACACCACCCATCGGGTGGTGTTTTTTTATGGTGGAGCAAGGACTCGAACCCATTAAATACAGATGCCCGGTGGGCATCTGTTTGC
>JAZQIN010000182.1:0-13176 GCA_045541155.1 Faecousia sp.
CTCCGCCCAGTGTGCGCACTGGGCACCTCTCCCAGAGGGAGAGGCAAGGGGTGTGGCGCTTAGTGCGCTAAACGATAATTTATGAACGAATCGAGAACTTTTGTAAAGGGGCTTGCAATTTTCGGAAAGTGTGGTACAATATTAGCACTCAAATAATGCGAGTGCTAATTAATACTAAGGACGTGAACCGCTAAATGGAAAAAATGCAATTTAAGGCAGAATCCCAGCGTCTGCTGGACCTGATGATCAACTCCATCTACACCCATCGGGAGATTTTTCTTCGTGAAATCATCTCCAATGCCAGCGATGCCATGGATAAGCTGGCCTATATCGCCCTGACCGATGATAAGGTTGGTCTGAACCGGGAGGATTTGGCCATCACCATCACCCGTGATGAGAAGGCCCGTACCATCACCGTTTCTGATAATGGTATCGGCATGAGCCGGGCAGAACTGGAGGAGAATCTGGGTACCATCGCTAAGTCCGGCTCCTTGGGCTTCAAGCAGGCCATGGAAAAGACCGAGGATATCGACATCATCGGTCAGTTCGGCGTGGGCTTTTACTCTGCCTTTATGGTGGCATCCTCCGTCACGGTCATCACCAGAAAGTACGGCGAGGACACTGCGTGGAAGTGGATTTCGGGTGGTGCCGATGGATACACCATCGAAGAAACCACCAAGGCCAATGCCGGTACGGATATCATCATGACGCTGAAGGAGGATACCGAGGACGACAAGTACTCCGAGTTCCTTGAGGAGTACCGGATTCGGGAGCTGATTCGGAAGTATTCGGACTATATCCGTTACCCCATCCGGATGGAAATCAGCAAGTCTCGTAAGAAAGAGGACTCTGAGGAGTACGAGTCCTACATGGAGGAAGACACCCTCAATTCCATGATTCCTCTTTGGCAGAGAGCGAAAAAGGACGTTTCCGAGGAGGAATACAGCGCTTTTTACCGTGAAAAGTTCTTTGATTACGAAAAGCCCCTGCGCACCATCCACACCAGCGCCGAGGGTAGTGTTACTTTCAAGGCACTTCTGTATATCCCCGGCAAGGCTCCCTACGATTTCTGGTCCAAGGAGCATAAGCGTGGATTGCAGCTGTACTCCTCCGGCGTGATGATTATGGAGTGCTGCGAGGATTTGTTGCCGGAGCACTTCCGGTTTGTTCGTGGTATCGTGGACAGTCAGGATTTGAGCCTGAACATCAGCCGTGAGATGCTCCAGCATGACCGCCAGCTGACCATCATTGCCCGTAACATCGAGAAGAAGATTAAGTCCGAGCTGAAGTCCATGCTGGAAAACGACCGTGAGGATTATGAGAAGTTCTACGCTGCTTTCGGTCGCCAGTTGAAGTACGGCACTGTTTCCGACTACGGTTCTCACAAGGATGCCACGCAGGATTTGCTGCTGTTCTGGTCTGAGAAGGAGGATAAGCTGATTTCCTTGAAGGAATATGCCGATGCCATGGCAGAGGGTCAGGAGAAAATCTACTATATCACCGGCGAAAACCGGGAGCGTCTGTCGAAGGTGCCGCAGGTGCAGACCTTGAAAAAGCGTGGCTACGATGTGCTGCTTTGCACTGAGGACGTGGATGAGTTCATCCCCAACACCCTCATGACCTATGATGAGAAGAAATTCTGCAACGTCGCGTCCGAGGATCTCGGACTGCAGACCGAGGAAGAGAAGAAGGAGCTGGAAAGCAAGACCGAGGCGCTGAAGGGTTTCCTGACCTTCGTGAAAGAGAGCCTTGGCGAGCAGGTCAAGGAGGTCCGGCTGTCCTCTGATTTGGGAAGTCTGCCGGTGTGCATGGTGCCGGAAAGTGGCATGAGTTTTGAGATGGAGAAGTATATGAAGCGGATGGAGCCGGAGTTTGCTTATTCCGTGGGACGGATTCTCGAACTGAACGCCGAGCATGAGGCGGTTAAGGCCATGGAAGCCGCTATGACCGCTGACCCTGTTCTGGCAAAGGACTACGCCCAACTGCTGATGTATCAGGCCCAGCTGATGGCGGAGTTGCCCATCGATGACCCGGTGGCCTACACCGAGCTGGTCTGCAAGCTGATTAAGTAAGGAGATGCGAAAATGGTTAATTTAATTGGATTGATGGCAGATTTTCTGAGTTTTGGCATGGGGCTGGCATCATATGTGCTGCTGTCGCTGGCACTGTATACCATTGCCAAGCGCCGGGGCATCCACAAGCCCTGGACGGCGTGGGTGCCGGTGGCGAACATCTGGCTGCTAGGCTGTATTTCCGATCAGTACCGTCAAGTGGCTCGTGGACAGGTCAAGTCCAAGCGCAAAGCCATGCTGACGTTGATGATTATCATGCTGGTATTGGTTGTGATTGTGGTTGGCCTGACGGTGAGCTTGGTACTGGATGTGCTTCCGTATTTGCCGAAACAGCTGTTGGATATTAATGAGTGGCAGAAAATGGCAAGTATGGACGAAACGGCGCTGACGGAATATCTGATGGATATGCTTGAGGGGGCTGCAGTGCTTTCTCCGGCGGTGGAGAATGCGGTGTTGGTGAAGGCGATGATATTAACATTTTTGGCGCTGGGACTGTCCGGTGTCAGTATCGCTTTGACGGTTCTGGAGTACATGGCTTATCACGATGTGTTCGTGTCGGCTGATCCCCGGAGCGCAACGACCTACTTTGTAATCGGTCTGGTAGCCGGGCTGATGGGTCTGGGCCTGCTGATGGCGATTTTTGTGTTCCTCAATCGGAATAAGGATATGGGCATGCCGCCCAGAGGCGGACGAATGGTGGATGCGATTCCTTCCTGGATTCCGCCCCAGCAAATGTAAAAGAAAACGGAGCCGGTTTCGGCTCCGTTATATTTTTTCTACCTCCCGGACGGTGAGGACATTCTCCTTCACGGTAAAGCGGATGTCCCAACCGGCAAAGGGCAGTCCGTAGACCCGACTGGCCTTACGCTGATAGGAGGGGCGAGGGTCATGGGAGAGCAAAGCCAACGCTGCTTCCCGCTTTTCCTCTGGCAGACGTACCAGCAGTTCCTGTGGGAACACCACCTCCAGCAGAAAATCACCGGCGGTGTCTGTGAAGCCACCCAGCGCATCTGGGTGGCTGTCGCTGTAGGGGATGTAGGGCTTGATGTCGAAAATCGGTGTGCCGTCCATCAAATCCGCACCAGCCACATGGATTACGGTGCCATCCTTTGTCTGTTCGATGCCCAGCAGGCGTACGCAAGATAGGCCCAGATTGTTGGGCCGGAAGGGGGAGCGTGTGGCAAAGACGCCCATACGGGTATTGCCACCCAGCCGAGGGGGCCGGACCGTGGGAGACCAATCCTCCCGTACAGCCTCCGAAAATTGCCAAATCAGCCACAAATGGGAAAATCCTTCAATACCTCGGAGGGTATCCGGATTTCGGTACGGTTCTTCGAATACGATGGTAGAGCGCAACTGATTGACCAACCCACTTTGCCGTGGGATACCGAATTTGGAGGGGAAATCACTGCGCATCCGGGCAATGGGGCAAATGCAAATCTGGGCCATATCAGCTCCTCACTTTCCGAAGCAGGAAGGTCGCAGCAAAAATCAGCGCCAGAATCAGACTAATGGCGGCACCGGCGGAGGCACCCCAGAAATAGGAGACTACCAGTCCTGCGATACCGGAAACCAGTGCGAACAGCACGGAAAACAGGTGGTATTGTTTCAAATTCTTTGCCACATTTCGAGCAGATGCACCGGGGAGCACCAGCAAGGAATTGAGAATCAGCAGGCCCACTGAGGAAATGGCCAGGGTAACCACCACTGCAATGGCGGCGGTGAAGATGGTCTGGCTTAGCTGCACCGGGATGCCCCGGGAGGAAGCCAGCTGGGGATGGATGGCGGTAAGGGTCAGCCGGTTGGAGTAGAGGACCCAGAACACCAGCACGAATACCAGAACCAGCATCAGCATCCCAATCTCCGCCGGCGTGACGGACAGAATGTCGCCAATGAGATATTTGTTGTACCTCGTGAAGCTGCCGCCGCCGAGGGTGGCGATGAAGATGCCCAATGCCACAGCGGTGCTGGAGAACACGCCAATCAGCGTGTCAGCGGCCTGATTGGAGCGGCTTCGAACGAAGGAGAACAGCAGCGAGAAAACCAGAGAGAACAGTACCGCTACCCAAATGGGGGCAGCGATGCCGCAGATGCAACCAATGGCGATGCCGGTAAAGGCGGAGTGGCCCAGCGCATCGGAGAAAAAGCTCATGCGTCCGGTCACAATCATGGTGGACAGGATGCCGAACAGAGGAGCCATCACCACGATTGCCAGCAAGGCATTGCGCATGAAGGCCCAGCGGAGCATCTCCAGCGGAATCAAATCACAGAAAGCGTACCACAAGCTCATGATGGGGCACCTCCTTTGCGATGGAAGGTCTCCTGAAATTCCTTTGAAGCCAGCACCTGCGCAGGCGTGCCCTTCGTCAGCACTGTCCGGTCAATCAGCACCACCTGATCGGCGTACCGGTCGAGGGTGGAAAAATCGTGGGTGGTCATCAGAATGGACAGGTCATAGGTCTTACGGATTTCGTCCAGCATATCCATCAGCATTCCCATACCTTCCACGTCTACGCCGGACAGTGGCTCGTCGAGAATCAGGATATTGGGGAGTGGCTCCAGCGCCAGCGCCAGCAGAACCCGCTGCAGCTCGCCACCGGAGAGGGTGCCTATCCGTTTGTCGATTAAATCTTCTCCGTGAACCCGTTCCAGACAGTCCAGGACTTTGCTTCGCATGGCCTTGGACAGGCCCAGGAAGGCAGGTCGTTTGCTCATGCAGCAAGCGAACAGGTCCGCCACCGAAACCGGGTCACCGGGGTCGAAGTTGGGGCTTTGGGGGACATAACCGATTCGTGGCCGCCGCTCTCGTTGTCCGGGGGATGAGAAAGCGATAACACCGTCGTAATCCCGGTGGCCCAGAACGGCCTTTAAAAATGTACTTTTTCCGGCACCATTGGGGCCGATGAGGGCAACCAGCTCGCCGCAGTGGACGTGCAGGTCTACGCCGTGCAAGATTTGCTCAGAGCCGATTTTTACGGACAGATTTTGCACACGCAGGCAGCAGGAATCCCCACAGCTGCCACCGTGGAAAAATAGCTTCATCCCAATGCCTCCTTTAGTGTGTCGATGTTGTGGTACATGGCCTTGAAGTAATCGTCACCTGCCATGGCCATGTCAAGCTGGTAGACGGACAGGCCGGTTTCAGCGGAGATAATGTCAGCGGCTGAGACGCTGCCGTTGGTCTCGGTGAAAATAGCCGGAAGCTGATGGTCCTGCACCAGTTCAATCAATTCTATCAGCTCCTGCGCTGAGGCCTCGCTACCGGACTCTTCTTCCACTGCCTTGAGGATGTGCAAGTCAAAACATTCGGCCAGATAGGTGAAGCCATCGTGGAAGGTGACCAGTTCTCGGCAGGACAGGTCTGCCAGTGTTTGCGTTCCGTAGTTCTGTAGGTCCTCCAGCTCCGCCAGCAGACCAATCAGATTTTTCTGGAAAGTAGCTTGATGGGCCGGGAAACGCTGGCACAGGCCTTCGCAGATATTGGAAGCCATCAGCATGGCGTTTTCTGGAGATAGCCAGATGTGGGGATCCTCCTCATGGTGATGCCCTTCGTGCCTGTGGTGACAGTGGGCTGCTTCGATGCCTGCGGCGCTGTCGATGATGTCCGCGTCGGCGAGGATATCTCCCATAAAGTCCTCCAGTCCCATGCCGGACTGGACGATGACCTCAGCGGCCTCAGCGGCCCGAACCTGAGAGACGTTGAGAGAGTAGTCATGGAGGCAGGAAACATTTTCTGTCACAAGCCGGGTGACGGTGATGCCGGTGCCTTCACACAGGCGTACCGTGAACTGATAAACGGGCAGCGTGGTAGCTGCCACCTGCGCCTGCGGAATCTGGGCACAGCCGGAAAACAGAGAAACCAGCACCAGCGCAATCAGAAAAAAAGCTTTCATTCGCATAGGGATTCCACCTGATTAGTAAGATAATTCTATCATATCACACTTGTCAAGAAATGCATTGCCGTGAAAAAAGGAGCCTGCGAAAGCAGACTCCTCAGGGTATGTAGTGCTATTAGTGGTTCTCCATCCAGTCGTTGACCTTGGTCTTGGCCAGACGCAGGATATCCTCAGTGGGGTAGGGAGAGTTTTCGCCGCCGCAGACGTACAGGAAGTACAGGCCGTTGGGGGTCTGGTACAGGGACTCCTCGTAGCCAGCGGGATCGCCATAGAAGCCGCAGACATACTTCTTGACCAGGGTAGCGGTCTCGGTGTCGTACTCCTTCTTGCAAATGATCTTCTTCATGGGGACAACCTCCTTTCGCATTCAAATCAACTGACATGGGTATTATACATCTTTTTTGGGATAATGCAAGATGTTTTTTGTAAAAAAAGGTGTTTTTGAATTAAATTTGTTTGAAGGGGTCAGATTTAAGTGAGGCTGCCGACGGATTTATCGGCATATTGCACAAAAAATTGGCTTAGATAGGGGAGTAGTCGCTGGCATCCGGGCCGGTAACGGCGTAAATTTGGACTTGAGGGTTCAAATAATGGGGATAAAGCAGCTCCCATTCGTCCTTTTCGCCTGCGAAAAAGACGTGCTGCAGGGATTCGCAGTGTCCAATGGTGTTCGGGCCCATGAAATCTACAGAGCCGGGGATGTAGATGGCCTCCAGTGCGTCGCAGTTGTAGAAGGCGTAGCCGCCGAGGTTGCGCACGCCTTCGGGCAGCTTTACACCCTGCAGGGCGTTGCAGTTTTCAAAGGCGCTGTCACCGATGGTGGTGATGGTGTCGGGAAACTCCACGGCGGAAATGAAATCGCAATGGATAAAGCACCGCTCCGATATAGCGGTCACGGTCTGCCCATCCACGGTTTCGGGAATATGCAGAACATCGCCGCCGGTGTAGATGGATTCATCAAAGTACAGCGTTCCATCCTCAACAGAAAACCAGGGAGTGGATTCAGGGACAGAGGGGGCATCCTTCCACGTTAGAAAAAACACGCCAAAGCCCACCGCTAGCATCACCGCCATAAACACCAGCGGCGGCCAGATGCGGCCTTTTTTGATGGTGGACAGAGGAATCAAGGCTGTGCCGCATTCGCTGCAGAACTTAGGATCTTCCGGTCGGGACATATCACATTTGGGACAAAACATGGAAATCACCTCTTTATTAAACTATATCACAAGCCGGAGTCGGTTGCAAGCTTGCGAATCAAGAAAAAACGTGATATGATAAAATAAAGGAGTGGATTGTATGAAGGACATCCCATTATTTACAACGGAATACGGCACAGCCAGTCTTATGCTGGCTGAGATTCCATACCGGCAGGAGGCCTATATCCGGGTAGTGGAGGCGCATCCGGGGCAGATGGAGCCACTGATTCGGGAGTGTGTCGGATTTTGCCGTGCGGCTGGAGCGGAGCGAATCTACTGGAGTGCCGGTGAAGTGCAGGGGCAGCTCCATGCGTCGGTTTTTGAGATGCAGGGCACCGCATCAGTGGATGCGCAGAAGCTGGCGCATCTGTTCCCGGTGACGGAGCAGACGGTGTCACGTTGGCGTGAGATATATAATCAGCGGATGTTGCAGGTGGACAACGCTGCTACCCTGACAATGGCGGATGAGAAAACACTGCTTCAGTCCGGCGGTGCGTATTTTGTACATCATGAAGGCGCACTTTTGGGGCTGTTCTGGCTGGAGGATACGAAACTGCTGGGCATTGCGGCGGTGGAGCCGGGGGCAGGAGAACGGGTGATGCATACGGCCATGTCGCTAATCGAAGGCACCACCATGACGCTGGAGGTGGCCTCCACCAACCAAAAGGCCATCGCCCTGTATGAACGTCTGGGCTTCATCAAAACCCGAGAACTCCGCCGCTGGTATCAGGCGTATTGATAAAATAGACACGGGCGTGCTGGATTAGCACGCCCGTCATATTTACTTGCGAACGAACAGCACGCCCAGGGTACCGGGACCGCAGTGGCAGGACACGGTGCAGCCGGCATCGGTTTCGTAGACCTTCTCGAAACCGCCGTGTTCGCCTACGGCCTTCATGACTGCTTCATAAGCGGTATCCGCCACAGGAGTCTTGGTGACAAACAGGATGTTGCGGTCTACGTCCTCCCGATTGGTCAGGCGATCCTTGACATACATGGGCAGACACTTTTCAAAATTGCCCCGATACTTTTTCACCACACTCATCTTACCGTTTTTGACCTCGATGCAGGGCTTCAGGTTCAGCAGGTTTGCGCCCAACGCAGCGGCGGAGGAACAGCGACCGCCCTTGACCATGTAATCCAGACGGCTGAGCAGGAAGCTAGCCTCTACCTGTGTCGTGAAAGCACGAATCGCATCAGCTAGTTCATCCAAATTGGCCGCATTCTTGGCGAGACGGCAGGCTTCTAGTACCACCAAGCCTTGACCGGTGGACAGATTCATGGAGTCGATGACCCGAACGTTGGGGTAGTCCTCGGCGGCGAGGCAAGCGTTTTGATAACAGGAGGAGAAGCCGGAGCCGATGTTGATATGAATCACGCCATCGTAGTCGTCGGCGTACTTGGCGAACCACTCGGCGTATTCGCCCATGTTGTTGGCGGTGGTGGTGCACAAATCGCCGCCGGCGGCCACATGGGCAAAAATATCCTCCGGCGTGATGGTAACGCCGTCTTTGAACTGTTCATTGTTTTTTATGATGGTCAGGGGAACCAGTGTGATGTCGTTGGCATCCAGAAGCTCCTGAGACAGGTCGCAGGTGCTGTCGGAGAGGATTTTGATTTTCATATTGATGTTCCTTTCTTTAATCGGTCTGGGGCAGAGGATCGGTAGAAAGCATGAAACAGTTTGGCTCTACGGCCTTGGAGCGCAGGTAGCTGCTGCCCCAGTCCCGCATGGCCACCAGCAGCGGCATCAGGCTTTTACCCAAATCAGTCAGAGAATATTCCACCTTGGGCGGCACGATGGGAAAAACCTCCCGGTGGATTAGGAGCTTGGATTCCAGCTCCCGGAGCTGTTGAGTCAGCATTTTTGGGGTCACGCCCTTGATTTGGTTTCGCAGTTCGGAAAAGCGAAGCTTTCCTTCTGCCAGATGCCACAGAATCAGGGCTTTGTATTTACCGCCAATCAGCTCCAGCGTCGCTTCTACAGGACAATGCTCATTGTGCTGCATGGTAACCTCCTTTGCGGCACGGTATCCAAAAGGGTAGTATGGTACAAAAAAGTGCGTACTTGTTTTTTTGCAACAAGCTGGTATGATAGTATCATAAAGATACTACGTTGTCAACAGGGGGTAATGATGAGAATCAAATTTGATGTAACGGGTATGACCTGCGCAGCGTGTTCAGCCCGTGTGGAGAAGGTGACGGCTGCTGTACCCGGCGTGGAGAAGGTAGAGGTAAATCTGCTGGCTGGCTCTATGACGGTGGAGGCAGCGCAGGAGGCGGTAGCTGCCATCGAGACTGCCGTCCAAAATGCCGGCTACGGTGCATCCGTGTCTGGTTCTAAAAAAAAGGAAACCCCACAGGATGATGTCCTGAAGGGAATGAAAAAACGGATTATCGGCTCGGCGGTACTGCTGGTGGTGCTGATGTATTTCACCATGGGTCACATGGTGGGTTTGCCTACCCCCGGCTGGTATCATGGAATGACGGCGGCATTGCTGCAATTTTTTCTGACGCTGCCGGTGCTGTACCTGAACCGGAGCTACTACAGCCGTGGTCTGAAGGCTCTGTGGCACCGTGCGCCCAATATGGATTCGCTGATTGCGGTGGGCTCCGGCGCGGCACTGGTCTATGGCATTGCGGTGCTGTTTTTGATGTCCAACGCCATGGAACGTGGCGATTGGACAGCGGTGACGGAATATAGCCACGATTTGTATTTTGAATCCGCCGCCATGATTCTGACGCTGGTGACCCTTGGTAAGTTTTTGGAGACCCGTGCCAAGGGCAAGACCGGCGATGCGATTCGTGCTTTGATGGATTTGCGGCCCAAAACCGCCACCATATTGCGTGACGGACAGCAGGTTCAGATTCCCGTGGAGGAAGTCCGTGTGGGCGATATTCTTGTGGTTCGCTCTGGCGGTTCCATCCCGGTGGACGGCGCAATCATCCGAGGCAGAGCGGCGCTGGATCAGAGTGCCCTCACTGGCGAGAGCCTGCCGGTAGAAAAGATGGTGGGCGATACGGTAGCGGCAGCCACCATTGTCACTGAGGGTTACTTGGAATTGGAGGCCCGTAAGGTGGGGGAGGATACCACCCTTTCTCAGATTATTCGCATGGTGGAGGAGGCTGGTGGCTCTAAGGCCCCCATCGCCCGTCTGGCGGATAAGATTGCCGGAATTTTCGTGCCCACCGTCATGACCATTGCCGCGGTGGTGTTTGCTATCTGGATGATTCTGGGGCAGACGCTGGAATTTTCTCTAACCTCTGCCATTGCGGTGCTGGTGATTTCCTGCCCCTGTGCACTGGGTCTGGCTACGCCTGTGGCAATCATGGTGGGCACCGGTCGGGGCGCCCGGATGGGCGTGCTGTTTAAAAACGCTTCCGCATTGGAGCAGCTCCATGCTGTGGACACGGTGGTGCTGGACAAGACCGGAACGCTGACCACCGGCAAGCCTGCGGTGACGGATGTTCTTGGAGAGGAGAAAAAGCTTCTGACCGTTGCGGCATCGCTGGAATCCCGTTCGGAGCATCCCTTCGCTAAGGCCATCATGGAACGTGCGAAAGACCTGACCTATCCGGAGCCGGAGGCTTTTGAGACGCTTCCCGGTCGTGGTGTTACGGCCACGGTGGATGGTGTTCACTGCTTTGGCGGAAATAAGCGACTGATGCAGGAGCAGGGAATTCAGGTTCCAGACTATCCGGAGTTGGCCCGTCAGGGAAAAACGCCCCTGTACTTCGCCGCTGGCGGAGAATATCTGGGAGCGATTGCCGCAGCGGACGTGTTGAAGTCGGATTCTGCCGCTGCGGTGGCAGCGATGAAGAAAATGCATCTTGACGTGGTGATGCTCACCGGCGATAATGAGAAGACAGCTGCTGCCATTGCGGAGCAGGCAGGCGTTGACCATGTGATTGCGGACGTGCTGCCCGGCGATAAGACCGGTGCGGTCAAGCGTTTGCAGCAGCAGGGTCATAAGGTCCTGATGGTAGGCGACGGTATCAACGATGCACCGGCCCTCGTGACAGCGGATGTTGGCATGGCAATCGGAGCCGGAACGGACATCGCTATGGACTCTGCCCAAATCGTGCTGATGACTGGCTCGCTCAGTAGCGTGTCTGGTGCGGTAGAGCTGAGTAAAGCCACCCTGCGTAATATCAAGCAGAATCTGTTCTGGGCGTTTTTCTATAATGCCCTGTGTATCCCGGTGGCGGCAGGTGCATTGTATCCGGCCTTTGGCTGGCAGCTCAGTCCGATGCTGGGCGCGGCGGCTATGAGTATGAGTTCGGTGTTTGTGGTGAGTAATGCCCTGCGCCTGCGTTTTTTCAAGTCAAAAACTGCCGTACCTGCGGCAGAAACACCAGTTATCATTAAGGAGGAACCGAAAATGGAAACAATTATCAATGTCAATGGAATGATGTGCCCTCATTGTAAGGCAATGGTGGAGAAGGTTTGTAAGGCCGTACCTGGCACCGTGGACGCAGTGGTGGATTTGCAGGCGAAAAATGTGATGGTCACTGGCGATGCGGACGTGGCTGCCTTGAAGCAGGCCATCACCGATGCGGGTTATGAGGTAGTGTAATCTACCCGTTTTATTGGACATATCCTCTGATATAATATAGCCAAAAGAAACGAAAGGATGAAGGCTATGTTTACGATGAGATATGTCCATGGTCATGTGCAGGTGTACGATGGAAATGGAAAATTCCTGTTTTCCGCCGATAACGAGTGGGAGGCACGGAAGGAATTGGAGGACCATGCGGAATCTGAGACTTGATATATGCTACGACGGCACCCGGTATCGGGGCTGGCAGCGCCTGAGCGGCGTTGAAAATACCATTCAGGGAAAACTGGAGCAAACGTTGTCCACCATTCTGGGGGAGCCGATTGAAATCTCCGGCAGTGGGCGCACCGATGCCGGTGCCCACGCGCAATGTCAAGTGGCGAATTTCCACTGCCATAGTCAAATGCCGCCGGAGCAAATTCTGTCGCAGCTGCGGCGGTATCTGCCAGAGGATATCGGCATATACTCCTGCAGAGAGGCCGGGGAGCGGTTCCACGCTCGCCTGAACGCAAAATCCAAAACCTACCGCTACCGAATCTGGAACAGTGACACGCCTTGCGTTTTCCAGCGGCGATTCGTCACGATTCTTCCTGAAAAGCTTGACATAACTGCCATGAAAAAAGCGGCATTCCACCTGTTAGGGGAGCATGATTTTTCTGCATTTTGTGCGGCGAAAGGCAAGAAAAAGTCCACCGTCCGTCGAATCGATGCCATCGATATCCGACGGGAAGGGGAGCAGCTGGTCTTTGATGTGACGGGCAACGGCTTTCTATATAATATGGTGCGGATTATCGTGGGGACGCTGGTTGAGGTGGGCCTGCACCAGAGAAACGCCGACAGCATCCCGGAGTTGTTTGGCGGCGAACGGGCCAGCGCCGGAATGCTGATGCCAGCACGGGGACTATGCCTGATGGAGGTAACATATTGAACATTCAGATATTTGGAAAGAGCAAATGCTTCGATACAAAAAAAGCGGAGCGATGGTTCAAGGAGCGGCGGATTAAGTACCAGTCGGTGGATTTACTGCGGTTCGGTCTGTCCGGCAAGGAGTTCGACAGTGTTCTGCGAGCGGTCGGCGGTATTGATAACCTGATTGACTGGGAGAAAAAGTCCGACCAGATAACGCTGCTGAAATACATGGATGACAAACGGGCCAAAGAGGATAAGGTTTTCGACGACCCGTCCTTGATGCGAACCCCCATCGTCCGTAACGGCAAGCAGGCGACGGTAGGCTTTTGCCCCGAGATTTGGGCCACATGGGAATAAGTACGAAAGCAGTTCCTCATCGGAGGGACTGCTTTTCTTGTCAGTGATGTAAATTATTGTTTAGCGGTGTAAGATTGCTCCGCACCAAACTTGGCTCTCCCTCTGGGAGAGCTGGCAAAAATCTTTGATTTTTGACTGAGAGGGTGTCAAAACAATGATAGGACACCCTCTCCGCCCAGTGTGCGCA
>JAZQIN010000183.1:0-6780 GCA_045541155.1 Faecousia sp.
TGGCTCTCCCTCTGGGAGAGCTGGCACCGCCGAAGGCGGTGACTGAGAGGGTTTCGGCGCTATATATACCCTCTCCGCCCCAGTGTGCGCACTGGGGCACCTCTCCCAGAGGGAGAGGCAAGGGATTATGCGTTACTTCGCTAAACGATAATTTACCGCTTAAAAAATAGCACTTTATTTTTTAGTTAGATGTTGTTATAATGTAGACATTAGTTTTTCAGTCATGGAGGTCAATGGATGCGAATTGTCATCAAAATCGGCACCAGCACACTGGCCCATCCTACGGGACATCTGAATATCCGTCGGGTGGAGGAGCTGTGCAAAATCATCAGTGATATTAAAAATTCCGGGCAGGAGGTCATTATGGTGTCCTCCGGCGCCATCGGGATGGGCGTGGGAAAGCTGGGACTACGCAGCCGTCCCACTGATATTCCCACCAAGCAGGCAGCGGCGGCGGTGGGTCAGTGCGAGCTGATGTATACATACGACAAGCTGTTCAGCGAGTATAACCACACGGTCGCACAGCTGCTGATTACCGGCGACGATGTGAAATGCGAGGACCGGCACGCCAATTTCAGCAACACCTTGAATCGTCTGCTGGAGCTGGGGGCACTGCCCATCATCAACGAGAACGACACCGTGTCCACAAAGGAAATCGTCATTGGCGATAACGATACCCTTGCTGCCATCGTTGCGGAGAGCGTCAAGGCGGATAAGCTGATTCTGTTGTCGGACATCGACGGCTTGTATACCGCCGATCCCCATAAGGATCCGGAAGCAAAGCTGATTCACCGGGTCACGAACATCGACGAAGTGATTGACCTGGCCGGCGACAGTAACGGCAATCAGGGCACCGGTGGCATGGTCACCAAGCTGCAGGCGGCGCAGATTTGTCTGGACTGTGGCTGTGATATGGTCATTGCCAATGGCAATGACCCCATGAACCTCTATGCCATCCTTGAAGGCAAGGAAATCGGAACAACTTTTACAGGAGATACGTTATGAATGAGATGCTGAAAGCCGCCAAGGCGGCAAAATTCGAGATTGCGAAGCTGAATACGGAGCAGAAGAACGCTGCCCTGAACGCTATGGCGGATGCATTGCTTGCCAATGAGGATGCAATCCTTGCTGCGAATGCGGAGGATATGGCAGCGGCGAAGGGAACGGTGTCCGATGTGATGTTGGATCGGCTCCAGCTGACCTCCGCCCGTATTGCTGGAATGGCACAGGGCATCCGGGAGGTTGCGGCGTTGCCGGATCCGGTGGGACATATCCTTGAGGAGCATACCCGAGCTGACGGCCTGCTGATTAAACGGGTTTCTGTACCGATGGGTGTTATCGGTATCATCTACGAGAGCCGTCCCAATGTTACCTCCGATGCGGCCGCTTTGGCGCTGAAGGCCGGTAGCGTTTGCATCCTTCGGGGCGGCAAGGAGGCATTCCGGTCTGCCAATGCCATTGTCAACGCCCTTCGTGCCGGTCTGAAGAGTCTGGGCATTACGGAGAATGCGGTGAATCTGGTGCAGGATACCACCCGCGCCAGCGCCACGGCGTTGATGACCGCCAATGGCTATATCGATTTGCTGATTCCTCGCGGTGGAGCTGGCCTGATTAATGCCTGCGTCCAGAACGCCACTGTTCCTTGTATCGCTACCGGTACCGGAATCTGCCATGTGTATGTGGAGCAGTCCGCCAATCAGGAGATGGCGCTGAATATTATCGAGAACGCCAAGACCAGCCGTCCCAGCGTGTGCAATGCGGAGGAGGTTCTGCTGGTGGATGAGGCCATTGCAGCAGAGTTTTTGCCCAAGCTGCATCAGCGAATTGGCGATCGGGTGGAACTGCGACTGGACGAGATGGCGCAGACGATTATTCCCGGCACGCCGGCAGGGGAGAAGGATTTCGATACCGAGTTCCTCGATTATATCCTTGCGGTGAAGTGCGTGGCGGATGTGAATGAGGCCGTTGTCCATATCGCCGCTCACTCCACGGGTCACAGCGAGGCCATCGTCAGCCGTGACGATGCCGCCATTGCCGCCTTTACCACCGGTGTGGACAGCGCCGCAGTCTATGTCAATGCTTCTACTCGCTTCACCGATGGTGGCGAATTTGGCCTAGGCTGTGAGATGGGTATCTCTACCCAGAAGCTCCATGCTCGTGGCCCCATGGGTCTTCGGGAGTTGACCACCTATAAATACGTCATCACCGGCGAGGGCCATATCCGCTAAATTACCGTTTAGCGTAGCACCGCACTTACAAAATCCGTGTCATTGCGAGGGCCAACGGCCCGTGGCAATCTCCGAGTACCCTGTTAATTGATGAACAATCAACAGGGATATGCCCAGGATTATCAGCGAAACATTTCCGAAAACGTTACATTCTACCAGGAGATTGCCACGCCAGTCTGCGGACTGGCTCGCAATGACATGCGTTGTTTGTAATGTTGTGCTTACTGCGCTAAACAATGATTTACAGCACTAAAACAGACAATCAGGGCCGCTGCGTGAGCAGCGGCCCTTACTGTATCATTTGTTAGATATGCTGGCTAATCAATCATCGAAAGCGTTTTCATGAATAGATGTCACACTGTCAGGAATTTTAATATCCTTCAGGCTGATACAGCCGCAAAAGGCTTCTGATTTAATGGCTTTCAGGCCTTCCTGCAGCGTGACTTTTTGCAAGGAGGAGCAGTTTGCGAATGCACGCTCCGGTATGGTGTCAATACTGCCAGGAATCCAGATATCGGTCAAGCTGGTACATCCGGAAAAGCAAGAACTTCCTATCTTTTCGATGTTCTCTGGCAGAAAAATTGAAATCATACCTGTGCAGTCCCTGAATGCGCCAATTCCGATTTCTGTTAAATTAGCGGAAGAAGAAAACGTTTCCATATTTCTACAACCCCAGAAAGCGTTTGTGCCAATCTTCTCCAGACTATCTGGAGTGATGACACGCCTGACACTGCAATCATAGAATGCATACGCACCGATGCTTGTCACACCGTCTGAAATATCAATATCACTGATTTCGTCTGCGTATTTATGCCAACCCGGATGTTCGTCGATGCCGTAATCATACATTTCGCCTGTTCCGTAGATGCGCAAATGGCCATTGCCATCGTACTTCCATTTTAAGTTATCACCACAATTGCCACTTTTGCCTCCATTCACAATCAGGACAATTGCGATGATGGTAAGAAATGCGACTATCGCCGCACCAATGGTAATTAGTTTTTTCTTTGACATGGCTTACCCTCCTTAATTAGTATACCAAAATGGGATATCATGATTATACCATTTTGGTATTCTATTGTCAAGGGGGGATGCGGTATTTTCAGACTTCGAGAGTTGCGCAAAAAGCGACGGATATCGCAGATAACACTTGCGATGGAATTGAACATGAATCAGAACAGCATTAGCCGCTATGAGACGGGAGAGCGTGAGGCAGACTACAAAACGTTGATTGCGTTTGCGGATTATTTCAATGTTTCGGTGGACTATTTACTGGGAAGAACGGACAATCCTGCGATTAACAGATAAAAATATGAGGGCCGCTGGGTTTTAGCGGTCCTTTCAGTATTTTAGCTGCTTTTATGATAGCGCACAACAATTAAGGTGCTATATGGTTCGTTTTTTAATGGACGATATCGGACTCGATTTAGTTAATTTGTTGCCGCCATCTAGCAGAGGGCAAGCAACATCCCACCGGACTGTTGCATTTAGATGGGTTCGAGGCCCATATCTGAATACTATACCAAAAAGAAAAGTCACACCCAATGGTGTGACTTTTCATATGGTGGACGATATAGGACTCGAACCTATGACCTTCCGCACGTCAAGCGGATGCTCTAGCCAGCTGAGCTAATCGTCCGAACGCTTGGTTATTATAGCGCACGATGCGGATTTTGTCAAGCGGTTTTTAAAAAAATCTAAAAATTTTTTCTGTCTAACTTTTTGCGCCAATTCGTGGATTTTTGCGATATTTCATAAAGTTAGGACTGGAAAACAGGAATCATGTGTGCTATACTGATAAAGTATGATTTCCAAGTACGATTTTGTAAGGAAGGTGAGCAATTGGAAAACTATACTAAGTATAAGCTGAAGGCAGCAGAGGAGCTGAGTCAGATTCTTGACGGTCGAGACAATCTGTTCGTCATCAGCTGTAACAAGTGCTTCAAGGAATTTGAGACCATGCAGGAACCGGAGCAGGATGTGTTTCTGGAGCTTGCTCAGAAGTTGGGTAAGACCATCACCGGCACTGCCAAGGCGGATTTCCTGTGTAACAAGACCAAGGCCGAAAAGGGTCTGAACGCTATGATTCCCGAGGGGACTGAGAATGTGGTGGTCATCTCCTGCGGTCTGGGCATCCAGACGGTGGCGGACGTGTCTGGTAAGAGCGTGATTGCTGCTGCCAATTCTCTCAACTACACCGGTCATCACGGCATGGCTCTGACCAAGAAGGCCTGCGATGCCTGCGCACAGTGCTACCTGAACATGACTGGTGGCATCTGTCCCATCGTGGACTGTTCCAAGAGTCTGATTAACGGTCAGTGCGGCGGTGCCAAGAACGGCAAGTGCGAGGTAGACCCCAACAAGGACTGCGCTTGGGAGAAGATCCAGCAGCGACTGGCCAAGCAAGGCCGTCTGTCCGAGCTGACCGCCCAGAGTGTACAGATTCGTGACTACTCCAAGGTCAACTTCAAGGTCATCAATGAATATGTCAAGTCCATCCGTGCAACCCGTCTGGAGGGCTGGTACGGCGGCATCCACCCCGTAGAAGGCAAGGAACCCACCGAACACAAGCCTCTGGTGCGCTTCCCAGCCCCGGACAACGTGGTGATTCCCCTGTCCATGCATCTGGGTGCCCCTGCCAATGCCATTGTCAATGTGGGTGACTATGTCAAAATGGGTCAGAAGATTGGTGAAGCCGCCGGTTTCATCTCTGCTCCCGTTCACTCCAGCGTCAGCGGTAAGGTCATCGCCATCCAGAATCTACCCCACGCTACCCGTGGCACCTGCACCGCTATCGTCATCGAAAACGACGGCAAGGATTTGCTGGACGAATCCATCAAGCCCAACAAGCCTTTGGATGAGCTGACTCCTGCCGAGATTATTGAAATCGTTAAGGAAGCCGGTATCGTGGGTATGGGCGGCGCTGGCTTCCCCACCTATGTGAAGCTGAACCCCGGCAAGCCCATCGATGCGGTTCTCGTCAATGCCTGTGAGTGTGAGCCCATGCTCACCGCTGACCACCGGGTTCTGCTGGAGTTCGCCGACGACATCATCTTCGGTCTGCTGGCTGAAATGAAGACCGTTGCCGCACCCAAGGGCATCATCGTCATCGAGGAGAACAAGCCCGATGCCATCGCCCTGCTCCGTGAAAAAACCGCAGACATCGACAGCATCGAGATTCTGGAGGTTGCTACCCAGTATCCTCAGGGCGGCGAAAAAATGCTGATCAAGCGGGCTATGGGTCGCAGTGTTCCCAGTGGCAAGCTGCCTGCGGACGTGGGTGCTTGCGTCAGCAACGTATCCACCGTCAAGGCCATTGCCGATGCCATCAAGACCGGCATGCCCCTGATTGAGCGTGTGACCACCGTCACCGGTAAGTACATCCCCAATCCTCAAAACTTCATCGTTCGTGTGGGCACCTCTGCCTCCGAACTGATTGAAGCCTGTGGTGGCATTTCCGCAGAGGATGCTTTGATCAAGGCCGGCGGCCCCATGATGGGCTTCCCCCAGACCACTGTGTACACTCCCATCATGAAGGGCTCCAACGGCATCATCGCCATCGACAACGATGTGTCCGAGGCACAAAACTGCATCAAGTGCGGTCGTTGCGTGGACGTGTGCCCCATGGAACTGAAGCCCCTGTACTTCTATAAGTATTCCATTACCTCCGACTGGCAGGGTTGCAAGGACTACAACATTATGGACTGCATGGAATGCAGATGCTGTGAATACATCTGCTCCTCCAAGCTGCCGCTGGTCAGCATGATCAAGGCAGGCAAGAACGGTGTAAGGGGGATGAAGTGATATGCTGATTACGGAACTGAAAGCGAAGGAAACGATTCTTTCCCTGATTCAGGGTAAGGTGTTCATCATCAACTGCCACGGCTGCAAGGAGATTCACTTCCCCGAGAAGGAAGCGGAGGCGCTGGAGAAAGAGCTGAACAATGTCACCGGCATCTTCACCACCGACTACATCTGCAACCCCGAAAACCTGAAGCTGCGTCTGGAAAAGTACGCTGCCCAGATTGAAGCGGCAGATACGATTCTGGTGCTGTCCTGCGGTGTTGGTGTCCAGACTGTGGCCGAGATGTTTGACAACAAGCGTGTCTGCGCCGCCTGCGATACCTATGCGCTGCCCGGTTTTCAGGGCGTTACCCCTCTGGAGTACGACTGCAAGCAGTGCGGCGAGTGCTACCTGAACCTGACCGGCGGCATTTGCCCCATCACCGCCTGCTCCAAGAGCCTGGTGAACGGCCAGTGCGGCGGTGCCAAGGATGGCAAGTGCGAGGTCGATCCCAATATGGAATGCGGCTGGGAGCGCATCATGCGCCGCCTGGCTCAGATCGGCAGACTGGACGCTGTCAAGTGCCCTGTTCAGGTGCGCAATTATGCCACCGATGATGAAGTGAAGAAATAAGATCAACGAATAGGAGTAATACATAATGAGAATTACCGAATTGTTTGATAACGGTGAATTTGTCGTTACCGCTGAAGTTGGCCCTCCCAAAGGCATCCATCTGGAGCATCTGGTTGAAGAGGCTAAGGAGCACCT
>JAZQIN010000184.1:0-51859 GCA_045541155.1 Faecousia sp.
AATACATCGATTACTATAACAACAGACGCATCAAGGCAAGACTAAAGGGCTTGCCACCTGCATTACACAGACAGCAAGCCCTTTCGGCAGCTTAAATAATTTTAGTTAGAAATATTTGTCTAACTTTTTGGGGTCACTTCAGCCTTGGGACGGGGGAAAGGGTAGAATTTATTTTAGATGCTAAATTTATGCAAAGCCTTGTTTTGTGTAATTTCGTGTGATACAATATATGAGAAAATGCGGTGGGTAGACGCTGGCAAAGAACACTGCACTTTGACCCTATTAAATTAGGAGGTAAACAAGTATGACACATTCAAGAACTCTGTCAGACAGAGCCCTCGCGTGGCTGATGACGCTGGTCATGTTGGTGTCGATGATGCCCGGTATTCCGCTGGTGGCACAGGCCGCCGACGGCGGTACTGAAGGCATGATCACCATCGAGATGACCGACAGCTACGGTGACGGCTGGAACGACAACGCCATTGAAATTTATGTCAATGGCGAGCTGCTGGACACCGCGACCATCGATAACGGCAGCTCAAACACCTGGACCAAGGAGTTCAACCCTCACGCGACCTACATCTTCAAGTGGGTCAAGGGCAGCTACGCCAGTGAGACCAGCTTCGTGATCTATGTGGGCACGGAGAAGAAGCTGAGCGCCAGTGGCAGCAGCTACAATGATGGCGACGAGCTTCTGACCGTCCCCGCCACCTGTACGGAGCCGGTCTACGAAAACGGCGTCTGCACAAGCTGCGGCGCTGCCTGCTTGCACCAGATGAATAACGGTGTGTGCAGTGCCTGCGGCTATCAATGCCCCGGCCACAGCTTTAGCGACGGCGCTTGCGTCAACTGTGGCGAACCCTGCCGTCACAGCGCGACGGTTGAGGGTGTATGCAGCCTGTGCAGCCAGGAGATAAACCTGACGCTGGAATTGATTGAAAAATACAGTGACGGTTGGACCGGCAATGCCATCAAGGTTTATGCCGATGGCGAGCTGCTGGGCACCTTAACTGTGGAAGCTGGCTTAGAAAACAAAACCTGGAGCACCCCCTTTGACAGCTACACGGAATTCACCTTTGAGTGGGTGAAGGGAAATTACTCCGATGAATGCAGCTTTGACATCTATGTCGGCAGCGAGGAAAAGTATGCTGCCAATAACGATACCTGCAGTAATCTGACAGCAGGTGTATTCTTCACCATTTCGTCTCTCTGCGCTCACGAAAGCCACGGCGAGGACTTCAAGTGCACCACTTGCGGAAAACTCTGCCGACACAAGGACTGGGCGGACAGCGTTTGTGGTGTCTGTGGCTACACTTGCGGCACAGATGCGGAGCATGACTGGGATCTGGGCACCTGCAAGGTCTGCTCTGCGACCTGTAATCACAGCTTTACGGATTACGTCTGTGATATCTGCGGTCTGACCTGCGGCACCGATGCAAAGCACAGCTTTGGCGAGGATCTGGAGTGCGATGTCTGCGGCTTCACCTGCGGCACCGACAGCAATCACGTCTGGAGTAAGGGCGTTTGTACCGTCTGCGCTTCGGTCTGCCCTCATGAGAGCTATGAGGCCGGACTCTGCACAAACTGCGGCTACTATGAGCCTGCCGTGCAGAATGGCGTTGGTGCCAACGGCTTTGCTCTGTATGAGATCTATAACGCTAACCAGCTTCTGTGGTTCGCCGACTATGTCAACAGCGGCGAGATTCTGAAGACACATACATTTTTTTATGACTACGTATGGACAGATGTCCACTACACCACCGGCTGCGTAAACGGCAAGCTCATGGCGGATATTGACATGACCGGCCTGCCCTGGAACCCCATTGGTGTGGAGGACATCGGCTACAAAGGCTACACCGGTGTGTTTGACGGCAACGCCCATACTGTCAGCGGCATTAACTATACGGTGACTACTGAGGGCAAAGCCCATGCCAGCTTCTTTGGACTCTTCCACGGCACGGTGAAGAACCTGACCGTTCGGGGCAGCTTCAAGGCTGTGACCACCGGGGAGTACACGGCTGCCTACGCCGGCGGCATCGCGGCATCTGCTATGGATGCGAAATATGCCTGTAGCGATGGTGATAACTTTTGGTATGAGTACGTGTATCCTACCATCGAAAACTGCACCTTCATCGGCACTGTGTCTGCGGAAGCAAACAACCAGGCCCACGCCGGCGGCATTGCGGGTTACTTCTATAAAGGCACCATGACCAATTGCCTGTCCGCGGCGACGGTTACAGTCAACGAGTGTAGACATCCCTCCGCCGGCGCACTGGTGGGCAGTAACCATGAGTCCGCCTATACGAATTGCTATTACGATTCCACCCTGTGTGCGCTGAATGCCTGCGTTGACGGCGCGCTGGAGGGTGTCACCGGCGTGTCCACGAAAGTGATGGCCAGTGGCGCGGTGGCCTACGCACTGGGCTTCGGCCAGACCCTGGGTATCGATGCTTATCCCACCTACGGCGACGATGCGGTGTATACCGCCACCTCAGGCTGTGTTACTTACACCAATACTGAGTGCGAAATCGTGGAGAAGACCCACGTCGGCACCGCCACCTGCACGGCGGCTGCGGTCTGTGAGGATTGCAGCGAGAGCTTCGGCGAGCCCCTGGGCCACGGCAAGTTTGGTACGGACGGCAAGTGCACCGTCTGCGGCGAATATGATGTGCCGAAGCAGAATGGCGTTGGTGCCAACGGCTTCGCTCTGTACGAGATTGAGAACGCCAGCCAGCTTCTGTGGTTCGCCGACTATGTCAACAGCGGCGAGATTCTGAAGACACATGATGTCTATGATGATATGGGTGTTTCTTATACATACTATACCACCGGCTGCGTAAACGCCAAGCTCATAGCGGATATCGACATGACAGGTCTGCCATGGAACCCCATTGGTGTGCGTGACCTCCAGGACAGAGGCTACACCGGCGTGTTTGACGGCAATGGTCACACCGTCAGCGGCATTGACTACGCTATGACGACTGAGGACGAAGCCTATGCCAGCTTCTTTGGATTCTTCCACGGCACGGTGAAGAACCTGACCGTTCAGGGCAGCTTCAAGGCTGTGACCACCGGTGCTGGCAAGATTGCCTACGCCGGCGGCATTGTGGCAGAGGCTATTTGTGTGAGCTATATGGTTGGGTTCAGTATGATGGGGTGTACTTATGATTATGTGTATCCCGTCATTGAAAACTGTGCCTTCATCGGCACTGTGTCTGCGGAAGCAAACTACCTGACCTATGCCGGCGGCATTGCGGGTTACGTCTCTCAAGGCACCATGAACAATTGCCTGTCCGCGGCAACGGTCACATCCAACGAGTGCTCGTATCCTTACGCTGGCGCGCTGGTGGGCAGCGACAATGGATCTACCTATACGAACTGCTATTACGATTCCGCTCTGTGCGCGCTGGATGCCTGCAAGAATGGCGCGCTGGAGGGTGTCAACGGCGTGTCCACGAAAGTGATGGCCAGTGGCGCGGTGGCTTACAAGCTGGGCTTCGGCCAGACCCTGGGCACCGATGCCTATCCCACCTACGGCGATGATCCTGTTTATCCGGTGACAACCGGCTGTGTCACCTACTCCAACACTCAGGAAGAGGTCACCGAGAAGACTCACATCGGCACCGCTACCTGCACGGCGGCTGCGGTCTGTGAAGACTGCGGTGAGAGCTTCGGTGAGGCACTGGGCCACAGTGAACTCATTGCGGCTACCTGTAAGGATAAGGCGGTCTGCGGAGTCTGCGGCGAGAGCTACGGCGAGTTGGCCGACCATCAGGAATTTGACACGAACGCCAAGTGTACCTTCTGCGGCGAATATGACGTGCCGAAGCAGAATGGCGTTGGTGCCAACGGCTTCGCCCTGTACGAGATTGAGAACGCCAGCCAGCTTCTGTGGTTCGCCAACTACGTCAAAAGCGGCGAAACCCTGAAGACCCATACATATTATGGTCCGGATGGCAGCAGATTTACGTACTACACCACCAACTGTGTCAACGCCAAGCTCATGGCGGATATTGACATGACTGGTCTGCCCTGGATCCCCATTGGTGTGGGTGTCGTGAAGGATGGTGTATTCATTTCGAACGGCTTCTCCGGCATCTTTGACGGCAACGGTCACACCGTCAGCGGCATCGACTGCACCGTCACCTCTGACGCTTTTGTCTATGCCGGCTTCTTCGGGCACTTAAGCGGCACGGTGAAGAACCTGAACGTTCAGGGCAGCTTCAAGGCTGTGACCACGGCTACCAGCAAGAGTGCCTACGCCGGCGGTATCGCGGCGTATTGCGCTTACAGTTCTTTTGCCGTTTCTTACGGTAATTATGATTATGTATATCCTGTCATTGAAAACTGCTCCTTCATCGGCACTGTGTCTGCGGAATCAAGCAGTAGTATCCTTGCCGGTGGCATCGCGGGTTATTTCATGACGGGAACCATGACCAATTGCCTGGTCGCTGCCACCGTTAGCTTCAACGAGGATGTCTATGTGAGTGCCGGCGCCTTGGTGGGCGGCGACGATAGATCTACCTATACGAACTGCTATTACGATTCCGCCCTGTGCGCGCTGGATACCTGCGGTAACGCGGAGATCACCAGCGTCACCGGCCTTGCTACCGAGGCCTTCGCTGACGGCTCTGTGGCCTACGCGCTGGGCTTCGGCCAGACCCTGGGCACCGATGCCTATCCCACCTACGGCGACGACCAGGTGTTCCAGATCATGAACTGCAAGGAAAATATCCTCTACAGTAACACCAATGTCAACATCGACCACACATGGGTCTTGATCGACTGCGAAATTGCCAGAACCTGCTCCACCTGCGGCATCTCCGAAAGTGAGCCTCTTGGCCACGACTGGATGGACGCCACCTGCGCCGCCCCCAAGACCTGCTCTGTCTGCGGCGCTACCGAGGGTTATCCCGATTACGATAACCACTCCGGCGAAACCACTGTGGAGTTCAACTGGTCTGATCCCTACGAGGGCGAGTGCTATGTGGAAGCAAATCTGCGCTGCGGCCTTTGCAATCAGAGCCTTGCTTCCAGCTACGGCTACGGCAAACTGACCGGCAGCGTGGAGGCTGCTGACTGCCTCAACCCCGGCAGCGAGACTTATGAGGTCACTCTGGAACTGGACGGCGTAGAGTACACCGATGTCCACACCGTTGTGATTCTCAGCGAGAACCATCTCGGTGAGTATGTGGATGGATTCTGCTCCGCCTGCGGCAACTTTGAAGCGGCTGTGTGGAACGAAGGCAAGGGCGTGTACGAAATCAGCAACGCCGGTCAGCTTTACTGGTATGCTCAGTATCTGAACACTACCAATGCTGAGATCTATGCTGAACTGACTGCGGATATCGTCATTCCCGAAAACGCACCCAACTGGAAGCCCATTAACGCTTCCTACGCCTATTTCAACGGCAACTATCACACCATCTCCGGTCTGAAGTGCATCGGCGGCGACAGAACCTATGTGGGTCTGTTCGGCTGCGAGGGCTGGTGGTATGAAATCAGCAACCTGCATATCACAAACAGCTATTTCGAAGGCGAGGAATATGTGGGCGCTGTGGTTGCCTGCATGAGCAACGGCGGCTCCGTTACCAACTGCGCTGTGACCCACACTACCGTCAAGGGCGATTACTATGCGGTGGGTGGCCTGATTGGTAACCTTAGCTCCAGCCACGCCATTAACTGCTTCAGCACCGCCACAGTCGATGGTGCCGAGGGCAAGGTCCTGATCGGCTCTCATTCCGTCGGCTACGGTGCCATCGAAAACTGCTACTTCCTCGGCACTGAGGATGACTATGACGGCACCACCGCTATGACCGCAGCGGACTTCGCCAGCGGCAAGGTTGCTTACCTGCTCCAGAGCGGCATTCAGGGCGAGGATATCTGGGATGACGAAACCGGTGATTGGATTGGCTCTGCTGAGCCCGAATTGATCTGGGGTCAGACCATCAGCGAGGATGCCTACCCCGTTCTGAAGGGTGCGAAAGTCTACGAGGTCACCAACTGTAAGGACGAAGTTGCTTACAGCAATAGTGATGTCAGTGGTCAGCATACAGATGCCGACAACAGCGGTCGCTGCGACGCCTGCGATGTGCTGATGCAGCCTGCAAAGCTGTGCTTCGCATCCGTCAGTTTGAAGGGCAGCATTGCCATCAACTACTATATGCTCCTGTCTGACGAAATGCTGGCAGACTCCACCGCTTATATGCAGTTCACCATGGCCGATGGCGAGATCGTTAAGATTCCCGTCAACGAGGGCGTAGCCACCGACTACAACGGCGAGACTTACTACAAGTTTACCTGCGCTGTGGCCGCAAAGGAAATGACTGACATTGTACTCAGCCAGTTCTTCTACGAGGGCGGCTCCACCACGGAGTTCAGCTACACTGTCAAAACCTATGCGGATTACATCATCGCCAACAGTTCTAACGCCAATGAGGTGGCTCTGGCTAAGGCCATGCTGAACTACGGCGCAACCGCTCAGCTGGACTTCGGCTACAACAACGATGATCTGGCAAACGCTAATCTGGAAGCTCCCGACTACTCCAGTGTGAGCATCGATGGCTTTACCTCTGTTTCCGGGCAGGGCACTGAGCTGGCAACCTTCTATTCCGCATCTTTGCTCCTGAAATCCGAAACCACCCTGCGGTTCTTCTTCACTGGTTCCATTACCGCTACCTACAACGGTCAGGAACTGGAGGTCAAGGAGCGCAACGGACTGTACTATGTGGATGTGGTCGGCATCGCCGCCAAGAATCTGGACGAGGATGTGACCATCACCATCAATGACGGCACCAACACTGCCGATGTTACCTACAACCCTATGGCCTACTGCACCGTCGTCCAGAACGACACCACCGGCGTTGCCAATCAGACAATGAAGAACCTTGTAGCTGCACTGTACCTGTACAATCAGGCAGCCAATACTTATTTTGAGGAGAATTGATTATGAAAGAAACCTATTTTGAAGCCGAGATCGAGATTATCCGCTTCGAGGCAGAGGACGTTATCGCTACCAGCCGCAACCCCGGCCTGGATGAGGACGAGATGACCCCCATGCCCGTGGGCATGGACCTGTAATGAAGCGAAAGCTCATCGGGCTGTGTCTGTTGACTTTGGTATTTCTTCTGGCTGCCTGCGGTAAGCAGGCAGCGGAAGAACCATCAGGTACGTCTACGCAGCCTACAACGCAAGTTACTGAATCGACTGATACACAACCCCGGGATCCTGTGAAGCCCTCTGACGTCGACACAGAGCCCACCGATGGCACACCCCCTCCGGCAGCTACCGAACCCACTCAGGGAACGCAACCGATGGATCCCACAGAGGACACCGAACCCCCTGTGATCGTCGAACCGACGCAGCCCACAGAGGACACCGAGCCCCCTGTGATCGTCGAACCGACGCAGCCCACAGAGGGCACCGAGCCCCCTGTAATCGTCGAACCGACGCAGCCCACAGATGAAACGGAACCTCCTAAGTCTACGGAACCGTCAGAGGAAACAGATCCTCCGGAAGTCACAGATCCTCCGGAAGTCACAGAGCCTACGGAACCACCCTTGTTCCCTGGATTAGATGAAGACGAGCTGCCTCTGGTCCCTGTTGGCTGACAACATAAGACCCATTCCAAAAATATATTCCCACCCTGCTGCGGCAAGGTGGGAATTTCTTTACATAATGGCAAAGGCGGCTGCCACTTTTACTACGATGCAGAATCTCACGGATACAACTCGTTTTTCTATTTCTCGCGGATATGTTTCGTTTTTTGGGTTATATCTGCGAAAATACGGCAGAATTATTGCTGAAATAATCAGCGGTGCTGGGCTTTTGATATGGTGATGTATTGACACAAAAATACAGAAATAGTACAATACCAACAATGAAATATCTTGGATCGGGAAAACGGCGTTCCGGGCGCGTCATCGCCGTTATACATCTGCGTTTTCTGTACCTGCTATGCGACGATACGGCGATTTTCTCCCTTATTTTCACCCTTGCGGGGAAGGTAAAAGGTGGTTAAGGGAGATTGGTAATGGCAATAAAATGTTCCGAGATTGTCAAGTTTTTGGTTAATAATAGCAACAAATGATAGTAAAATGCTGAACAACCGAGAATTCAAGTCCTAGTGCCCCTGCCACATTTGCACAAAAAGTCGTCCTGAAAAGGGCGATTTTTTGTTTTCTATATATGAATCTCACACAATAGCAAACAACCGTTCGATAAATCCACGATTATGCGGTACTATTAGTGTTAGATAGTCCCTCCCACTCTGTAATAAACATTGTAATACTAGATTGTCATACATACCAATTTAAAAGGGGTTACTATTATCACTTGATGGGTGAAGATGTGAAAAGCATGAAATTGGAGATGGAAAAATGATTATCTTAATCGGCGGAGCCGCCATACCGGCAAGACCGTACTGGCGCAACGGCTTTTGGAGAAGTACCATTATCCATATCTGTCAATCGACCACCTGAAAATGGGGCTGATTCGCAGTGGCAATACGGATTTGACTCCCATGGACGATGACAAGCTGACAGACTACCTCTGGCCAATCGTCCGGGAAATGGTTAAGACCGCCATTGAAAATAAGCAGAACCTAATCGTGGAAGGATGTTACATCCCTTTTGACTGGCAGAAGGATTTTGAACCTGAATACCTTACCCATATTCACTACTGCTGCCTGATTATGTCCCGGGACTATATCGAAAACCACTTCGAGGATATTCTTGATCATGCAAATTCCATTGAACAACGACTGGATGACAGTGGTCTGATCAAAGATGCGCTGATTCTGGAAAATGAGCAAAATCTGCGGCTGTGTCAGGAAAACGACTGTCGGTATATTCTTCTGGAGGATTCGTACAGTATCGAATTAGAAAACATTGTGAAGTGATGGGCACATAAGGAGAGAAAAATAAATTACACAACAGCAGCTGGACGACACCCGAGATGGTCAGCGCAAGAGAGCGCAAACCCAATCCCGACTCGACGATATATACACCATCCTGCCATGAATCAGAAAAAGCTAGCAAATTGGAGTTGGAATAACTCCTATTTCTCCGTGATATGGCTAATATTTGTCCCAAAATCCACTAAAACCCCTGTTTTCGCCTAACGAAAACAGGGGTTCTTTGACAGACTGAGAAAAAAGTACTTTCTGCGGTAAATTATCGTTTAGCGGTGTAAGCGCCGCACTCCAGTCAATGTATGTCATTGCGAGGAGGGCAAAGCCCGACGTGGCAATCTCCCGGTAGAATGTTACGTTTTCGATAATGTTTCGTGGATATGCCTGTGTTTATCTCTGTAAAACTTCCGTCTCGCAACATTGTGCCAGGAGATTGCCACGGGCCGTTGGCCCTCGCAATGACACGGGTTTTGTTAGTGCGGTGCACCGCTAAACAATAATTTATAGTTCTTTGACACGCTCAGAAAAAACACACCTTTCGGTGTGGTTTTTTCTGTTAGCCCACCCTTACGGGTGGTTGAAATCATCTTTGGCCGGACAGGATGGAATAGATACGGGGGAACCAGCGTTTTAGAATGTTGGAAAACAGGATGATTGTCAGTGCGGTAAGCGTGACTGCCAAAATATAATTCGTGATACACATATACGGGTTTTTCGGCAGGATGAAATACAAAAGCTTAACGTACACCGCAAGGATGTTTAGATGCGCAGCATAAATCAGGAACGAGTGGTCATGGTATTTCCGGATTGGTATCCGTTCAATCACAAGGTCAAAGGCAAACCAGAAGCTGATTGCTCCAACCAACAGCATCGCCGCATCCAACGCCGCTATGTCGCCAAGCACAGCGTAAGCCCTGAAAGTAAAATAGACCAACGTGCCTAAAAATACCATCAGGTAGCAGAATGCTTTTCCCCTGCTGGCTCTTGACGTGAACCATGGAATGAAATGTTTGCCAATCAGGCAGCCCGTCAAATAAAACACAATAGAATTAGGTTTGAAAATCACCGACGACGGAAGCTCAATTCCAAACTGCAGCAGTATGACAGTGGCGGCTATGGCGAAAATGCCAATATATTTATTTCGAATCACCAATTCTATCACCGGCCCGGCGACGGTATAGCACAGCAGCGCAAAAATGTACCAAAACGGGATATTACATTCGTAATGGAAAAGCGACAGAAAGATATTCCACGGAGTCAGCTTGAACAGAGGCCGACCGATGATGTATCTGGACAAGAACGAGTAGGAAGTCACGATATAAAACAGCATCCCAATTCCGTTCCAAATCAGGTAAGGGATTAGCAGCGTGCGAATTCTTCTTTTGGTTTTACGCAAGTAGTCCCCATGGGCATAGTCTCTGAAATAGGCTGCTCCAGAAATGACGAAAAACAGTGGCACTGCCACCAACGGCAATGCATCACGGAAAAACAGGTCAAAAAATCTCACAAAATGCGGAGCCGTTTCCGATGAGTCCCGAAAATAGGTCGAAATGGAATAACAATGCACACACATGACCAGAATACTCAGATAGAAGGATATCACACACTTTTTCCTCCAAAATCCAGTCAAATTATCCTTTGCTGCTCCCATGGGCACCCCCCTCTGTCTTGGATTCTCTGAAGCCATTATACCATGACCATATGAAAATGGAAGAATAATTTTCCATATTCACAACCTGTTCACATTCTTTTGGCATGATGATATCATCCCATTAAAAGGAGCCTGCGTAAATGCTCAAATTAACCAACATCGTCAAGGATTATGACGCTTCTTCCAACATCGTTCACGCACTGAGGGGCGTCAGCGTTGAATTCCGTCCTTCCGAATTTGTTGCCATCCTCGGTCAGTCCGGCTGCGGTAAAACCACCCTGCTGAATATCATCGGTGGTCTGGACCGCTATACCTCCGGTGATTTGATTATTCGTGGTAAATCTACGAAGCATTTCAAAAATAGGGATTGGGATACCTACCGCAACCATTCCATCGGTTTCGTGTTTCAGAGCTACAACCTAATCCCCCATCAGAGCGTGCTGGCCAATGTGGAACTGGCACTGACCCTGTCCGGTGTCAAAAAGTCAGAACGCCGCCGCCGGGCCGTCGAGGCCCTTGAAAAGGTGGGGCTGGGCAATCAGATCCACAAAAAGCCCAACCAGATGTCCGGCGGTCAGATGCAGCGTGTGGCCATCGCACGGGCGCTGGTCAACAACCCTGAAATTCTTCTGGCTGACGAACCTACCGGCGCTCTGGACTCCGAAACGTCGGTGCAGGTCATGGAAATCCTGAAAGAAATCTCTCGGGAGCGGCTGGTCATCATGGTCACCCATAACCCGGATTTGGCAGAGGCATATGCCACCCGAACCATCCGCCTGCTGGACGGACAAATCATCTCCGATTCCAACCCCTACTGCGCAGATGATGCCGTTGCCGCAATTCGTAAAAAAGAAAAACGGGCCTCCATGTCCGCCCTTACCGCCTTTTCCCTTTCACTGAGCAACCTGATGACCAAAAAGGGCAGGGCCATTATGACCGCCTTCGCCGGTTCCATCGGCATTATCGGCATCGCCCTGATTCTCAGTATTTCAACCGGTGTCAACAACTTCATCGCAGACGTGGAACGGGACACTCTCTCCAGCTATCCGGTAACCCTAGAAGCACAAACCATGGACATGGGAACCATGATGTCCGCCATGCAGGAACAAAACACGGTGGAAAACCCCAAAAAGGACCACATCTATTCTGCCAACGTTATGACCAATATGATGGATGCCATGTTCACTGGCTCCACTACCAACAATCTGGGGGCTTTTAAAGAGTTCATCGACTCCGGGAACAGCGGCCTACAGGAGCTGAGCAGTGAAATCCGCTACAGCTACGCCACCCCACTGAACGTTTACAAGGCTGACACCTCCAACGGCGTTTATCAGGTCAATCCCAGCAACGTGTTCGCTGCCATGGGGATGGATAATTCCAACTCCATGCTGACTGCTCAAATGAATGTATGGGCCAGAATTTCCGATGATGAGGAGCTGCTTAACGCTCAGTACGAGATTTTGGACGGTCGGCTGCCCTCCGCATGGAATGAAGTAGTGCTGATTGTAGATCAAAACAATCAAATCACCGACTACACCCTCTACGCCCTCGGCCTGCTGGACATCGAAGATTTACAGGAGGCCTTACAGGATAAAATCGCCGGCAACGAGGTCATCATCGACACCACCATTCATGAATACACCTACGACGATTTTGTAGGCATCACTTTCAAACTGATGCCCTCCTCCGACTATTATCAGGAGCAGAACGGCGTTTGGGTGGATATGTCCGCCGACGAGGTCTACATGACCTCGAAGCTGCAAAACGCCGAGGAAGTCAAAATCGTTGGCATCTTGAGACCCGATTCTGAAAACACCGGCTACACTACCTTCGGTGTCATCGGCTATCAGCAGGATTTGATGCTGCACATGATTGATCGAGTGAATGAGTCTGACGTGGTCAAAGCCCAGCAGGCCAGCCCCGACATGGACATTCTAACCGGTCGCCCCTTCGCCGGGGAGGATGCGCAAGTGATTCTCTATACTATGGACGAAATCTCCGCCATGCTGCCTTCCCTGCCCACAGAGGTCCAGGAGATGGTCACAGCCGCCATCGGTCAGATGCAGGCCGCCGGTATGGCGTCAGAAGAAATCGCCCCCATCATTTCTCAGCAATTTCTCAGTGCGACTTCTTCGTCTAGCTATAATCAGAATCTGTTGATACTGGGCGTGTCCGATTTGGCACACCCCTCTGCTATTGAAATCTTCCCCAAGGATTTCGAATCCAAGGATAAGATTTCTGCCATCATCGACGACTACAACGCCGGTAAGGACGAGGTGGATCAAATCACCTACACCGATGTAGTGGGGATGATGATGTCCTCTGTTACCACTATCGTCAACGCCATCAGCGGCATCATGATTGCTTTCGTGGCTATCTCGCTGGTGGTCTCCTCCATCATGATTGGCATCATCACCAATATTTCCGTACTGGAACGGACCAAGGAAATCGGCATTCTTCGGGCCGTGGGTGCCTCCAAGGGCGATGTAAGCCGGGTGTTCATGGCTGAAACGGTAATCGAAGGTCTCGCCGCCGGATTGGTCGGCGTGGGCGTGACACTGTTACTGCTGATTCCCACCAACTTCCTTGTGCAAAACGTTTTAGAACTGAACGCATCCGCCGTGCTGCCCACCAGGGCCGCTGTGGTGCTGATTCTCATTTCCGTTTTCTTGACCTTCATCGCCGGTCTGATTCCAGCCAGAAGCGCCGCAAAGAAAGATCCCGTTGTGGCCCTACGAACTGAATAACCATCAAGGGCGTGTTGCAGATACAACACGCCCTTGATGGTTTTTTGAAGATGTTAATTATCGTTTAGCGAACTAATCACCGCACCATAACCAACGTACGTCATTGCGAGCCAGTCCGCAGACTGGCGTGGCAATCTCCCGGTGAAATGTTACATTTTCGGAAATGTTACGTTGATTATCCTGGGCAAATCCCTGTTAATCATTCATCAATTAACATTGTACCAGGAGATTGCCACGGCCCTTTGGGCCTCGCAATGACACTTTTTTGCTTCTGCGGTAGTCGCATAAACAACAATTTACCTCAATGCAGATCATAATCCATTGCCACGGAGTTCGATAATTTGGTCACGCAGGACGGCGGCGTATTCGTACTCCATCATCCTTGCCGCTTCTTTCATCTGCTTCTCCAGACGGGCAATCTCCTTTTCCTTCTCTACCTTGGTCATCTTCACACCGGTACGGCCCTTGCGCTCCGCAGTAGGCGAGGAAATCTCAATCAAATCACGAACAGACTTAATTACCGTCTTCGGCACGATACCATTGGCCTGATTATAGGCATCCTGAATCGATCGGCGACGTTCCGTTTCATCAATGGCGGCACGCATAGAAGGCGTCACATTGTCCGCATACATGATGACTCGACCTTCGGCGTTTCTCGCTGCTCGACCGATGGTCTGAATAAGACTGGTTTCACTGCGCAGGAATCCTTCCTTATCCGCATCCAGAATTGCCACCAGGCTCACCTCCGGCAAGTCCAGACCCTCACGGAGCAAATTGATGCCCACCAGCACATCAAACTTCGCCATCCGCAAATCCCGAATGATTTCCATTCGCTCCATGGCACCAATATCCGAGTGCATATATCGAACCTTGATGCCAGCCTTTTGCAGATAGACCGTCAAATCCTCCGCCATTTTCTTGGTCAGAGTCGTCACCAGCACCCGTTCGTTTTTGGCGGTACGGGCATTGAT
Source organism: Faecousia sp. (assembly GCA_045541155.1). Classification (GTDB taxonomy): domain Bacteria; phylum Bacillota; class Clostridia; order Oscillospirales; family Oscillospiraceae; genus Faecousia. The sequence goes on from JAZQIN010000184.1 coordinate 14,281, forward strand.
TTCCCCAATCAGATCATCAATCTGTCCCTCGATGGGGCGAACCTCCACGATTGGATCCAGCAGACCGGTGGGACGAATTACCTGCTCCACCGTTTGTCCGGAACGGGTCTGCTCGTACTCCGCCGGCGTGGCTGAAACGTAGATTACCTGATTGAGCTTGCTGTCAAATTCCGTGAAATTCAAGGGGCGGTTATCATAGGCCGAGGGCAGTCGGAAACCGTAGTTGACCAGTGCGTCTTTCCGGCTTCGATCACCGGCGTACATGGCCCGACACTGCGGCAGGGTCACATGGCTCTCATCCACGAACAGCAGATAATCCTCCGGGAAATAGTCCAGTAGCGTCGTCGGCGGTGTCCCCGGCGCTCTTCCCTGAATCACGCGGGAATAGTTCTCGATACCGTTACAAAACCCAATCTCCGTTAGCATCTCCAAATCGTAGGCTGTGCGCTGGGCAATGCGTTGGGCCTCAATCAGCTTATCCCTCGCACGGAACCACGCCACCTGTTCATCGCACTCCCGTTGAATCTCCAGCATGGCTCGCTGGAGCTTTTCACGAGATGCTACATAATGGCTGGCAGGATAAATGGCCACGTGGTCGATATATCGCTCCACCATTCCAGATACCGCATTAATCTCAGAAATCCGGTCGACCTCATCCCCGAAAAATTCTACCCGTATGGCACGCCCCGACCAGTAAGCCGGGTAGATTTCCAGCGTATCCCCCCGAAGGCGGAACTTATTACGGGAAAAATCCAAATCGTTACGCTCGTAACGTATTTCGGTGAGCTTGCGTAGGATGTCATCCAGAGGTCGCTCCTGCCCCACACGCAAAGAAATCACCATGCTCTTATAATCGATGGGGTCGCCCAGTCCGTACAGGCAGCTGACCGACGAAACCACTATCACATCCCGCCGCTCAAACAGCGCCGAGGTGGCAGAATGCCGTAGCCGGTCAATCTCCTCGTTCACCGACGCATCCTTCTCGATGTAGGTGTCCGTATGGGCGATATAGGCCTCCGGCTGGTAGTAGTCATAGTAGGATATAAAATACTCCACCGCATTTTCCGGAAAGAATTCCCGGAATTCCGAGCAGAGCTGGGCAGCAAGGGTCTTATTATGGGCAAGCACCAATGTGGGGCGATTCAGCTTCTCAATCACCGACGCCATGGTGAAGGTCTTGCCGGAACCGGTGACGCCCAGAAGCGTCTGCTCCCGAAGCCCCCAATTTACACCATTGACCAGCCCCTCAATCGCCGCAGGCTGGTCGCCGGAGGGCTTGTATTCAGATACCAGCTTGAAATCCATAGGTGCCTCCTAATATCGCAGCACATTCTCCTCCGGCCGGTAGTAACCAGACTGGAGCAAAGAAGTGAAATCATCATCCGCCACCACAATATGGTCCGCCAGTCGCACCTCCACTGCGTCCAGCGCTGCCGCCACGCGACGTGTCGTCATTATATCCTCGTGGGAGGGCAGGGCCAGTCCGCTGGGATGATTGTGGGCCAGAACCACCGAGGTGGCATTGGCACCCAAGGCCGCCGCTACCACTCGCCGAATCGGCACACCTGCCGAATTCACGCTCCCCTCCCCAATCTTGGGGCAGCACAGCGGCTTGCATTTGGCATCCAGACACAAAAGATACACCGTTTCATTACTCTGTCCCCTGAACCGCTCACGCAGATACTTGCCGCAATCGTTAATCGTTCGCAGAGGCCTATCAATCTGCTTGCTTCGCTCAACCCCATAATATCGGGCCACCGCAGGAATCATATTCAAAAACGTCGCCGCATTCTGACCGATGCCTTTCACCTTCTGCAGCTCTTCAGGACTGGTTTCCAGCACCTGCGGTAGACTGCCAAACTGATTAATCAGCTGGTGGGCAAGGGCATTGGTGTCCTGCCGGGGAATGCAGTAGAACAAAAGTAGCTCCAGCACCTGCACATCCGTGAAATTATCCAATCCCTCCGTCTGAAAGCGGGCTTTCAGTCGGTCACGATGACCGTCGTGTATGCTCGGATTCGACATATTTTATCACCTCGGTAAAGGACCCTCTTGCTATTTTTCCGTTTTGCGGTTAAAATGAGAGGGGCGAATTCTTTAGAAAAAATATCTGGCCGGATTCTGCGCATGATATACCGCAAGGAGGTTTGTCATGGAAAATTATATAGACATCAACAGAATATTGGAACTGATGCCCCAGCCGGTCTTCTGCGTCCGTGACGGCTCGATTTTCTTCCGCAATCACGCCGCAGGACAACTGTTTCTGGAGCCCGGTCTGCCCGTTGCGGAGCTTCTGGGCGATGCCGCCGAGGATTACCGGCTGTTTCAGGGTAGCTCTCTCTATCTGGAGCTGTCACTGCCGGGTAAATCCGTGGAGGCCTGCGCCACCCGTTTGGATGACATCGATGTTTTTGTGGTGGAAATGGAACACGATCATTTGCAGACCATGGCTTTGACCGCTTTGCAATTCCGGGACCCCCTGTCCGATGTACTGGCCATTCTGAATCGAATGCCCGTGCAGGAGGACCCCCTCTATCGGGGAAGGCTCAACCGTCGCCTGTTTCAATTGCAGCGGATGGTGTTCAACATGGCGGACGCTTCCCGGTATGCCAACGAACGGAACGAAAAAATGGTTTTCCTGAATATTTCCAGCCGGATGGAGGAGCTGTTGCAGCACATTGAAGATCTGACCGCACAGAGCGGCATCAAGCTGGTTCGCAGCTGTCCCAAAGAGCAAATCATAACCATTCTCAATGAGGAAAAGCTGGAGCGTGCCCTGTACAACATGATTTCCAATGCCATGAAGGTGACTCCAAAAGGCGGCACCATTGAGGTAAAGCTCCAACGCATCAACACACGGCTCTATCTTTCCGTTCGGGACTTCGGCGATGGCATTCCCGATGCCATCAAAAGTACCGTTTACACCCGTTACCGCCGTCATCCCGGCCTGGATGCCGGACGGGAGGGACTGGGTTTGGGTATGACGCTGATTCGATCCGCCGCCATCAGTCATGGTGGCACAGTCCTAATCGATCATCCGGACGACATCGGCACCCGGGTCACCATGAGTCTGGCGATTCGAAAGAATCCCGAAAATCTTCTGCGCTCCAATATTCTGTCCTTCGACTACGCCGGAGAACAGGACCATGGCCTGCTGGAACTGGCTGACATCCTGCCGCCGGAAATCTACTCCAATGATATTTGATTGCAACGTGCCGCTTATGCGGCACGTTTGTTTTCGGGTAAATTGTCGTTTAGCACCGTCCCTTGGCCCCCCTCCCTGAGGGAGCCAAGGGCGGCTGCGTCGCCATTCCTTCGCTAAACGATAGGGCACCTCTAAAAACTCAATTTCGAGTGGGTGCCCAGGAATTTTGCTTCAAATTATGTGGTAAAAACCGGAGGAATACTGGATGTATTTCAAGGTTTTTATAAGCATAAGTTGGAGCAAAAGAACGGGCACTTCGCCGAAAGGGAGTTTTTAGAGGTGCCCGATAATCTATATCACAAATACTTTTTCAAATAGGCACCGGTATAGCTGCCTTCGGTGGCGGCTATCTGCTCCGGTGTACCAGCGGCTACCACATGACCGCCTTCTGCTCCCCCCTCGGGGCCAAGGTCGATGATATGGTCAGCGGTCTTAATTACGTCCAGATTGTGCTCAATTACCAGGACCGTATTTCCTGCGTCCACCAGCTGCTGCAGCACCTCAATTAGCTTATGCACATCCGCAGCATGAAGGCCGGTGGTCGGCTCGTCCAGAACGTAAATCGTTCGCCCGGTGGATACCCGGGCCAGCTCAGTCGCCAGTTTCACACGCTGGGCTTCACCGCCGGACAAAGTGGTACTGGATTGACCCAGCTTCACATAGCCAAGGCCCACCTCCACCAGGGTCTGCACCTTACGACGGATTTTCGGCAGGTTCTCAAAAAATGTCAGTGCCTCCTCAGCGGTCATGTCCAGCACCTGTGAAATATTCTTCCCCTTGTACTGAACCTCCAGTGTTTCCCGGTTGTAGCGCGCGCCACGGCACACCTCACAAGGAACATAGACATCCGCCAGAAAATGCATCTCGATTTTCACCAGTCCGTCTCCGGCGCAGGCCTCACAGCGACCACCCTTCACATTGAAGCTGAAGCGACCGGGGCCATAGCCACGGATTTTTGCGTCATTGGTAGAGGCGAATAGGTCCCGAATGTCATTGAACAGCCCCGTATAGGTGGCCGGGTTGGAGCGAGGGGTACGGCCAATGGGGCTCTGGTCGATATCAATCACCTTATCCAGATGCTCAATGCCTTCGACACAGGCACATTTTCCCGGTCGTGTCCGAGCGTGGTTCAGCCGCCCAAGAAGCGTCTTGTTCAGCACCTCGCCCACAAGGCTCGATTTACCCGATCCGGACACGCCGGTAACGCAGGTCAGGGTCCCCAATGGGATGGACACGTCAATATCCTTCAAATTGTTCTCCGCTGCCCCCCGAACCGTCAGGTTTTTGCCGTTTCCGGAACGTCTGGCTGAGGGAACGGGAATTTTCTTCACACCCGACAGATACTGTCCGGTAACAGAACGGGGTTGGGCGATAATCTCGTCCAGACTGCCAGAGGCCACGATTTCACCGCCACGACTGCCGGCTCCCGGCCCCACGTCCACGATAAAATCTGCCGCACGCATGGTGTCCTCGTCATGCTCTACTACAATCAGCGTATTCCCCAAGTCCCGCAGGCTCCGCAGTGTTCCCAGCAGCTTATCGTTATCTCTTTGGTGCAGGCCAATCGAAGGCTCGTCCAGAATATACAACACCCCCATCAGGGATGATCCAATCTGGGTCGCCAGCCGAATTCGCTGGCTCTCGCCGCCGGACAGGGTGCCGGAAGTTCTGGACAAAGTTAGGTATTGCAAGCCTACATCCATCAAAAACTGCAGACGGGATTTAATTTCCCGGAGAATCTGCTCCGCCACCAGCGCCATATTCCCCTCCAGATGAAGGGATTCCACAAACTCCAGCGCCTGTCGAATGCTCATGCGGCAAAAGTCCATGATACCAATGCCGCCCACCGTTACCGCACGGGCAATTTCAGAAAGTCGGTCGCCATGGCACCGGGGACAGGGGGCCGTGGACATACACTCCTCCAGCTCCTTACGGGCCGCATCGGATTGGGTTTCCTTGAAGCGGCGGCTGATGTTGTTCAAAATACCTTCAAATGGCTGCTCCAACACCCCCATGCCGTTACCCCGGTTGTAGGTCATACGCAGCTTCTCCCCACGGGTGCCGTGGAGAATCACATCCATCGCATCCCGGGAAAGTTCCTTCACCGGTACGGTCAGAGAAAAATGGTACTTCTGGGCCAGTGCCTCAAAGTACATCCGAAAAATCGAATCGGTACGGGCACTGTTCCAACCGGAAACCTGAATCGCCCCCTCGAAAATGGACTTATTACGGTCCGGAATCACCAAATCCTCATCCGCCACCAACTGAAAACCCAATCCCGTACAGTCCGGGCAGGCTCCGGATGGGTTGTTGAAGGAAAACATGCGGGGCTCCAGTTCCGTCAGGCTAATGCCGCAATCCTCACAGGCGTAGTTCTGGGAAAAACTCAGCTCCTCGCCAGTAACAGGCAGCTCAATGGTCACCAGCCCCCCAGAATGGGCGCAGGCGGTTTCGATGGAATCCGTCAACCGACGGCGTTGGCCTTCCTTGATGACCAGACGGTCCACAACCAAATCGATGGTATGCTTCTTGTTCTTTTCGCACTTGATTTCTTCGTTCAGGTCGTACAGGATGCCGTCCACTCGAACGCGGGAAAAGCCGCCCTTTCTGGCATCCTCGAACACCTTCTGGTGCTCGCCCTTTTTTCCACGGATAACCGGGGACAGCACAATGAATTTCGTCCCCTGTCCCAGCGTCTCGACGCGGTCTACAATCTGATCGATGGTCTGACGGCTTATCTCCTTGCCACATTTGGGACAGTGGGGAATGCCCACCCTGGCCCACAGCAGTCGCAAATAGTCGTAAATCTCCGTCACCGTGCCCACGGTGGAACGGGGATTCTTGGAGGTAGTCTTTTGATCGATCGATATCGCCGGTGACAGACCGTCGATAGAGTCCACGTCCGGCTTGGCCATCTGGCCCAAAAACTGGCGAGCATAGGAGGAAAGACTCTCCACATATCGCCGCTGGCCCTCGGCGTAAATCGTATCAAAGGCCAGACTGGATTTTCCCGAGCCGGACAGGCCTGTAAAAACCACCAACTTGTCTCTGGGGATGGATAAATCCACATTTTTCAGGTTGTTCTCCCGGGCGCCCCTAATCCGAATGGTGTCGTTCATCGGTCTCACCTCGTAAATTTCGTTCCGTATATTATACCACAATTCACCCTTCGACACAAGAGGAAATGCACGTCCATTTTTTTGATGGCAATCTGACAAAAATCCCATGGGGATATAGAAGAAAGGCGTGCCGGATGGCACGCCTTTGGGTGTTTACGGTTCGTTGGCCTTAAACCACCGATAGTCTTCTTTCGCCTGAGCCTCCGTCTGCGCAAGAATGCCCACATAATAGTCATCCTTCAGATGCTCATAAATCAGCACCGCCAAAAAATCCGAGTCGGTCGGATACACATAATAGGTAAACTCATAATCGGTGAAGTGGGTCACCATATGGTTATTGCCATCCTCATCCTTCTCGTTGTGGCGACAGGTTTTCTTATCCAAAACCGTGTAAAACTCCCCGTCTTGGGTCACCAACGGCGTACCCTCGATAAAGCCATCCTCACCATGAGGGAAGTCCAAAACCGACAATTCACCATCGAAAGTGTCGCCGACCTGCGCACCGTCCATCACCACCGCAGACTCCATCAGCAGCTGATCCGTTTTGTCATCAAACACATACAGCACTCCACTGAAATGGGCGTACAGCGTTCCGTCCACCACATGGCTTCCGGAGGACTCCTTCAGCGCATCCTTCGCCGCTTCCTCCTCACGCTTGCGCTGCTGGTCCTTCCAGATGAACACAAAGGCCACTGTTAATGCTACCACCACAGCCAGTATGATAAGGCGTTTCTTTTTCATATCGCACCTGCCTTAAAATTGATACTCCTACTATATCATATTCAGCCCAAAAAGAAAATAGCAAATTTGCAAACTTTCCTGACCGAATGGTTGAATATAGGCGTTTCGTATCAAACAGATGGGTTTTTTGCCTGATTTTTCGGCGGTATGCCATTCCTGTCAGTATTGCATTTTCATACCCTCCAATGCTATAATATGGTTATCATGGCCTGATGCGGTATGCTGCGGGCAGAAATAGAATGAAGCGAGGTATTTTTTCAATGATCGCATACGGAGATAATATCAAGATCTTCTGTGGAAATTCCAACCCCGAATTCGCCAAGACCATCTGTAAGGAATTGGGTCTGCCCATGGGACAGGGCGTCGTGCGTACCTTCGCCGATGGCGAGGCTTCCGTCACACTGGAGGAGACCGTCCGCGGTGCTGACGTGTTCCTGATTCAGTCCACCTGCAAGCCTGTCAACGATCATCTGATGGAGCTGCTGGTCATGATTGATGCCTGCCGCCGCGCCTCTGCCGGCCGCATCACCGCTGTTATCCCCTACTTCGGTTACGCCCGTCAGGACCGCAAGGCCAAGAGTCGTGACCCCATCTCCGCTAAGCTGGTGGCAAACATGCTCACCGTGGCCGGTGCCGATAGAATCCTGACCATGGATTTGCACGCCAGCCAGATTCAGGGTTTCTTCGACATCCCTCTGGATCACCTGCTGGGTGCCCCCTCCTTTGTGGAATACTATCTGAACAAATTCCCCGAGGATTGCAACAATCACGACAATTTCGTTGTCGTCTCTCCCGACGTTGGCTCCGTGGCCCGTGCCCGTAACTTCGCGCAGAAGGTCCATATGGGTCTGGCTATCGTCGATAAGCGCCGCCAGAAGGCCAATGAGTGCGAAGTCATGAATGTCATCGGCGATGTCAAGGGCAAGACTTGCATCCTGTACGACGACATGGTCGATACCGCCGGTTCCCTGTGCAATGCCGCCAAGGCGCTGATTGAGGTCGGCGGTGCCAAGGAAGTTTACGCCTGCGCTACCCACGGCGTTCTGTCCGGTCCCGCCTACGAGCGGATTGAGGACAGCGTCATCAAGGAGATGCTGTTCCTGAACACCATTCCTCAGGTGGGTAACACCCCCAGTGGCAAGATTAAGTTCCTGGATGTAGCCCCCGTGTTCGCCCGTGCCATTGAGCACATCCACGGTGGTACCTCCATCGCTGACCTGTTCTAAGCGGTGTTCGGTAAAAAAGGCGAAAGCTGGCTGATTGTCGGACTGGGTAACCCCGGCCGGGAATATGAAAAAACACGGCACAACGCGGGGTTTCGAGCCATCGACGTTTTGGCTGATAAGCTGGGCTGCAAAATCGACCGGCTCAAGTTTCAGGGGCTGTACTGCCAGACCAACTACGGTGGCAGGAAGCTGTTTCTTCTGAAGCCTCAGACCTACATGAACCTGTCCGGGCGGTCTGTGCTGCAGCTTTCCGCATATTTCAACATTCCGCCCAAAAATATCATCGTGCTGTTTGATGATATCTCCCTTCCTCCCGGTCGTCTTCGGATTCGGGCGGATGGATCCGCCGGCGGTCACAACGGTATTAAATCCATCATCTCCGAGGTTGGAACCCAGGATTTCCCACGGGTGAAGATTGGCGTGGGCGGAAAGGCCCATCCGGATCAGGATTTGGCAGATCATGTGCTGTCCGGTTTCTCTGCCAGCGAGGAAAAGGCACTGGTCTCCGCTTTGGAACGAGCCGCCGATGCGGCATTGACGGTGATGGAAAAAGGTGTGCCGGAGGCTGCGAACCGATTCAACGGTTCCCTGCCGTAAATAATGTCAAAACCACGGAAAGGGGGTAGTTTTCCCCCTTTCCGCGTTCTTGCGTGGAGCGAATTTGTAGTATAAATTATCTTTTAGCGGACTAATCACCGCACCATAACCAACGTACGTCATTGCGAGCCAGTCCGCAGACTAGCGTGGCAATCTCCCGGTGAAATGTTACATTTTCGGAAATGTTACGTTGATTATCCTAGGCAAATCCCTGTTAATCGTTCATCAATTAACATTGTACCAGGAGATTGCCACGGGCCGTTGGCCCTCGCAATGACACTTTTTTGCTTCTGCGGTAGTCGCATAAACAATAATTTACATTTTTATTATGGAGCGTTATTATGGAGCAACTGCTGAATATTTTGAAGTCTATTCCTGAATATGCTACGTTGCTGAGTGCCGTGGAAAAGGCGCAGTCTGCCGCCGTCACTGGCATCGGGCAAATCAACCGCAGCCATATTATCGCCGGTCTGCGGCGGCATTCCGGTCGGCCTGTGGTGGTTATTTGTCAGGATGACATGGCAGCAAAGCGGCTACAGGAGGAGCTGAAGGCTTTTTTGGGGGAGACTGCTCCCATTCTGCCCAATCGAGAACTGACCCTTTACGACACGGCAGTGGTCTCTCGCGCATGGGAGCAGAAGCGTCTGCGGCAACTGTTTGATCTGAGCAGCGGATGCACCGCCCTCCAGATTCTCAGCTGGGATTCCTTGAGCCAGCGGACGATTCCCAAAGACACACTGCTTACCGCCGCCTTTACGCTGGAGGTAGGGCAGGAATATATTCTGGACGACCTGCTGGAACGGCTCAACGGTGCCGGCTACAGCCGCTGCAGTATGGTGGAAGGCCCCGGTCAGTTTGCGGTCCGTGGTGGCATTTTGGACCTGTACTCCCCTGCCGCCGACCGTCCCATCCGTGCGGAGTTCTTTGGCGACGAGTTGGACACCATGGGCTACTTCAATCCTGACACCCAACGGCGGACAGAGAATGTAGAAAAGCTGGTGGTACTGCCCGTGGGCGAGACCCAACCTCGACTACACCCCAACGGACTTTCCGGATTGTGCAAGGACATTGCCTCCCTCATCGCCCGTCAGAAACGGCGAAAAAACATCAATGAGGAGCTAGTCAAAACCCTCGAAAAAGATTTAGAAAAGTATCAAAACGGTCTACAAAATCCCGCATCCGACCGCTATATGGCACTGATTTATCCGGAATTCTCCACTGCCATGGACTACATTCCAGACGATGCAATCGTTGTTCTGTGCGACCAGAACAATCTCCACCGCCGTGCCCGTACCCGCACTGAAGAAGTCGGGATGCAGTTGGACAGCTTACTTCAAGGAGGCATCGTGGCTGGTGAGCTGTGCGACTTTGTCTGCCAATGGGAAGATTTCTGCAGCAATCTGTCCGGGCGAGCCGCTGTCTACATGGATGCCTTCGGCGGCAGTTCTTATCCGGAGGAAAACCGCCCCAAACATTTGCTGCCCATGACCGCCAAACAGCTTCCCGGCTACGGCGGAAGTATGGACACTGCCGCGGCAGATTTGGCTCACTATCAAAAAATGGACTTCTCCTGTCTGGTTCTCTGCGGCAGTCGCCGTCGGGCAGAGCTGCTGCAAGAGATGCTTGGCACAAAAAATCTCTCCGCATTCCTTTGCATCCCTCTGGATTCCATGCCCAAGGCCGGTCAGATTCTTTTGGCAGAGGGAACACTTCCCTATGGCATGGAATACCCGGACAGCAAACTGGCGGTCCTCACTGAGGGACAGCTGCTATCTCGCGGAGAGGTTAAACCTCGAAAAACAAAAAAATCCGCTACCAATCGGCAAAAGCTCAACTCCTTCACAGATCTGTCCCCCGGAGATTTGGTTGTCCACGAAAACTATGGCATCGGCCGCTTCATCGCCATGGAGCGAATTCGGGTGGACGGTGCCATCAAAGACTATATCAAAATCGCCTATCAGGGCAGCGATACCCTCTTTGTTCCGGCCACACAACTGGACATGGTGGGGAAATATATTGGCGGCGGTGGCGAAGACACCAACGTTAAGCTGAATAAAATCGGCTCCGATGCATGGCAAAAAACCAAGGCCAAGGCCCGAAAGGCCGCCAAGGATATGGCTGGAGAATTGATTCAGCTTTACGCCGCCAGAAAACGGCAGGAGGGCTTTGCCTTCGCCGCCGATTCCCCCTGGCAGAAGGAATTTGAAGACAATTTCCCCTACCCTGAGACGGACGATCAGCTTCGCTGCATTGCGGAAATTAAGGGCGACATGGAATCTCCCATCCCCATGGATCGGCTGCTCTGCGGCGACGTGGGCTTCGGCAAGACCGAGGTAGCCCTACGTGCGGTCATGAAGGCCATCATGGACGGCAAGCAGGTTGCGATTCTGGTCCCCACCACTGTTCTGGCCCAACAGCACTACCAGACTGCTATCTCCCGATTCCGGGGATTCCCCGTGAACATTGATGTGCTCAGCCGTTTCCGTTCTGCCAAAGAGCAACAACGGACTGTTGCAAATCTCCGCTCCGGTGCCGTCGATTTGATCATCGGCACCCACAAGCTATTACAAAAATCCATCCAATTCAAGGATCTTGGCCTGTTGATTGTGGACGAAGAACAGCGATTTGGTGTCAGCCACAAGGAACGGCTGAAGGAATTCTCCAAGGGCGTGGACGTGCTCACCCTGTCCGCCACCCCCATTCCCCGAACGCTGAACATGGCCCTTTCCGGCATTCGTGATATGTCCACCATCGAAGCGCCCCCCTCTGACCGGTATCCGGTACAGACCTTCGTGATGGAACACAACAATGCGATTATCGACGATGCCATCCGTCGGGAGGTGGAACGGGGCGGTCAGGTTTACTATCTGCACAACCGTACCGAAACCATCGATCAGTGCGCAGGGGCTATGCGTCGGCGCATCCCCGGTCTGAATGTGGCAGTCGCCCACGGACAGATGGGCGAGGACGCACTGGGCGACGTGATGCAGGCCATGGCAGACGGCGAGATCCAAGTGCTGGTCTGCACCACCATCATCGAGACTGGTTTGGATATCCCCAACGCCAACACCCTGATTATCGAAAACGCCGACCGGTTCGGTCTTTCTCAGCTCCACCAGCTCCGTGGACGTGTTGGACGTTCCACTCGGCACGCTTATGCCTATTTCACCTACAAACCGGACAAAAACCTCACAGAAATCGCAGAAAAACGCCTGTCCGCTATTCGTGATTTTGCGGAGTTCGGCTCCGGTTTTAAAATTGCCATGCGAGATTTGGAGATTCGTGGTGCCGGTAATCTGTTGGGTGCCGAGCAGTCCGGTCACATGATGAGCGTCGGCTACGATATGTACCTGAAGTTGCTGGATGAGGCTGTGCTGGAGGAGCGGGGCGAAAAACCCAAGGAACCGGATTGCACCGCCGACCTAAACGTTACCGCCAACGTCGATCCGGACTACGTCGCCCGTGGCGAGGAACGGATGGATCTGTACCGCCGGATGGCGGCAATCCGCTCTCCTGAAGATGCCGAAGATCTGCTGGACGAAATCGTGGACCGGTATGGCGAACCTCCCAAGGGTGTGCTGAATCTAATCGATATCGCCCTGCTTCGTGCGCAAGCTCGTCAGGCAGGTATCAAGGACATCCGCCAAAAAGCCGGAGATGTGCTGTTCACTCTGACCGGGCTGGATTTCGAATCCGTCAGCGCCATATGCGCCGATGCGGACTACAAAAATCGCTTGACCTTCGTCGCAACCGCCAAAGAACCCACTCTGCGTTTGAAACTCAGCAGTGGCGTGGACAGCCTCAAGCAGTCCAAGGTATTTGTAGAACGCTACAGAAAATGCCTCAATTTATGAAGAATTTGTCAATTTTCATAGAATCAGACCCCTATTCCAAACATTAGCATTGCTTTTTTTGGATCTTGTGCTACAATATCAGCGTAAAATCGACACACTAACGTTAGGAAGGAGATGTCTGTGTATGGGTAAATACGAAGCTGACCGCAAGATAAAGAGTGTCAGCGACCGCTCTGATCCCCCCGTCTCGGATGCCACGAAAAAGGCTCCCACGCCCCAGCAGATTGCTTCCCGTCAGAAAGCACTGCGCAACCAGAGAATTGCCATCATCGGCGGCTGCGCCGCTGCACTGCTGGTACTAATCATCGTTATCATCTGCCTGCTGGGAAGCACCGGCTCCGGTGACGATGGCAAAATTCTCGACAACGTTTACGCCGCCGGTATCGACCTGAGCGGTATGACCAAAGAGGAGGCCGAAAGCGCCCTCCGCCTGGCAACCGGTAAATCCGTTGCGGAAAAGAATATGGTCATCGTCCTGCCGGATGCGGTTCTGGAACTAGCCCCGGCGGATACCCATCCCACGGTGGACGTAGATGCGGTGGTCGAGGCCGCCTACAGCTACGGACGCACTGGCTCCCAGGAAGAGCAGAAGGCCGTCCGGGAACGGGCGAAAAATACGGTTTACACCATTGCGCTGCTCCCCTATATGCCTGAACTGAACATGAGCTATATCTCTGAAGCCATCGAGGAATTCTGCGATGGCCACGGCAATGAGGCCACGCCCTCCACCATCACGCTGGATGGTGTACGGCCTACCTTCGACCCCAAGCATCCGGACCGCACCGTGGAGCACCAAATCATGACCATCACCATCGGTTCGCCCAGCTATGATTTGACTACCGACAGCCTGTACGCACAGGTTCTGGATGCCTACAGTCTCAATGAAACTGAGGTCACCATTAGCAGCTCCAGTAGTGCCAAGCCCGATGCCATTATTGCGGAGGATGTCTTTGCTGAATACTGCGTCCTTCCCCAAAATGCCGTACAAGACGAGGAAACTTACGAAATCATCCCCGAGGTCTACGGCTACGGCTTCGATGTCAAAAAAGTGCAGGCCCTTCTGGATGAGGCCACTGCCGGTCAGGTCATCGAAATTGAGCTGGAGTTCCTCTACCCCGATGTTACGGAGCAGGGCCTGCGTGAGGGAATGTTCAATACCTTGCTGGCGGAGTTCTCCACCTCCTGCGACAGTAGCTCGGTCAGCCGCAACAACAACCTTAAACAGTCCTGCAAGACACTGGACGGACTGATCATCGGACCCGGTGACGTTTTCTCCTTCAACAAAGCGCTGGGCCGTCCCACCGCTCAGGCCGGATATAAGCAGTGCGCCGGATACATCGACGGCAAACTGACTGATATTGTCGGCGGCGGCATTGATCAGACCGCTTCTACCCTCTATTACTGCGCCCTGATGGCCGATTTGGACATCAAGGAACGAACCAACAACGGTTACGCCGTGAATTATATCGATTTGGGTCTTGATGTATGCATCGAATGGGGTATCAAGGACCTGAAATTCGTCAACAGCACGGATGGTCCCATTCGCATCAACGCCTCCGCCAGCGGCAATCAGGTTAGCGTCCAGATTTGGGGCGGTGAGGAGCTGAATTACGATATCGAAGTCATCACCGAGGAAATCGAGCGCTTTGAGCCGAAGGTGGTTTACCAGAAGATGGACAAGGATAATGTCCACGGCTACAAGACCGGCGATGTTCTGGAGGAGGGTATTACAGGTTACCTGATTGAGACCTCCGTCAAAAAAGTCCACAAGCAGACCGGTCTGGAGATTTCCACCAATCTCATCGACGAGTCGGAATACGACAAGCGTGATCAGAAGGTCGTAAAAATCGACTCTCCGCTGGTCAGCGGAACCACTGACCCCGTCGATCCGGGTTCTTCCGAACCTACCGAACCGACAACTCCGACGGAACCTGCTCCTGTCGAAAATCCCGAAGCATAACAAACGGGCGTGCTACACAGCACGCCCGTTCCGTTTATTCGTATGATTAAATCAAATCCGCAATGTCCATAACCAGACGTTCCGTTGCGCCCCAACCGATACAGGGATCGGTAATTGATTTGCCGTAAATGTGCTCACCAATTTTCTGAGTCCCCTCCTCCAGATAGGACTCAATCATAAAGCCCTTGACCATGGAGCGAATATGCTCGCTATGACGGCAGGAATGGAGAACCTCCTTGCAGATACGGGGTTGCTCCATGTACTTCTTGGCGGAGTTCGAGTGGTTGGTATCTACAATCAAAGCCACATTTTCCAGCCCCTTAGTGGTGTAGGCGTTGTATAGGTGCTCCAGCTCCTCAAAATGATAGTTGGGAATCGCTTCTCCATGACGGTTTACATAACCCCGTAGGATGGCGTGGGTTAGAGGATTGCCGCTGGTTTTGACCTCCCACCCCCGGTAGATGAAGGTATGGCTATGCTGAGCCGCCAAAATTGAATTGAGCATCACAGAAGTATCACCGCTGGTGGGGTTCTTCATACCAACCGGCACCGCTATGCCGCTGGCGGTAAGCCGATGCTCCTGATTCTCAACGCTTCTGGCTCCCACCGCCACATAGGACAGCAAATCGGAAAGGTAACGGTAGTTATCCGGGTACAGCATTTCGTCCGCAGTGGACAGTCCCGTATTAGCAAGGACATTGGTATGGAGCCGACGAATCGCAATCACGCCCTCCAGCATATCCGAATGCTTCTCCGGGTCTGGCTGATGGAGCAGGCCCTTATACCCTTCACCCGTGGTGCGAGGCTTATTGGTATAGACCCGGGGAATCAGAACCAACTTATCGGCAGTCTTCTCCTGCAGAACCGCAAGACGCTCGCAGTATTCCAGCACCGCATCCTCCCGGTCAGCGGAGCAGGGGCCAATCACCAGCACCAGCTTATCACTCTTACCGGTGAATACATCCGCAATCATCGTATCCCGGGCTTCCTTGATGGCAGACAGCTCTGCCGTTAGAGGATAGCGCTCCTTAATCTCCTGGGGAACAGGAAGCTTTCTTTTGAATTCCATATTTCTCATTTTTTATTCCCCCGGTGTGTGCTTGATGACCTTACCGATGTTCCAAAGCATGGCAACACGGCGTTCGGCCTCCACTTTCTCTTCCTCAGAGTCATACTCCACATACACCGTGTGTGCTCCGCAATCAGCACACTCTACCTGCACATTCCAACCGCCCTCATGGACGATATAGCCGGCACCCCGGCAAGCAGGGCATTCTTCCAGTTCAATTTCCTTTTCCATTTTATTCTCCTTATCGAAAGACATTCTCGTTGGTATCGTAAAGCTCCACTCTGCGGCATTTGACAAAGTCTGGAGTCAACTCCGGCAGATACCGGACAATGGCAGCATGAAGCTGCATGGGGTTCAGGGTGGGATTCTGACAGCAAGCCAACAGTTCCAGTTCCAACACATTCCCCACTTTATTTATAGCACAGGAACGAAGCATGGGAATAATATCCTGCTCAGTGATTCCGTTCTTTCCCTTCTTCTCAACGGTCAGAGTGGGACGGTGGAGCAGCGCGCCGATTCGATTCTTTGCATCATCCGGCACACCCTTGTCATATTCCATCGTAATGACACTGCGCAGCAGGGCCAGATTTTTTATCTTACTGCCGTTCTCATAAACAGACAGCACCTTCACCCCATCTACCAAAGCAGCATTGAGCCGGCGGCAAATCTCATCACAAGGCACGTCCACACCGTCTAAATCAAAATCCAACAACTCACATTGGCTCTCTACACCTACAGACAGTGGCAACGCAATGGACACCGAGGGGCGAGGATTAAAGCCCTGCGTATGGGTCAGAGGCAGGCCGGCACGCTTAAAGGCACGCTGAAACAGCCGCATCAAATCCAGATGGGAAATCCAGATGGCATTACCGGTCTTCTCAAACAAGGCCCTAGGCATCGCAGGCCACCTCCTTCAGCAGCTGATTAGCTCCACAGCCGGCGCAGCCCTGACGGCAGTCCGGCGTGATTTCCGCACCGTAGGCTCGCTGGCGCTCCCGAAGCAAAAACTTCTTCGTCACGCCCACATCGATAGGATCCCACGGCAGCAGTTCCTCCTCGCCATAGCCTCGGGTGGTATAGAAATCCATGTCCACACCGCACTCGGCAAAAGCATCCTGCCACAAATCATACCGGAAATATTCATCCCAGCCATCCAGCCGGGCGCCACGACGGGCCGCAGCCTCAATTACCGGCCCCAGACGGCGATTCCCTCGGGCCATCACCGCCTCTAAACGGCTCAAGTCCGGAGCGTGGTAGTTATACTCGATGGACTTGGAATAGAAATGCTCCTTCAGCAGCTTACAACGACGCAGATATTCCGAAGGCTCAATCTGCTTCTCCCACTGGAAAGGCGTGTGGGGCTTGGGTACAAAATAGGCCGTGGCCACATGGACACGAAGGCCACGCTTTTTATTGACAGCGCACTCCTTCCACGTCTTGATGACCTTGTACACCAAATCCGCAATTCCAAGCACGTCCTCGTCGGTCTCCGTCGGCAAACCCAGCATGAAATACAGCTTCACATTGTTCCAGCCGCCGGAGAACGCATTGGCGCAGGTGGTCAGAATCTCCTCCTCGGTTAGGTTCTTATTGATTACATCACGAAGTCGCTGGGTGCCAGCCTCCGGCGCAAAGGTCAGGCCGCTCTTGCGAACCGTCTGCAGCTTCTCCATCAGCTCCCGGGAGAAATTGTCCGCTCGAAGCGACGGTACCGACAGGTTAATCTTGTTCTGGGCACAATAGGGAATCAGCTGGTCAGTCAGCTCCTTCAACTGGCGATAGTCAGAAGTAGACAAGCTGGAAAGGGTGATTTCATTATTGCCGGAATCCGTCAGCGTCTCCACCGCCTGTCGGTACAGCACATCGGCGGATTTCCGACGAACTGGGCGGCAAGAAAAGCCTGCCTGACAGAATCGACAGCCACGGATACAGCCCCGGAACACCTCCAGATTCGCCCGATCATGGACAATTTCCGTGGAAGGGACAATCATTTTAGTAGGCCAGTAGGATTTGTCCAGATTCTCGATAATGCGTTTGGTCAGAGTTTGGGGTACGTCCGCCAAGGGCACGATGGCCTTCAGCGTGCCGTCAGCATGATACTCGTGGCGGTAGAAGGACGGGACATAGATGCCCGGAATCTTCGACACCTCCAGCAAAAACGCATCCTTGCTCCAGCCTTCTGCCTTGGCCCGGTCGTACAGGTTGATGATTTCAGGGGTGATTTCCTCCCCTTCGCCCAAGGAGAAAAAGTCAACGAACTCCGCCAACGGCTCCGGATTGAACGCACAGACGCCACCGGCAAACACGATATTCTTCAAATCATGGCGGTCCGCACTACGCAGGGGCACCTTCGCAAGAGACAGCATATTGAGAATATTGGAATAGCTCATCTCATAGCCAATGGTGAAGGCAATCATATCAAAATCACGCACCGGCGACTGGCTCTCCAATGCCCACAAGGGAAGGTCGTGCGTTCGCATGGCCTCCTCCATGTCTCCCCAAGGAGCAAAGACACGTTCGCACCAAACGCCCTCCATTTGATTCATCACACCATAGAGAATCCGCATGCCCACATTAGACATTCCAATCTCATAGGTATCCGGAAAGCAGAAGGCTACTCGGACACGGACATCCTCGGGGTCCTTTTTTATTTCGTTAAATTCTCCGCCGGTATAGCGAGCAGGCTTCTGCACCGTGGGGAGAATCCGCTGAATCAGCTCGGTCATAGTGTTACCTCTTTTTATTTAGTCTTACTATTGTACTCAATGCCGCCCCGGTTTGCAAGCTATTTTTCCAAATATCATCAGGCTCAGCAGCAATGGCAACACACCCAGGCGAAGCTTCACCATCCCGTAAAGGCCCAACACCACGATTCCCACAAGGCAAATGCGCTCAATCCACAGGCACACCTCTTTCGCCCTCTCCATCGGCAGCTTCCATTCCAGAGCACACCGCAGTGCACGGCCACCATCCAGCGGATACACCGGCAGTAGATTGTACAACGACTGCGCCGCTGCACATATCGCCGTCCGCGGAAACCAGCGAACAAATATGAGCAGGCACAGGCCACCCAGTGGACCTGCCAATGCACAAATCAATTCTCGATCCGGGCGCAAATCGGACACCTCCATCCGGGCCCCGGTCAGTCCCAGCGTGATTCTATGGATTTCTCCGCCGCAAAGGCGCACTGCCCAGTAGTGGCACAGCTCGTGAAACGCTGCCGCCAGTACAATGGCTAACAGCCACTGCATCGGCAGCACCAAAAGGGCCAGCGCCAGAATAATCAGGAGCATCCGCTACCCTCAATGATTTGTTGACAGAAAGCCGTTGCCGCCTCCGACAGGCTCTCTCCCGATTGGAGGTCCGCCGCCAGATTTTTCAGGGCATCCGCCGTTACCGCCGGATTGCCAGGCAAGAGAAAATCTCGCAGAGCCGCCCGGCCTTGGGGCCAGAACAGTACCGTCAGCACCAGAAACAACCCAAGTGCTCCGGCGATGCCGGGCCATCGCCGCTTTCTTTTGGATATGGCTTTTCGCTCCATGCATCCGGTGCTGTACTCGATTCGATAGGACATCCAACCCCTCCTTCAAATCAGCTTATGCATAACGGCAAGACCATATGAAAATCGCCACCCCAAAATAGGGTGACGATGTTCATCGTTGTCCAATCAGGGCGCAATCGGGATGTCCTGATACTCGGGAAGGGTATGGTCGTAGACATAGAAATTGGGTCGGCGGGTCACCACGCCCTCAGCGTTGGTATAAGTCTGCAAATCTCGTTCCGTCATTTTGCCATGATCCACCCCGTCCACACGGACTGCCACCGGACAGGAATCTACATGGTAATACTGCCCATCCTCATGAAGTACCAGATTCCACCAATGATTACTGGTGCCCCCAGTCCGTCTGACCGTCAGATTCTCGATGCCCAGCAGGTCCAAAAGAATCTTGTTCACCGCATAATACGTATAACAGTCACCCTTATTGGTAGTAAAACCCTCATAGGCACTGTGCCAGATGCTTTCCTTATTTGACGTGCCCACATACTGGATATGGTATCTGGTATATCGGTACACCGCATGAATCTGCTGGTCCCGGGTCATATCCGCCGTGATAATCTGTGCCAGCACTTCACGGGCATAATCCTCCACCGCCGCACGATTCGCATCCAACACCACAACCGTGCGTGGCATGATGGTCGTATTGCCATCGGCATCGGTGGCAGAATAATAGGCCGTATAGCTTCCTGTCTTACTCAAATCCACCTCTCCGGCATCCACCGTAAAGCTGACAACACCATCTTGAGGGTCTGTGGCTGTGACCCCCTTTTTGTAGGAAATGGAATCGCCAAGGTAAATGCTTAGCTGTTCCATCCCATCAAACTTCGGGGCATCAGCGCCGGGAATCACCTGAATCACCGCAGGAATCTCCGTCACATTGCCGTAGGCATCGGTTAGAATCATGACCACCGGATATTCTCCCACTGTGGTCAGCAACGGAGGTTCTTTATATGTGACCGTCACAGCGGATTCATCGCGGATATCCTCAATCAGCGAGGCCGGATTCGGCACCGTGCCAATTTCGGCGGTGACTGTACAGGCTGTTCCCTCAGGCGGATTGCTCTCCGTAACAAGATAGCGCACCGGATAGCTCCGCTCGCCACACACCAGCATTACAGTCTTTTCGCCGACGGTATCCAACTTCGGTGTCTCGCTCAACGATACCGCCACATTTTCATCGGCGACAAAATCCCGGGCATCCGCCGTTCTGCCATCCGCCTTATCCACCGTCACCAAGTGCTCCATATGGAATCGGTAGCAGGTAGTCTGCCGGGTACAGGAAACGGTTCCATCGGAAAACAAAAGGGTCACAATTTGCTCGCCCAACTCCGACAGCGGCTCGGATTCAAAGGTCACAGTAATTCCCGTACCCTCCAAACCAGATACAAATTCTTCAGGCGTGACCTCCGTCGAGTCCGGTAGAATGGATGCCGCTACTTTCACCGTTTCCGGAAGAATCAACGGTTTAGGGTCGTACGTCCGGGGTGCCGGGTCCTTCGGCAGCAATGCTGCCAACACCAGCAATCCCAGTAACACGATGCTCAGCAGTGGCACCAGAATCTTCCATGCACTGCGCCAGCGTCTATTGGAATGCACCAAAGGCATAGCACCCCTCCTTTCGAATGATGCCTTTAGCATATCACAGGATATCTCTAATTTCAACTATTTATTTCCATTAATTTGCAACGGGCGTGCAACCGCACGCCCGTTGTGTTACAGATTATTGAAAAAATCCGACATATTTTTGCTTTGCCGGAGAATATCGGTCTTGCTCACCGGCTCCTCCTGCTGGGTAGAAGGTGCTGCGGTCGGTACCGCCGCCACGGTCTGCACGATTTGAATCGGCTGGGGCTTTTCAGGCTCAGGGGATTTCACATGCGCCACAATTTCCCGGAACATGGGCATATCTACCACCAGCTCCTTGCTACGAATTGCGTCCTGCGCCATGGAATAGCGGCTCTTATAGCGCATCATCGCCTGTTCCTTGATGGCTCGCTGCATAAATCGCAGCGTCATGACCAGCTGTCGCAGGCTCAGTCCATCCGCCGCCACTGCCAAATCACGGGTCCGCAAGCCCTCTTGCAATGGGAAACTCTTCCCAATCACCGCAGTATAGAAATTCTCCCGTTCATCCAAGTCCGGCAACGTGAATCGGCACACCAGCAGTTGACGCATCAGCTCCGCTGGCACTGCCGTTTCCTTTTCCTCAATCACCACAAAAATCATAGGCAGATTCTGCTGGTTCGCCAGCTGAATCATCTGGGCAAGGCAATTACCCAATCCGGCAGAATCACGGCAGCTTCCCATATCCTGACAAATCAGAATCACCGGGTGAGCCGCATCCACCTGCTTCATCAGTGCAACCAGCCGATGCTCCATATCTTCGTTCAAATCCGAACCGGTGATTTCATAACAGGTATATTTCTGCTCGGCAAGGCTTCCGGCCAACGCACGGGCCAAGGTCTGCTTGCCGGTCCCGGCAGGGCCGCAGTACAAAAATGCCGCACTGTTACGAATCCCTAGAACGCCATCCAACTCCGGTATGGGCAGGACGCTCTTCATCATGCGAACCCAATAAGTCTCAAGCTTCAGCTTGCTCAGGGTCTTCTCCGGTACGCAGATTCGTTCTGCGCACCATGATTCCGGACTGATACGCTCCATGGTTTACCCCAGCTCCGCCTGACCACGCTTAATCTGCTCTTCCCACTCGTCCAGTTCCTTGAGAATCGTATCCTTGGGGGTGGGCAGAGAATTGGTCCGAGTTTCATCGAAGAAAGCTTTGCTAATGGAATATGCACCGCCCTTCAGGGCCTCCAGCGCCGCCTGCTCCGAACCGTACTTCTTCATCACGTCCTTAACGATGGCTGCCTTCAGCTTTGCCACCAGACGGTCGATATCACGGTAGTTATACTGCTCCGTCTCCTGGGCCATATAGGCATAGTTCAAATCGTCGCCCAATGCCACCACGCCAGATAAATCACGCTTAAACTTGGCCTCACGGGCAGAGGCATCCGGCAACGGCACCCGAATCAGTTCCACACGGTCCAGCATAGCGTTATCCACCTGACGGGGATAGTTGGTAGCACCGATGAAGATGATAGGCTTCTTGGATTCGTCGATTCGGTTGTAGCCAGTCAGGAAGGAGGTAGTCAGGGATGCAGCATAGTTGGGAAGATCCGGCAGAGAACGACTCTTACACACGCCGTCCACCTCGTCAAAGAAGATGATGCAGGGCGCGTTCTTCTCCGCCTCCTCAAACACCTTTGCCACAATCTTCTCCGCATCACCAACGTACTTGCTCAGCACGTCGGAGCCTTCCAGAGACAGATATTTATAGTCCTTGTCCATCAGCTCATGGGCAAAGGCCTTGATGATGTAGGTCTTACCGCAACCGGGAGGGCCGTAGAAGAAGAAAGAATGTATTTTCTTCATTTTCAAATAGTCCTTCAGCTCGGCAATCTGCAAATCCTGAATACAGCCACGAAGCTGCTCTTTCAGGTCGTTCATACCGGACACGTCCTCGAAGGAATGGGAGGGCATCTCCTTGAACCAACTGGCTACCTCCTGATCCGAAACCACCGGGGCCTTGGCCTGGGTCTTACCAGCCTCCACTTTATTATCGGCAGGCGCCGCCTTGGGGGCTGTCTCCTTCTTGGCAGCCTCAGCAATCCGCTTCGCCAGCTCCGGGTCGATGGCAGTGGCAATCTTGCGAATTTGGTCGTTCAGCTCCTTCAAACGACGCTGCTGATACAGTCGCTCCTCACCCACACTCATGCGGGCCATCTCATAGCGCAGATAGGCTGCCTGCTGCAGCAATCGACACTGCTCCTTGGAGGGCTTGCCGCCGTTGCGATCCAATTCGTCCTCTGCCTGCTGCTCGTAGGCGACGCAGAGGTTTTCTTTTGTTTGCATTTTGCGGATATAATCGTTATCCATAGTGGCCTCCCGTCAAATATCTTCCAAAACACTATACAGATGGCGGTCGATTTCATCCATCTGGGCTTTCAGTTCTTCATCGGTCATGGCTCGCTGGGGTTGGTGGGGCTGCTGAGACTGGGACGGCGCAAGCGCATCCGCAAGGATTGCGTCCAGCTCCGGTTCCATGCCAGCACGGGACATAACCCGGTCCTGCACCTGATACTCCCGGACTATCTGGGCCTCACCGGCATTCATCTGCTTCAACCCACGGCGTAGGCCGCCCACATCCGCACGCTGGGACGCCCCAGTGATTCGATTCAAATCCCGCAGCGCCGCATTCAGCTCATCGGTGGTACGATTCAGCTCATCGGTAGTAGAGATGGCATCCAACTCCTCGTAGGCTGTCCGGGTGGTCGTGACCAGTCCGGCAATGGTGCGGATCCGCTCATAGTTGGCAGGACGCTGCACCCCGGAGGCCTTCTGCGTCCGGGCCATGCGCAGCTCTCTCTCCAACATGGTCTCATATTTTTCCAGAATGCGGCGCAGCTCCACTTTAGTCTGGAATACTTTCAGCGCCAGTTCCTCCTGATTCGCGTGCCCCTTCTTCTTGAACAGCATCTTAAAGCTCTCTTTCCAGCGCCTGCACGAAGGCCATGGTGGCATTCAAATCCGCTTCCAGCCCCGCATTCTCCACGCCCATGCCTTCCATATCTGTCAGCATATCAGCGGTGAAGGGCATATCCACAAAGGCTTCGCTGTTGCCAGCAAGGCAGGTATTGACATCGTCGCCACTAATCAGGCGCTCCACAATATCATCGGATACCAGCTCATGGATAGAGGTGGGCAGAACATTCTCCATGCCACCCTCCCGACGGGCTGCATTCTTATCCATCTTCTTAATCTGACGGTCAATGGTGAAGGTATGGGGGCGCTCCGCAGAACTGGAAATTCGGTTCAAAGCCTTCAGGGCTGTACCCATCTCATTCATGGTGGAGAACAGCTCGTTGGTGGTACGCACGTCACGCAGGTTCTCCTGCGCCTGCTTAATCACACCCAAACCGTAGTAGGCATGCTTAATCTTGCCCACAGCTTTGGGATTGTCAGAATGGTTCTTCCGGCTGTAGCGCAAGGCGCGCAGTTCCCGGTTGATGATAATTTTATACTGATCCTCCAGACGGCGCAGCTGGATATCCAAATCCAGAACCATCTCGTCCTTGGACTTCTTATTCTTGGAGAAGGGATTAGTTAATTCCATAGCGTTGACTCCTTTCAGTTACATGTTCAGCATCGCTTCGTTTTCCTGCGCTTCCAGAACGGCTGCGTTCTCCAGTCCCTCCCGGATGCCGGCCTCCTTCGAGGCTTCCTTGCGCTCCAGCTCTTCGTACTCCATGGCATGGCGGATGATGCGGTCCACCATCTCAGGAGAACTGTAGATTGCATCCAGAGAACGGGTGAAGTCCTTATTCAGACGCTCCATCTCGTCAATCTGGTGCTCCAGCTTCAGCATTTCGCTCTGGAACTGCTCCTGCTGCTTGCGGATATGATCCAGAGTCTGCTCGTCCACCAGCGCATCCGCCTGCGTCATCTGGTTCTCCAGCGTGCGGATGGTAGAAACGTTCTGCTGCAACGCTGCCTCATTGGTGGCCTTCTGGCGCTCAAGATTCTCGATGCTGTCGCTGAGCTGAATCACCTTCACACGGGCAGTATCAATGCCTCTGGCTCCGGCGGACAGCTGATTGCTGCCAAAGCCCAACTCATCGATTTCACGAACCAAATCCGGACGGCGGACCGAAATCTTCTTCAAATCCTCACGGCAGACCTCGTAATCGGCCTTATACTTCTCCAGCATCTTCTCCTGCTGGCCCATGGATTTGGACAGTTCGTCAATCTTACGGGACAGCTCCACGATGTCACGGTGCATATCCAGCCGACGAACACGCTTCTCAACAATTACCGCTGCCTGATCCAAATCCTTCTCACCAATGTCCTGACGGGCACGGGTGATACCGTAGGTCATACCCTTGATGATTCGGTCGGCGGTCTCCTCGTTGCCATAGCGGATGGCATCGCCCAGGTACTCCGAAAGGTAAAGAATGCGACGGTCAATCTCCGTGGTATCCAGCCGCAGGACCTGCGCCCGACCAATCTGGTTGGTCAGACCGGCGATGGTCCGGCGATACCAGTCCATCTTTTCCTGACTGATTCGACCAGAAATGTCCGCACTCTCCGCAAAACGAATCTGGGACAGCTTCGCCGCAATCTGCTGGGTGGTGCCTCTGACCTCGCTGACCGTCTCCCGGACCGTGGGCTGAGGCTGCTCCTTCTTGAAAAGATCTAAAAATGCCATTTCTAACACTCCTCCTGTATTAAATCGTACGTTTTTCAAACACATCAAGGCTGAGCCAATCTGTGTGGATATCTGGTTTTATTCCCCGGCACTGAGCAAATCAAGGGTTTGAGTGAACAGCTTTTGATGGTGGATAATCCAGTTCTGGGTGTCCTGAAAAGCTGCCTGAAACAGTGCCGGCTCCAACTGTCCGGCGGACAGTCCACGAGCAGCCATAATCTGCTGCAGGTCCACCTCCAGCGACGCTTTCGCTTCCATCAGCCGCTCGTTGCGTCGGCGCATCCGCTCCAAAAGGGCGGTATACTGTTCCAGCTCCAGACTGTGCAGCCACTCCTCCAGCTTCTGGGACTGGGTTCGCAATTCCGTCTCCCGGATGGCGAGCTGCTCCTGTCGAGCCTTGGCAGCATCGACCTCACCTTGCAGTTGGCTGATTCGCTCCGCAGTCTGCTGCGCCTCCTGATCACAACGCCATTTCAGCTCCTGCCGCTGACTGATTGCCATCTGATTCCGCTGGGCCTGCTCTGCAATGGCCTGCTGCTGATCGTGAATCTGAATCTCCAGCTGATGATATTCCGCAATGGCCTCCTCCCGGAGACGAATCGACTCCGTCAAACGAAGCTTCGCCTGCTCCCGGTCGTGGTCGGCAAGGTCGTGAGTCAGCTGATCCAACTGCTGCTGCAATCGGGCGCATTCCCCATCCAACTCCGCCATGGCCTTCCGCAGCTGCTCCAGCTGCGCCGCCTTGCTGTCACGGCTATGCAGCAGATTCTCCTTTTGGATGCGCACCGTTTCCAGCTGCCCGGAAAGCTTGTCAATCTCATCGCACAGCTGTTGACACAGTTGGGTCGTCTGCTGATGCTCCTGCCGCAGCTGTTCCAGCCGTTCAGTGGCATCCTGCCGCTCCTGGTTGGATTTTGCCAACAGGCCGGAAGCCTGCTCCAGCTTCTGCTGGGTATCTGCCTGCTGCTGACGCAGAACTGTCAATTCCGCAGTCAGCTGCTCCGACCGGGCATTCTGCTCCTGCCGCTGCTGCCGCAACCGATTCTGTTCGTCCTGCAAGGTCTGATGGGTCTGCTCCCATTGAAGGCTTTGTCCCATCAGCTGCTCATTGTGTTGCCGCAGATGGTCGATTTGTGCCGACACCGTTTGGGCCGCTGCCTGCGTCTGCCGCTGCTTTTCCTCCCATTGGGTATGCTCGCCCTCCAACTGGGCCAATCGGCTTTGCAGCTGAGGCAGCGTCACCTGCGACGATGTCTGAATCTGTTCCTCCAGCTGCCTGCATTGCCGCTGTAGCTCCAGCTTGCGCCGTGCCCCGGATTCCAGCTCCGCCTGACGGGCCTGAAGGGCCTTCTGCTTATCCTCCAGCACCGCCGTTTCCCCGGCTTGCAGCTCCAGCTGCTCCGACAGTCGGTCCAGCTGGCGCATCTTATCGTCCAGCTCCTCCTGCCGTCGGGTGTCCATGATTTGCTCTTCGATTTGCCGGTACTGCCGACTAATTAAGCGACCCATCCATGGCAGCTGCTGCAACAGCATCGCTGTGTCCCCCGGAGGGTGCTTCTCCACCGGCGTACCGGTATCCGTCCGCACATCCTCGCACAAATCCCGAATCATATTGAATAAATCCGCTCCGGTAATCGGTTCTCCAGCAGACTGCTTCTGCTCCATGCTCCGCAAATCTGCCCGGATTCTGTCAAAGCTCATAGGCCACCTCCTCCGGTTCGAACAGCTCTGCGCATCCGCAAAGCTGAATCTTCACCCCGTCCTCCGCCGGTTCCGCAAGCTCCAGACCGTAGCGGTGGATATGGAGGGTCAACACCCCGGAGGCATCCAGTGAAAAACCCAGCGCCGCCATGGACATAGGGGGCATCAGCTTCTCCAATTTCTCCCGATACGCCGGGCGGATGCGATTTGCACCGGTTTTCCCTGCCCCCATATCCATCACCAGTCCGGAAAGGCCACCCCCGGTCATCAGATAACGGATGGGGCTTCCGGTTTGAGAATCCCGGGGGAAGTACACCTTGCCGTACTCCACGTCCTGCTTATATTCAATGGCATAGTCCACTCGGTTGCCGCCCTCCGGGGCACTGCCCTGAAAGCCGATTCCAAATGGGGCCGTATGTCGAATGGTCACCGCGTTCGCCGCCAGCATCGCCGCACCCATGGAGATGGATTTTTCCCGATCGAACTGGTTGCGGATGATATTCTCCTGCCGCTTGTCCATGGTGCTGAACAGGAAAGTGTCCTCAATCTGTTTCTTCACCAGATAATAGTTGCCAAAACCGCCCACCAGAGCAATTTTGAACACTTCCTGATCCCGATCCATATAGCGGATGCCGTTACGCTCCATATAGTCAATCATATGGGCCAGCTCCGCACGGAGCACCGGACGAATCACCGCGTCGTAGACCTCCACCAGAAGTCTGTAGGTAACCGGGATGTACTCCCCTCGGTAGTCAATGGAGGTGAACTCCATCTCCAAATCCTCCGGGTAATCGATGCCGTACTCGTCGAAGGTGTCCCGAATCTGTCCAGAACGGAACTGCAGCTCCTCTTCCAGACTGTCCACAGCCTTATAAAATCGTCCGTCCATATTCGGTAAACTGTCGCCAAAATATCCGCTGCAACGGATGGCCTCAGCCATTACCGTTTCCATATAGACTATACCGGCTTTGCCTATCCTGCCGTCCTCGTTTTCGCCGGCACCGGTGCGCTCCAGTACCTTAATCTCCACAGAACCGCCAGCATCACTAACCTTCGTCAGCGTCAAATCCAGTGTTCCGCCGCCGTAGTCAATCAGTAGAATGGAACCGTCGTAAGTTTTTCCGGTGCTAAGCTGATAGTTGTGGGAGAAGAAGGCCGTGGCCGCCGCTGGCTCACTGATTACCTGCACCTGCTCCACAAAGTCCAGCTCCCGGAGGATATCCAGCAGCACCGTCCGGGCATCCAGCGTATGCAGACGCTGGTTCCATATTTCCGGCACACCCACCACCAGACGGTGAATCTGCGTCTCGTGGAGGTACAACAGTGCCTGCCGCAGCGCATACTCCAAAAATCGTGCTGCTATTCGCCGTGGGGTGTGAGTCTGGTCGTAGCCTCGGGCCTTCAGCAGTGCTTCGTCCAACTCCGGCAAAAGCATCTTGAAACCCTTGAAAATCCGCACATCCCGCTTTCCCGTGATGGATCGGGCCCCTCGTCCAAACTCGTACTTGCTACCCATTAAGGCCACCGTAGTGGGAATATAGGGCGAGCTGGACATGGTCAGCGTCTCTACCATACCGGTACTGTGCCGGTAGACGGAGATGGTGGTGTAGGTACTGCCAAAATCAATGCCCATATCTACCATATCTGCTCACTCCCTTCAATCCAACAGCAGTAGAGGTTCATCCTCAAGACTTCCAAGCATTTTTTCATATTCCTCCAGCAGGTCCACACCGTCGGATTTGCCGGGCATCTCCTGCATCACCAAATCCATGCTCCGGTCCAGTTGATGTAGCTTCGCCTCCGACTGCTGATGGCTCACCGCTTCCCGTTCCACGGCGTTCAGGGCATCTCGGAACACCTGCTCCACGTCTCGGCTCAGGCCAAGTCCCAGACTGCCCGCCGCCAGTTCCAAATCATGGAGCGTGGTCAGACTTCGGTTTCGGCGCTCCTGCTTCACCGCCCGGGAACGGGTCAGATTCTCAATCAATTTATCCAAATCCACCGCCTGATGCATCTGCACACTCAGTTCATGCTCCTGCGCCGTAACGCCCCGAAACACACCACCTACCATAGACTTCTGCGCTTCAATCTGGCGAATCAGTTCTTTTTTCTTTTTGGTAAAATGGATGATTTGATCCGTATCCTCACGAATCGTTCCATCCAACTTAAAGGCATCCTCTGATAATTGCAAAATCGTAGTCCGGTAACGCCAGAGCTTTCCTTCGTCCTCGCCGTAGCGCAGATTCCGTTCCACTGCAGCACTGAGGAATTTCACCGCTCGCTCCAGCGTCTGGATGTCTCCCTTACCGGCAGCGTTTTCCAATGTGAACATACACTGCATCAGCACCTTCTCCAGCTCCGGATCACAGGGATGGCTGCGTGGAATCTGGAATTGCCGAACCACTTCGGAAAATCGGTTGATAATCAATTTGCCAAGCTCCGGTGCTTCGGTGTACAGCATTTCCGGCAGTCGAATCTGCCGTATCTTTTTGGCAAGGAGACTGTCGGATAGAATGGGTGCCTCCGTCGTTTCCTGTGGATATTGTTTCAATTTTTCAGGCAAAGGCTGTCCCAATGCCTCCATCGCACGACGGATGCTCCAGCGTCGGGTGCTGTCGGACAGCTCATCCAGCAGGGTGCGTAGCTGGAACGGCTCCGAAAGGATGGGGCCGGTCTGCTGCCGCAACGCAGCACTGCGATACCACGTCGCCAGAAACGCCGCCATATTTTCCACGTCCGCACAACTCCAGTTCCAGTCCGGCTGGGTCCGCAGCAGCGTCACTTCCACCGCTTGATAGGCCAGCTCCGGGGTCAGCTCATTGAGGAACACGCACCGCTCCCCCATATCCCGGGCCAGTTGCTCATAAAGCTTGACGTTATGCCCCTGCGCCATGATTTGACTGACCTCTGGGCACAAGCTCACCCCATCCATATCCACGAAGATTCCCTGCCGGTCCGTCAGGTATTTCAGGCTGCCGCTGGCCGTCACCGGCATTTGCAACAGCAGGATATTGCCGTTTTGCTCCAGATATTTCTGACCGGTGCGGACAAATTCCCGCAAAAGCCCCCGGTCCGGGCTGAATATCTCATAAAAGCTATCCAATCGGAACACAAATGCCGTGTCACGACTCTTTTTCAGGATGTTGATAAATCGCTTTGGAAGGTCTCCGTTCGACAACGGATAGGTCCGGCTGGCAGTGGTATCCTGTGTGAGCTTTTCCCAGAAGCCTGCCTTGCGACCCAGCCGTTCATAGACTTCACGGGATGCGCTGTCGCACAGCTGGAGACAGAACATACCTTCCAGTCCGTTTATGAAAAAGATGTTCCGATAGCCACACTTGCTCAGAAGGGTGTACAGATACCCGTTCAAGTCCAACCGCACCAGACTGGGGAGAAGATAGCTATCCTTTGGATCTGCGAATACAAAATGTGTGAAGCCCTTTTGCGCCTGAAACAGCTCCATTTCCTCTCCCCCTTTCTGTCAAATTAAGCCGGTCCAATGCTCCACGTCGCACTCGCCCTGATTGTTCTCCCCAAAAGCTAACAGTCGTCCATCCGCCCGTAAGCCTACTGTTTTTTTCCATCCAGCACTGACAGCGATAATATCCGTCCATGTGCTGGCCTTCCAAACCTCTGGACAATGTCCACTGATGATGACCGTTCCATCCACCTTCAGTCCCACTGCATGGGTAGGACCAGCATCCACCGCAATGATATCTGTCCAATGCTCCACATTGCATTGACCGTCCCGGTTAGACCCCACAGCAACAACCGTGCCATCCATTCGCAGGCCAATCGTATATGCTCCGCCTGCCGAAATCGCCACGATATCCGTCCAATTCATCACACAACACTGGCCATATAGATTTCCGCCTGCAGCCACGACCGTACCATCTTTGCGCAACCCAACCACATGATCATCACCAGCTGCAATAGCCGCAATATTATTCCACTGATTCACACATCCACTGTCATCAGACAGACTACCCGCAATCACCATCGTGCCATCCGACCGCAAGCCAGCCGAGAAGGACATCCCTGCGGATATCTGGATGATATCCGTCCAATCAGAAACATCACACTGCCCCTTCCAATTTCCTCCATAAGCCAGGACGCTTCCATCTGATTGCAGGCCCAGCAAATGGTTATCGCGTGTGGAAATCGCAGTTATTTTTCTCCAATCTTGCACGCCCGGGAGTATCCGGGTCGTGTACACTGCCCCATATTTATTCAAAGCAGCAATATAATCTCCAGCGCTGATCATAGAGGAGAGATGGACCTTCTTGCGAATCAAATCCGGCAGTTCCTCCGGCTCCTGAACCTCTGAAAACAGGTCTGAATCCTCATCGTCGACCCAAGGGTTATAGACATCATCCTCTTCCATCTCCGTCAGGGCCGCCAGCAAACGGTCCAGCGCGGAATCTTCCTCCGGTGTTGGCTCAGGCTTCGGCTCCTCCATCGGCTGCGGCTCAGGTCGGTATTCGGCCAGCCACTCCAGCTCCCGGCACAGCGTTTTCAAATCCATCTCCTCCCGGTAGGCCTGTCCCACCAGATGCCGAAGTTGGTCACCGCCCAGCGGCGGTTTTTTCTCACCGTCAGTACCGCCCAGCAGGCGGTACAGCAACTTCGCCAAGCCCATTGCCCCTGTCGGGCCCTCCGCCGGAATTCCCATATCTCCCAGCAGCCATCGCCCGGAGGCGGTGACGTAAATACTATCCTCCGTCACGCCACAGTCCGTCAGTCCCTGTTCCGCTCCATGGGTCAGCGCATGACAAATATCCAGTCCCAGACGGACAATCGTCTCATCCGGCAGACGCAGCCGGTCCTGATACGCCAGCAGCTGCTCCCGGGCAGTCTGCGCATCCGAGGACAGGCATATCAGCTCCGGCTGCCCCGTCTGACGGGCAGAAAGCGTCTGCCGCAGTGTCGGCAAACTACGGCTGCAAATCGTTATGATTCCATTCTCGTCCAGCCAGTGAGCTTCATGGCATAGCACATTGCCACAGCCTATCAACTCCAGTGCCTTATCCAACCGCTCCAGCAGTCGATTGCGCTCAGCGGCATCGGCTATGGCAACGGTCCATATTTGGGTGCTTCGGGTGCGGCCTGACGCATCTTCTGCCACCTCAATGCGCCGTGTCACGTTTTCCATGTCCCATGCCTCCATTTTCTGCCATCGTCAGGGTATACTTCGCCATATTTTACTGAATTATACTACATTCTGCCCCCTTCCGTCAAGTGATTCCTAAACAACGCTTTGATGCATTCTGTCGAATCTTTTGGGGCAATTCTAAATGGAATATTGGAATAATTATGGACTTTTTGATTGTTTTGTGGTATCATTTACTTATTATCCCATCCGACGCTGTGACCGGAGGTTTCTTTTACTTATGAGCAATGGACCAGAATTGATTGTTATGCTGACCCACCACGACCACACCGTTTTAAATGCATTCGAAATCTTTGACCAGTGTAAGCACTCCCAAGCCGACATTTGGGGCTTCAAGGAGGACGGCCTGCCCCCAGATCAGATGAAAGCACTGTTCTCCTACATGAAACAATGCGGTAAAACCACCGTTCTGGAGGTGGTCGCCTACGACGAGCAAGCCTGTCTAGCCGGTGCCAAAACCGCCGCCGACTGCGGCTGTGACATCCTGATGGGTACCCTGTTTTACGACTCCGTCAATGACTTCTGCAGGGAAAAGGGTATCAAATATATGCCCTTCGTCGGCAACGTATCCGGTCGGCCTTCCATTCTGGAGGGAGATTTGGAGCAGATGGTGGCTCAAGCTCAGCACTGCCTCTCCAAAGGGGTCTATGGCATCGATTTGCTGGGCTATCGCTATACCGGTGACGCTTCCGCACTGATTCGCCAATTTCTGGACCGGGTGAATGACCCGGTGTGCATTGCTGGAAGCGTCAACAGCTTCCAGCGGCTGGATGAAATCCGGGAGGCCGCCCCATGGGCCTTCACCATCGGCGGTGCCTTCTTTGAAAATCGCTTTGGTCCTTCCTTCCGCCAGCAAATCGACCGGGTCTGCGACTATGTTCAGCCCCTACACGTCTGACGAGGTGGCCCATGCTGCAAACGTTTTATCCTTACGAATATGTAGACAGTGTCTTTTCCATCGACTATCACAAGCTCTGGACTCTGGGATTTCGGGCGGTCATCTTTGACATTGACAACACCCTCGTCCACCACGGTGAGGATTCCACCGATGCTGTGGATACGCTGTTTCGTCACA
Source organism: Faecousia sp. (assembly GCA_045541155.1). Taxonomy (GTDB): domain Bacteria; phylum Bacillota; class Clostridia; order Oscillospirales; family Oscillospiraceae; genus Faecousia. The sequence continues at coordinate 47,822 of JAZQIN010000184.1, forward strand.
TCCATGGCATCGGATTGAAAACCCTCCTGCTTTCCAACAACTCTGAGGCACGGATTCAGCGATTCTGTCGGAACATCGACACACCCTTCATCCATGAGGCCAACAAACCCCATCCTGCCGGCTATCTGAAAGCACTACAGCTGCTGGAGCTGGATAAGGCGCAGGTACTGGTAGTAGGCGATCAGGTTTTTACCGACATCCGGGGAGCCAATCAATGCGGCATCCCAAACGTTCTGGTTCGTTATCTACGTTATCCAGAGGAGAAAAAAATCGGAATTAAGCGAAATCTGGAAAAAATAATTCTGAAATGCTACAAATGTAGCCGTTTTCAGAACAGAATCGGCAATATCTGCACAGAGGAGGTTCCCCATGGCTAAGAAAGAAAAGCGGCTCTTCTGCGACATCAACCCCACCTGCTATGCCATCTCCGTGCAAAAGGAAATCATCAAGCGGCATCTGAAGAACCTGTTCAGCGGACTGCGTTTTTCTAAAAAACACTCCGCTCAACCACTGCCGGAGCTGGTCAGCGACCACCACAGCTGCATGATTAAACGAGCACCCGGTGTCGACCCAGTGACTCAGGAAAACAAGGCCGTCAACATCCGGCTGGCCTGCGAAAAAATCAACGGCGTTCTCATCCGTCCGGGCGAAACCTTCTCCTTCTGGAAGCTGGTCGGCAAAACCTCCAAACGCAGGGGCTACAAGGAAGGGCGCATCATCCGACGGAACAAGCTGGTCACCGGTACCGGCGGCGGTCTTTGCAATCTGGGCAACACCATCCATCTGCTGGTGCTCCACAGTCCGCTGGAGGTGACAGAGTTCCACACCCACTCCGATGCGCTGGCGCCGGATCAGGGAAAACGGGTGCCCATGAGCGCCGGTACCTCCGTCAGCTACAACAACATCGATTTCCGGTTTCGCAACAACACGGAGCAGATTTTTCAGATGCTCCTCTGGTGCGAAGGGGAGATGCTCCACGCAGAACTGAGATGTCAGCAGGAAATTCCATGGGAGTACCGGATCATTGAGGAGGAACACCAATTCAAGAAGAAGGGCGAGAAGTTCTACCGCAACTCCAAAATCTACCGGCAGACGTTGGAAAAGGACTCCGGCGAAATCATCGACAAAAAGCTGATTTGGGACAACCATTCTGAGGTCATGTTTGACTACAAGCTGATTCCTCAGGAGCAGATTAGAGAATAAAAATGGCGTGTTGCAAAAAAGCAACACGCCCATTCATTTTATTCTGCTTGCAAGACTTCACGCTGGTACTGGGCGATGCCCTTTGCCAAAATCTCCATGGCTCGCTCCAAATCCGCCTGCTTCAAAACGTAGGCGATACGGACCTCGTTGATGCCCTTTCCGGGGGTTTCGTAGAAAGGTGCGCCCGGTGCAAACATCACCGTATCCCCGTCATCATCAAACTCCTCCAACAGCCACCGCTGGAATTTATCCGAATCGTCCACCGGCAGGCTGGCCATGACGTAGAAGGCCCCCATTGGTTCCTCCACTACCACACCGGGAATCAGCCGCAGGCGGGACACCACCGTATCTCTGCGGCGCTGGTACTCCGCCTTACAGCGGCGGAAGAAATCATGATCCACATCGTAAAGGGCCGCCGCACCCAGCTGGTCAATGGTCGCCACTGCCAGACGGGACTGACAGAATTTCAGCAGTGCTGCCTGCAGTTCCTTATTCTTGGTGACCACGCAGCCTACACGAGCTCCGCAGGCGGAGAACCGCTTGGACACAGAGTCGATAATCACCAGATTATCATCGATATCGTCGAACCGGGCCATGGTGGGTACACCAAACTTATCATCATAGCAGAATTCCCGGTACACCTCATCACAAATCAGAAACAAATCGTGCTTCTTGGCGATGTCCGCAATCATCCGCATCTCCTCCTGATCCAGCACAACGCCGGTGGGGTTGCCGGGGTTGGTAATCATGATGGCACGGGTGTTCTTGGTAATCAGGCTCTCGATTCGCTCCCGTTTGGCATAACGGTAGCCCTCCCACGGATTGGTAGGCAACGCACGAATGACACCGCCGGCCGCATGGACGAAGGTGGTATAGTTGGGATAGTAAGGCTCCGGGATGATAACCTCCGTATAGGGATCCAGTATGGACAGGCAAGTCAGCAACAACGCTTCACTGCCGCCGGTGGTAATCAGGATATCGTGAGGATCCAGTTCCACGCCCAGCTCCTTATAATAATTCCGCACTGCATCAATCAGCACCGGCATACCGGGAGAAGCTTCGTACTCCAGCGTTGTTGCGTCAAAGGAACGTACCGCATCGTAGTAAGCCTGAGGGGTAGGCAGGTCCGGCTGTCCAATATTCAGATGGTAGATTTTCTTCCCCTGCTTTTTTGCCGCCATGGCGAAGGGGTGGAATTTCCGCATGGGCGAGGGCTCGCAGCGGTTTGCATTGATAGAAATCTGCATTTGTTACCTCCACCGGCCCGTTGGCCGGTTTTTCTTCGATAGTCTATAATAAGGCGGCGCAGCTCTGGGCTGAGTACCGCCAGTGCGATCAGATTTGGAATGGCCATAAGGCCGTTGACGATTTCGGCAAGGAGCCAGATTGTACCGGTACTGAGGACAGCACCAAGAATAACAGTAGCCGCTTGCAGCCATGCAAACCGGTTCCACACAGCTCCGCCAAACAGGTACTGCGCACAACGGGCACCATACAGTCCCCAGCCCAGCACTGTGGCAAAAGCAAACAGGCACAGCGACAGCGTAATAAACACCTGCACCCAATCTCCCAGCACCGCCGAAAAGGCACTGGCCGTCAGTCTTACCCCCACGTCCACACCATAAGGAACACACACTCCGCTGCACAAGATGACCAGAGCAGTCATGGTGCAAATCAAAATGGTGTCCAGAAATACTTCCATGATACCCATCAGCCCCTGCTCCGCAGGATGCGAGACTTGTGCACTGCCGTGGGCGATGGATGCGGTGCCCATGCCGGCTTCGTTGGTAAACACGCCACGGGACACGCCGATTCGCAAAGTTGTCATGACCGAGCCAATCAAGCCGCCGGTAACCGCATTGGGTGAAAAGGCTCCATGGATGATGGATGAAAAGGCGGAAGGGATGGCATCCAGCCGCAAAATCAGCACCAGAGTGCCAAGCAGCAGATAAGCTGCCGCCGCAAAGGGTACCAGCAGCTCCGCCGCACGGCCAATCCGTCCGGCACCCCCCAGCAGCAGAATCAGCACCGCCATCGCAAGCACAATCCCTATCAGGATGTTCCCTCGATGGGTGGGGATTCCGCCAAACATCAGGATGCAGCTGTTGATACCCGTAATCACTGCATTGATTTGGGTGGCATTGCCCACCCCAAAGGCTGCGGCTACACCAAAAAAGCAGTAGATACCGCCGAGCCATGACCAGCGTTTTCCCATACCCTGGGAGATGATGTACATGGGGCCGCCCAGATATTCTCCGTTGCGGCGGATACGATAGCGAACCGCCAGCGTCGCTTCTGCCAGCTTGGTAACCATGCCCAGTCCGGCACAAACCCACATCCAAAAGATGGCTCCGGGGCCGCCGATGGCGATGGCTCCTGCCACACCAGCCAGATTTCCGGTTCCCACGGTAGCCGCCAACGCAGTACACAGAGCCTGAAAGGGCGACACCCCCTCGGACACATCCCGTCGGGTCAGCCGTCGCCAAAAATCACGGCAAGCCACCGGAAACAGACGAAATTGCGCAAAGCCTGTCCGGATGCTCAGGTACAGTCCAACCCCCAAAATCAGCACCAGTGTGGGGACCCCCCACACCAGCGAATACGCTTTTTCCAGTATTTCGCCCATAGTACCTCCCTAGCATACCACTAAATGTCCTTCCTTGCAAGAGAAATATTTTTTAAGTGCGTAAATTATCGTTTAGCGCAGTAATCGCCGCACCCCTTGCCTCTCCCTCTGGGAGAGGTGCCCAGTGCGCACACTGGGCGGAGAGGGTGTCCTATCATTGTTTTGACACCCTCTCAGTCAAAAATCAAAGATTTTTGCCAGCTCTCCCA
>JAZQIN010000185.1:0-33360 GCA_045541155.1 Faecousia sp.
GCCCAGGAATTTTGCTTCAAATTATGTGGTAAAAACCGCAGGAATACTGGATGTATTTCAAGGTTTTTATAAGCATAAGTTGGAGCAAAAGAACGGGCACTTCGCCGAAAGGGAGTTTTTAGAGGTGCCCGATAATTTATCTTTCATATACGCAAAAAGGATGTGCCGTGAAGCACATCCTTTTTTATTGCATTATTCGCCGACCTTGACGCGCCAGCCGAAGGTATCGGGCAGGCGACCCAGCTGGATACCGGTGATGGTATCGTACAGCTTCAGGCTCAGCTCGCCAGTGGCGCCGTCCTGAATGGTCATGACCTCATTGCCGTAGCGCAGCTTGCCCACGGGGGAGATGACCGCAGCGGTACCGGTGCCGAAAACCTCTTCCAGCGTACCATTCTTCTGCGCTTCAATCAGCTCATCCACGGAGATCTTCCGCTCTTCTACCTCGTAGCCCCAGCTCTTGCAGACTTCGATAACGGAGTTACGGGTAATACCGGGCAGAATGGAGCCGCTGAGTGCGGGGGTGACCACCTTACCGGCAATCTTGAAGAAGATGTTCATAGCGCCAACTTCCTCGATGTACTTCCGGTCAACGCCGTCCAGCCACAGAACCTGAGAATAGCCTGCATCATGGGCCTTCTGCTGGGCAATCAGGCTGGCAGCGTAGTTGCCGCCGGTCTTGGCAAAGCCAATGCCGCCACGAACCGCACGAACATACTCGTCCTCAATCCAGATGCCCACGGGAGCCAGGCCGCTCTCGTAGTAAGCGCCACTGGGGGACAGAATGACCATGAACAGGTAGGTCTTGGAGGGAGCAACGCCCAAAAACTCATCGGTAGCAATGATGAAGGGACGGATGTACAGAGAGGTACCCGGCTCGGTGGGAATCCAATCCCGATCCACGTCCACCACAGCGCTGACGGCCTGCACGAAATCCTCCACAGGAATCTGAGGAATCACCAGACGGTCGTTGGTGGCGTTGGTACGCTTGGCATTCATATCGGGACGGAACAGAAACACTTCGCCGTTTTCGTTCTTATAAGCCTTCAGACCCTCGAACATTTCCTGACCATAGTGGTAGACCATGGCGGCAGGAGACAAGGAGATATTCTGGAAGGGCTCGATGCGAGCATCGTGCCAGCCCTTGCCCTCGGTATAGTTCATGATGAACATATGATCCGTAAAAATCTTGCCGAAGCCCAGCTTCTGGCCGGGAGCCGGCTTTTCCTTGGGGCAGGTAGTCAAATTGATTTTGATATCCAGCATTTCAGTTTCCTCCATTAGTAGTCGTAGCCGGACTGGAGTGCCTGACAGTTCACATCAATCAGGCCAGCCTTCTTGGCAGGAATGAAGGTCTCCAGCGTTTCCTTGTTTCCCTCGAAGGTCACTGCGTCGCACTCCTTCATGACCTTGCCCATGAGCACCATGTTCGCCAAAGTGGAGTAGCCTGCATCCTTGGCAATCTGGGTGGCAGGAATGTAGAACACCTGCACATCCTCACGCTCCACCTTTGCATCGATCAGCGTGGAATCGATGAAAATCTGACCGCCGGGCACCACATCGTTGACAAACTTCTGCAAGGAAGGCAGGTTCATGGCCACCAGCACATCAGGTGTGGTGATGATAGGAGAGCCAACGGGGGTATCGGACAGAATGACGCTGCAGTTGGCGGTGCCGCCACGCATTTCGGGGCCGTAGGAGGGCAGCCAGGAAACCTGCTTATCCTGCACGAGACCCTTATAAGCCAGGAACTTACCGGCAAACAGGACACCCTGTCCACCGAAGCCCGCAATCAGAATCTGAGTCGTCTTCATTTGCCTTCAGCCTCCTTTGCAGCGGTACGATCCTTGTAAACGCCGATGGGATAGTAGGGCAGCATATCGCTCTCCACCCATTCCAGCGCCTTCTGGGGAGTCATGCCCCAGTTGGTGGGACAGGCGGAAACCACCTCAACAAGGCTAAAGCCCTTGCCGGCAATCTGGTTCTCAAAGGCCTTCTTGATGGCCTTCTTGGCGTTCTTGACGTTCTTGACGTTGTTGACTGCCACACGGGCGATGTACTCAGGGCCTTCCAGCGTGGACAGCATCTCGCTGACCTTGATGGGCCAGCCGCAGTGGTTGACGTCACGACCGTAGGGGGAGGTCTGGGTCACCTGACCGGGCAGGCTGGTGGGTGCCATCTGACCGCCGGTCATGCCGTAGATGGCATTGTTGACGAAGATGACGGTGATATTTTCATTTCTGGCGGCAGCATGAACCGTTTCCGCCATGCCGATGGAGGCAAGGTCGCCATCACCCTGATAGGTGAAAACCACGTTCTCCGGACGGCAACGCTTGATGCCGGTGGCAGTGGCAGGCGCACGGCCGTGGGCAGCCTCAATCATATCGCAGGCAAAGTAGTCATAGGCCATAACCGCACAGCCAACAGGAGCCACGCCGATGGTCTTGCCCTCGATGCCCAGCTCGTCGATGGCCTCCGCCACCAGACGATGGATGATACCATGGGGACAGCCGGGGCAGTAATGGAAAACGGCATCAGTCAATGCCTTGGGTTTTTCAAATACGACAGCCATAATTTACTCTCCTTTCTGTGCCTGACGGATGCTCTCCAGCACCTGCTCGGGGCTGGGAATCATGCCGCCTGCCCGATTGCACAGGGTCACGGGGCACTTGCACTCCGTCGCCAGACGGACATCTTCAATCATCTGACCCATGTTCAGCTCTACGGAAATAAATGCCTTGCACTTATCCGCAGCAGCACGGAGCGCCTTGGTGGGGAAGGGCCACAGGGTGATGGGACGAATCAAGCCCACCTTGATACCCTCGGCACGGGCGGCAACAACCGCGTTCTTCGCCACACGGGAAGCGATACCGAAGGCCACGACGCAGATTTCCGCATCGTCCATCATGTACTCCTCCCACATGGGCTCGGTTTCCTCGATAACCTTGTTACGCTCGTAACGCTCGAAGTTGGTCTTTTCCAGCTGGTCGGGCTGCAGGTACAGGGAGTTGACGATGTTGTGCTTACGCTCGCAATTGGTGCCGGTCAGAGCCCAGGGCTTTTCATAGTTCTCAATCTCCGCATCCTCGAAGGAGATGGGCTCCATCATCTGACCGATGGTGCCATCGGCAAGAATCATGGAGGTCATGCGGTACTTGTCCGCCAGATTGAAGCCCTTGATGGTCAGGCTGGCCATCTCCTGCACGGAGGCAGGTGCCAGAACAATCATCCGGTAGTCGCCATGTCCGCCGCCCTTGGTGGCCTGGAAATAGTCGGACTGGGAGGGCTGGATGCCGCCCAGACCGGGGCCGCCACGCTGGACGTTCACAACCAGAGCAGGAACATCAGAACCGGCGATGTAGCTCAGACCCTCGGACTTCAGGGAGATTCCGGGGCTGGAGGAAGAAGTCATGACCCGGCAGCCGGTAGCCGCTGCGCCATAGACCATGTTGATGGATGCAATTTCACTTTCCGCCTGCAGGAATACGCCGCCGATTTTGGGCATCTTCTTTGCCATGTAGGCAGCGATTTCCGTCTGGGGAGTGATGGGATAGCCAAAGTAGTGACGGCAACCGGCACGAATCGCAGCCTCTGCGATGGCCTCGTTACCTTTCATAAGTACACGTTCTGCCATGATTTGACCTCCTTACTTCTCTACGGTGATGATGCAGTCAGGGCACATGGTGGCACAGAAGGCGCAGCCGATGCACTTTTCCTGATCGGTCATCACCGCAGGAGAATAACCTTTTTTGTTGATCTGAGCAGCGTCGATTGCCAGAATGCCCTTGGGGCAGGCGCTGACACACAGGCCGCAGCCCTTACACAGATCGGTGTTGAATGTGACTTTTGCCATAAGTTTTTCCTCCTTATCCCCACAGAGGTCGGTTTGCCGGCTTCTGAGATGGTAAATCAAAATATTTTTCCTGCAAGCGCAGGGGAAGAACGTTCTCTATCTGCCCCTGAAGTCCCTGTGCCACGGTAGCTTCCGCACTGGTGGCAAAGATGGGCAGACCGCTCAGCCGACTGAGCTTTTCCATGTAATCCCGGCTGGAGAGCACGGTCTCCGGTGTGGTTTCCGTGCCCAGATTGGAATTGTTGATGATGTCGGTAAATTTCAGGCCGCAGGCGGCTTCGATTTCCTCCATCACCTCCATGGCCTCCTCCGGTGTACGGGTCAGGGGCCGGTAGCAATTGGCGACGAACACCATCCGGTAATTGTTCTCCTCCAGAATGGAGGGAACGTAACGTCCCAGCGCATAAGCGCCACGGTCGTCGCCGCCGATGTCCATGATGCCGTGAATGCTCTTGTCCGTCACCAGCCGATAGGCCTCCGCCGGCAGCGCCGGCAAGTCCACATTGGAATTGGCGAACTGGGGGGAAATCAGCGTCACGCCCCCCTCCTCCAGCACCTTGGCGCTGTCCTTGGTGCGAAAATATGGGTTGACGATGTCCAAGTCCGCAATGACCACGGACTTTCCCTCCCCTGCCAGACGCAGGGCATAATTCACGGCGATATTGGTCTTGCCGCTGCCGTAGTGACCGGCAAACAGCGTTAATCTTTTGTGTTGCATGGTATTCTCACAATAACGAGCCTAGCCTGCGCCTCCAAGAACTGTGCCCCGAAGGGGCGGAGGGAGTGTCCTATCAAAATCACGACACTCCCCCAGTCACGGCATTCGCCGTGCCACATAGTTTGTTGTGCGATTGCCGCTGGCAATCGTATTTTTACAATCGCTTCGCTACCCTCAAAGAGGGGGCCAAGGCGCTTCGCACGATGATGATTTACAGCTTTTTACGAATAATCTTGCCGCTGGTGGTTTTGGGCAGCTCCGTCTTGTACTCCACGATACGAGAGTATTTATAAGGAGCGGTACGCTTTTTGTCGTAGTTCTGGATCTCCTTTTTCAGCTCGTCAGTGCCCTCGGTGCCAGCTACCAGCACGATGCTGGCCTTGACCACCTGACCACGAACTTCGTCGGGGGCAGCCGACACGCCGCACTCCAGAACATAGGGCAGCTCCATAATGGTGGACTCAATCTCGAAGGGTCCAATCCGGTAGCCGGAGGACTTAATCACATCGTCCGCACGACCCACATACCAGAAGAAGCCGTCCTCGTCCTTCCACGCCACGTCACCGGTGTGGTAGAAGCCATCACGCCACGTTTCAGCAGTGACCTCCGGATTGCCCTCATAGCCGTAGCTCAGACCACAGGGCAGTCCCTTGGAAATGTTGATACAAATCTCACCGCTTTCACCGGTATCCACTTCCTTGCCATCGGGATCCAGCAGATGCACGTCATACAGCGGCACCGGCTTACCCATGGAGCCCAGCTTGTGGCTGTCGCCGTTGATGTTACCGATGATCATGGTGCTTTCGGTCTGACCGAAGCCCTCCATGATGCTCAGGCCGGTGGCCTTCTGGAACTGGCGGTACACCTCCGGATTCAGCGCCTCACCAGCGGTGGAGGCGTGCTGGATGGAGCTCAGGTCGAATCGGCTCAAATCCTGCTTCGCCAGCATCCGGTACATGGTGGGCGGTGCGCAGAAGGTGGTGATATCGTACTTGGCGAACATGGGGAGGATCTTCTCTGCATCGAACCGGTCGAAGTCGTAGACGAAAATCGCCGCCTCGCAGAGCCACTGGCCGTAGAGCTTGCCCCACATGGCCTTGGCCCAGCCGGTATCGGAAATGGTGAAGTGCAGACCCTCGGGGTTCACCCGATGCCAGTACTTGGCGGTGATGAAGTGACCCAGAGGATACTTATAATTGTGGGCGGCCATCTTGGGATAGCCGGAGGTACCGGAGGTGAAGTACATCAGCATGGGGTCGGAGCCACAGGGGGCATCCTCCGTCCGGTCAAACCGGGAGCTGTACATACCGTACTCGGCGTTGAAGTCACGCCAGCCCTCACGCTTGCCGTTCACCAGAATCTTAATCTCCAAACCGGGGCAGCCGGCAGCAGCGGCATCCACCGCATCGGCAACAACGCCATCAGCAGTGGCAAGAATCGCCTTGATCTTACCGGCGGTGAAGCGGTAGCTGAAATCCTTCTCCAGCAACTGGTTGGGGGCAGGAATCGCCACCGCACCCAGCTTGTGCAGACCCAGCATTGCGAACCAGAACTGATAATGGCGCTTGAGCACCAGCATCACACGGTCGCCACGCTTAATGCCGATGGCCTTGAAATAGTTGGCGGCACGGGCAGATTCCTTTTTGATATCCTGGAAAGTGAACCGATGCTCGGTGCCGTCCTCGGCAACATGGAGCATGGCCAGCTTATCCGGCTTGGTGGTGCCCAGCGCATCCACAACATCAAAGGCGAAGTTGAACTGCTCCTGACCCTTGAAGCTGATGGCGGTGAGAAGACCGTCCTCCACGGTGCGGTCGATGAACTTGCGGTAGATGCGCTCCTGCTTGTCCGGTGCCACCTTCTTCAGGTCGGGGGTGGCAATTGCGGCAACCTCCTCACCCTCACGGGCGGCAGAGTTGCTCAGGACGATGGCATAGAACGCACAATCCTCGCCGTCCACAGCAATCATGCCATGGGGCGTAGAAGAATCGTAGTAAATGGTATCGCCGGCATGGAGAATCTCGGTGCGGCCGCCGATTTGGATTTTCATGTGACCCCGAATGACGATATCGCACTCCTGACCCTCGTGGCTGGTCAGCTGGATATCCTCGTATTCCGCACCCTCCCGATACTTCATCTCCATGTACAACGGCAGGGCGATGCGATTGCGGAAGTCGGCGGCAAGGTTGTAGCCAATCATGTGGTGGGCTTCCTCGATCTTCTGACCCTCGCCCTTACGGGTCAGGTCATAGGAACGCAGCTTCGGGCTGCGGCCCTCCAGCAGGTCACCCATATCCACGCCGAAGCTGAGGGTACAGCGGTACAGGAACGCAACGCTCAGATTCCGGTTGCCGGATTCACACTGGACGTACTCCTCCACGGTCAGATTGGTTCTGGCGGCCATCTCCTCCACGGTAAAGCCGGAAACCTCACGCAGTTCCCGAATACGCTGGGCCACTTCCCGAATCTTAAAATCCATACCGGTCATCGTATTTTCCATAAAATTACCTCGCAAACGGGCACCTCTAAAAACACAATTTCGAGCGGGTGCCCAAAAATAAAACTCGTCTCAAAGAAATGATTCTTTGAGACGAGTAAAAACCCGCGGTACCACTCAAATTGCATCTGCCTCACAGCAGATACCACTCATCGGGCTCCAACAAGCCCTAAGCACTGACGCAGCTGACACGGGAGAGTTCTACTAACCTTACGCGTTCTTCTCTCCGGCTTGGGAGCGACATACCGACCGCACACATCATGGCTTACACCAACCGCCATTTCTCTGTAGATGCGTCTGCAATCGGAACTCTCCGTCTTAGCCTTTATATATTATAATGTAGAATCATATCACTCAAATGTGAAATTGTCAAGCCCTAAAGCAATCACCATCAAAACGATGCACTGCGGTAAATTATTGTTTAGCGGACTAATCGCCGCACTCCAGTCAACGTATGTCATTGCGAGGAGGGCAAAGCCCGACGTGGCAATCTCCCGGTAGAATGTTACATTTTCAGAGCTGTTACGTTGGTTATCCTCGGTAAATCCCTGTCCATTATTCATCAACCAACATTGTACCAGGAGATTGCCACGGCCCTTCGGGCCTCGCAATGACACGAGTTTTGTTAGTACGGTGCACCGCTAAACGATAATTTACAGCTTATTACGGATAATCTTACCGCTGATAGTCTTGGGCAGCTCCTTCTTGAACTCCACGATACGGGGGTACTTATAAGGTGCGGTATGCTGCTTGACGTAGGTCTGGATTTCCTTCTTCAGCTCGTCAGTGCCCTCCACGCCGGGAATCAGCACGATGCTGGCCTTGACCACCTGACCACGAACCTCGTCGGGAGCGGCGGAAACACCGCACTCCAGAACAAAGGGCAGCTCCATGATGGTGGACTCAATCTCGAAGGGTCCAATCCGGTAGCCGGAGGACTTGATCACATCGTCCGCACGACCCACATACCAGAAGTAGCCATCCTCATCACGCCACGCAAGGTCGCCGGTATGGTACATTCCATCGTGCCAGACCTCCTTGGTCTTTTCCTCGTTGCGGTAGTAGCCAAGGAACACACCGCAGGTGGGCTTGGGGTCGGTGCGAATGACGATTTCGCCGTTGACACCGTCGGCAACGCTGTTGCCGTCCGTGTCCACCAAATCGATGCCGTAGCCGGGAACCGGCTTGCCCATGGCACCGGGCTTCAACTGCGTCCCAACCAGATTGGCAATACCCAGCGTCATCTCGGTCTGACCGAAGCCCTCGGCAATCCGCAGGCCGGTGGCCTCCTCGAACTTGTAGAAGACCTCCGGATTCAGCGCCTCACCGGCGGTGGTGGCATGGTGGATAGAGGACAAGTCGAACCGGCTCAGATCCTGCTTGATCAGCATCCGGGACATGGTAGGCGGTGCGCAGAAGGTGGTGATATTATACTTGGCGAACATGGGCAGAATCTTCACCGCATCGAACCGATCGAAGTCGTAGACGAACACCGCACCCTCGCAAAGCCACTGGCCATAGAGCTTGCCCCACAGCGCCTTGCCCCAGCCGGTTTCGGAGATGGTGAAGTGGAGACCGTCACGCACGCACAGATGCCAGTACTTGGCGGTCACGAAGTGGCCCAGTGCGTACTTGTAGCTGTGCATGGCAATCTTGGGATAGCCGGTGGTGCCGGAGGTGAAGAACATCAGCATAGGATCTGCGCCGCAGGGTGCATCGGCAGTCCGCTCGTAGCGGCGGCTGAACAGAGGATACTCCTCATCATAATTGTGCCAGCCCTCTCGGCTGCCGCCGACCAGAATCTTGGTCAGCTCCATGCCAACCTCCTCCTGTGCGATTTCCACCTGACGGGCGGTATCGCCGTCGGCGGTGCAGAGGATGGCATTGACCTCGGCGGCCTGGAAGCGGTAGGTGAAGTCGTGGGCCACCAGCTGATTGGTGGCAGGAATCGCCACGGCACCCAGCTTGTGCAGGCCCAGAATGGCGAACCAGAACTGATAGTGGCGCTTGAGCACCAGCATCACCTTGTCGCCACGTTTGATGCCCAAACTCTTGAAGTAGTTGGCGCTCTGGGAGGAGGCATCCTTGATATCCTTAAAGCTAAAACGCCGCTCGGTCATATCGTTTGCGATATGGAGCATCGCCAGCTTATGCGGCTCCCGACGGGCGATGGCATCCACCGTGTCGAAGGCGAAGTTGTATTCGTCTGCGCCCTCGAAGGTCATGCCGGTCAGTGCGCCCTTGTCGTCCTCCTGAGGATGGATGAACTTGTTGCACAGCAGCTCCGGGCCGTTGTCCGTGCCGGGCTTGCTGATGAACAGGGGCTGGTCGGTGGTATCGCTGGCCATGATCATGGACAGGAACACGCAGTCCTGTCCGTCGATGGCAATCATGCCGTGGGGTCTGGAGGACTTATAGAAGATGCTGTCGCCCTCACGGAGGATCTCCTCACGGTCGCCCACACGGATCTTCATGGCACCCTTGATGACCAGGTTGAACTCCTGACCGGAGTGGGTGGTGGTGTGGATGGGCTTATCCTGCAGCTCCTCGGAGTACTGATAGGTGACCCAGTAGGGCGTAGCCAGTTTTCTGCGAAACATGGGGGCCATGTCCTGAATGGTGATGCCATCCTCGCTGGCGGTGACCAGACCCTTGCCCTTACGGGTGACGGTGTAGCCGGTCAGCTTGGCACTGCGGCCCTCCAGCAGCACAGTGATTTCCACGCCCAAAACCTTGGCGCACTTGTGCAGGAAGGTAAAGGGCAAATCCACGGTGCCGGACTCATAGAGCCGATAATCCTCCTCAGAAAAGCCCGTCAGCTCCGCCATCTTCTGTATGCTATATCCCAGAATATCTCGCATATCCCGGATTCGCATGGCGATATCCATCAGTTGGTTGGCAGAATTCTGGTTACTCATAATAATGACCCCTTTCAATAGTAGAAGACAAATAAAAAAACGCCTCAAGATAAAAATCTTGAGACGAGTAAAAACATACCCGCGGTACCACTCAAATTACGGCAAAGTGCCGTCCCTTCAGGCTCCAGCAAGCCCTATCCCTTAACGCGGGCAGACGGGAGAACCTACAATGTCGGCACTCCGGCTCAGAAGTGATGGGTCTTGTGGCATCGCACCACCGCTTCGCACCAACCAGCGGCTCTCTGAAAATGCTACCTGCCGGACCGTCTTCGTCACAGCTTTTTTCCTATTGTCCACACTGTATCATGTCCGCGCCTAAAAGTCAAATGTTTTTCTGCTAAAGAATTATTTTTTATCATCCCTACAAAAACACCCCCTCCCCTGTCATCAAAAATTAGGAAAACTGCCTGTTGACAAACGCTCCGGATTGTGGTTAAATGTATTCTACATATTGTATAAAGACTTTGACGGAAAATTCGCTCCTATTGGATGCTTCAGAGAGCCGGCGGTTGGTGTGAGCCGGTGCGGAAGATTTGTGCGATCTGATTCCCGAGTCGGCCCTGCGAACAGCATGCTCAGTAGTGGAGCCCGGTTGCCCCCGTTACGGGATAGGACTTGTTGGAGTCTGAAGTGATCTCCCCTTAGGGAGGTAATCAGGGTGGTACCGCGAATTTATTGATTCGTCCCTGAGGCATTCGCCTCAGGGACTTTTATTTTAAGGAGGATCCAATCATGAACAAAATCCGGATCAGTGATGTGACTATGAAACAGACAGGCGCAGACATCTCCCTGTCTTTCAAAGAGAAGATAGAGCTAAGCAAGCTGCTGGATAAGCTGGGTGTGGATCTGATTGAGCTGGAGCCGATTGTGCAGCCCAAAATCGACAGCCTGCGGATCAAATCCGTGGCCGCCGCTGTCAAGGACAGCATCATTGCTGTGCCGGTGGCGCTGAATGGCGAAAGCGTCATGATGACCTGGAACGCCCTGAAGGAGGCAAAAAAGGCCAGACTGCAGGTCTGCGCACCCGTCAGCCCCGTTCAGATGGAGTACCTCTTCCATAAAAAGCCCGAGGCCATGCTGACCGCCATCCGGGAAACCATCACCGCCTGCTGTCAGCTCTGCGGCGATGTGGAGTTCGTTGCCGACGATGCCACCAGAAGCGACACCGCTTTCCTGTACGAGGCCGTCCGCACCGCCATTGCCGCCGGTGCCAAGACCGTCACCGTCTGCGACACCGCCGGCGCCATGCTGCCCAACGAGTTTACCGCCTTTATCCGGGAGCTGTACACCAGCGTCCCTGAATTGAAGGATGTGACACTGGGCGTTTCCTGCGCCGATGACCTTTCCATGGCCGATTCCTGCGCCATCGCCGCCGTCCGCTACGGTGCCGGCGAAATCAAGGCCGCCGCCTATCGGGTCAACGTGGCATCCCTGCCCAATGTGACCAAGGTTCTCTCCGCCAAGGGCGAGTTCTATAACGCCACCTGCGGCGTGCGCACCACCAGCATGAAGCGCACCTGCGACCAGATTCGCTGGATGTGCCAGACCGGTCGGGCTAAGACCGGCCCCGTCATGGGGGCGGCTCAGGAGGAGGACAGCATCTTCCTGACCAGTCACGATGACCTGTCCGCCGTGATGAAGGCCGCCGCCTGTCTGGGCTACGACCTGTCTGAGGAGGACGGTGCCAAGGTCTTTGAGGCCTTCCGGGCCATCGCCCAGAAGAAGGATAAGGTCACCGCACGGGAGCTGGATGCCATCGTGGCCTCTGCCGCCATGCAGGTGCCTCCCACCTACAAGCTGGATAGCTTTGTGGTCACCTCCGGTAACATCGTTTCCGCCACTGCCCACCTGAAGCTGACCAAGCAGGACAAGGTGCTGGAGGGTGTGTCGCTGGGTGACGGCCCCATCGATGCCGCCTTCCTCGCCATCGAGCAGATTACCGGCCATCACTACGAGCTGGACGATTTCCAGATTCAGTCCGTCACCGAAGGCCGGGAGGCCATGGGCCAGACCATCGTCAAGCTCCGCTCCGGCGGCAAGGTCTACTCCGGTCAGGGCATCTCCACCGACATCGTGGGCTCCGGCATCCGGGCCTACATCAACGCACTCAACAAGATCGTTTACGAGGAGGAAAATGTATGAAGCTCTCCTTTTCCACCCGTGGCTGGGGCGACCTGAGCTGGGATGAATTGCTGGATTCTGCGCTGGATATGCGCTTCACCGGCATTGAAGTATACAACCTTTTCAAATTTCCCGACATGACCGACCGTGGCGGCCCGTTCCATGCGCACAAAATCGCCGCCACCGTCCGCCAGCTTCGTGACCTGAAGCTGAGCATCCCCTGCATCGACACCTCCGTGAATCTGTCTGAAACCATTGGAGACGAGCTGGAGCAGATGCTCCAAATCGCACGGGATGGCAAGATTCCTTATGTGGTTGGCTGGGCCTCCGGCGATGACGAGCAGACCCTCCGCACCAACATCGACCGCCTGCTCCCCATTGCCGAGGAGATGGGCGTTTGCCTGCTAATCAAGACCAGCGGCATCTTTGCCGACACCGCCCGTCTGCGGAGTCTCTTAGAAAGCTACGCCAGCGACTGGCTGGGTGCCCTGTGGGATATGCACCACCCCTATCGTGACTTCGGCGAAAGTGCCGATGCTACCATAAAAAACCTGGGCACCTACGTCAAGCACGTCCATCTTCGGGACTCTGACGACAAGGACACCTACAATCTCATTGGCGAAGGTAATCTGCCGGTGGCGGACATGATGCGCGCCCTCAGTTCCATCAACTACGATGGCTTTATCTCTCTGGAGTGGAAGCCGGAGTGGATGGAGGATCTGCAGGATCGGGAGGTCATCTTCCCCCACTTCGTCAACTACATGAGCCGGTTCAACAACCCTCGCACTCGCAAGAAATCTCTCTACTACAACCACGACGGCTCCGGTCAGTACGTCTGGAAGAAGGACGACCTGATCGACCTGACCTTCCCCCAGGTGCTGGATCGAATGGTGGAGGAGTTCCCCGACCAGTACGCTTTCAAGTACACCACACTGGACTACACCCGTACTTACGCCGAGTTCCGTGAGGATGTGGACAACTTCGCCCGTGCGCTGGTTTCCATGGGCGTACGACCCGGTATGAAGGTGGCGATTTGGGCCACCAATGTGCCGGCATGGTACATCACCTTCTGGGCGACCACCAAAATCGGTGCGGTACTGGTTACCGTCAACACCGCCTACAAAATTCACGAAGCAGAATACCTGCTCCGTCAGTCCGATACCCACACGCTGGTGATGATTGAGTCTGCGCTGGACTCCAACTACCGCAACATCATCAACGAAATCTGCCCCGAGATTGCAACCACCAAGGCAGGTGAGCCCCTGCACTGCAAGCGTCTGCCCTTCCTGCGCAATGTGATCACCGTGGACTTCAGGCAGAAGGGCTGCCTGACCTTTGACGAGGCCATGGCCCGCTGCGATCTGGTTCCCGTGGAGGAAATCCACCGGATGGCCGCCAACGTCCAGCCTGACGATGTTTGCAATATGCAGTACACCTCCGGTACCACCGGTTTCCCCAAGGGCGTTATGTTAACCCACTACAACGTGGTCAACAACGGCAAGTGCATCGGCGACCGGCTGGGACTTTCCACCGCCGACCGTTTTCTGGTGCAGGTGCCCATGTTCCACTGCTTCGGCATGGTTCTGACCATGACGTCCTCCATGACCCACGGCGCAACCTTGTGCCCCCTGCCCTATTTCTCCGCAAAATCCTCCCTCGCCTGCATCAATCAGGAGCGGATTACCGCATTCAATGGCGTGCCTACCATGTTCATCGCCATGTTCAACCATCCGGACTACCGCAAGACCGACTTCTCCCATATGCGTACCGGCATCATGGCCGGTGCCGGCTGTCCGCCGGAGCTGATGCGCCGGGCGGCCCAGCCGGACGAGATGAATATGCGGGGCATCGTCAGTGTCTACGGTCAGACCGAGTCCTCCCCCGGAAGCACCATGTCCGCCTGGACCGATCCGCTGGATCTGCGCACCAACACCGTGGGCTACGACTTCCCCCATGTGGAGTGCAAAATCATCGACCCCGAAACCGGCGAGGAAGTGCCCAACGGCGTCAACGGTGAGTTCTGCTCCCGTGGCTACAACACCATGAAGGGCTACTACAAAATGCCCGAGGCCACCCGTTCCACCGTGGACGCTGAGGGCTGGCTCCACTCCGGCGACCTTGCCTGCCGTGACGAGGACGGCACCTACCGCATCACCGGCCGTCTGAAGGATATGATTATCCGTGGCGGTGAGAACATCTACCCCAAGGAAATCGAGGAATTTATCTACACCCACCCCGGTGTTAAAGACGTTCAGGTTATCGGCGTGCCGGACAAGAAGTACGGCGAAGAAATCATGGCCTGCATCATTCTGAAAGAAAAGGGCTCCATGACCGTGGAGGAGATGACTGCCTACATCAAGGCCAGCATGGCACGGCACAAGGTGCCTCGTTACATCTCCTTTGTGGACAGCTTCCCCATGAACGCCGCCGGCAAAATCCTGAAGTACAAGATGCGTCAGGATGCGGCCCGGGAACTGGGTCTGGTAGGCGACGGCGCAGACACCGCCGGCCCAGGCAATTAAATAGATACCTCTAACAAAAGCCCCGGGCGAGTGCCCGTGGCTTTCGTCAGTCTTTCAAAGAACTGTAAATTATCGTTTACACGACTACCGCAAACACAAAATACCGTGTCATTCCGAGGGCGCGTAGCGACCGTGGGAATCCGTTTTCTCTACGGATTGCGAGGAGTACGGATTGCCACGGCCCTCCGGGCCTCGCAATGACATGCGTTGTTTGTAATGCTGTACTTGCTCCGCTAATCAATCGGGCACCTCTAAAAACTCAATTTCGAGTGGGTGCCCAGGAATTTTGCTTCAAATTATGTGGTAAAAACCGCAGGAATACTGGATATATTTCAAGGTTTTTATAAGCATAAGTTGGAGCAAAAGAACGGGCACTTCGCCGAAAGGGAGTTTTTAGAGGTGCCCTACAATACAAAGTAACATTTTGAAATAATACAAGCCACGGGGCAACCCGTGGCTTGCTGTTTACATTATGGGATTTGCTTCGATGTAGCCGTCCAAAATCTGGCTCGCCAGAACCACCATACGGGCACAGGGTCGCTTTTGGTAATATTCTGCCGTACGTGGGGATGGATTCGGATCGGAAGGCGGATTTTTCAGGATATCACGGCAAACGATACTGCCCACCTGTTCCCTGAATTGTCCGGCCAGCTCCTGCACCCGGGCATAGTGGGCCTTTTTCCCAGCCTCATCCTGAGAATCCTGATAGCCGTACAGCAGTCCGGCCACCAGCAGCATCCCACTAACCGCACCGCAGACCTCACGCATACGTCCCATCCCACCACCGAAAGACGAGGCCATCTTCGCTGATAGCTCTGGACTCAGGCCGGTCACATCCGAAAACGCAATTGCCACCGCCTGCGCACAATTATAGCCTTGCAAAAAAAGCTCCGCTGATTGAATACTGTGATCCATAGAATCTCCTCCTTTTGCTTCATCATACCACAATCGACAGCTGCTGACAATCCATTTTTTTCGCCGTATAGGTATCTCCCATTCTGCGCAAATTAGACCCGGAGGCGAGATTATGAAACGAATTGCCGTGCTGATGATAGTAGCGGCCCTGCTGCTGTCCGGCTGCAGAAGGGACGAACAGTCCCTGATGGGCTATCCGGACCCTTACGACCGCTATACCGACTACGACGAACGGTCGCAGGCGATTTATGATGCCGCATTAGGGTCATTCTATCAGGCCTATCGTCAGGCGGTTGAGGAGGAGAATGTTTCCATGCGCTACGCAAAGATGGCCATTGCCGAGGCCAAACTGTTAGGATCTGGGGTAATGCTGCCCCTGACCGCCGGTGGTGGCAGCTACAGCATTTCTCGGGTGGCCCCCTATACCGCCCCCCATGTGCTATGGGGCAACGATGCGGACCGCTATCGCCATTTGATTGTGACCACCTCCCCCATCTACGCAAAGGATGTGACGCACCTGAAGCAGCTGTGGACTCAGTGCAGAGGCACCGGCACCTACCTGGAACAAGCGAGGGCGTACCTGCGTCAGCAGGGATATGGCCTGAAGGACAGCTATCGAGTCGCTTATGTGTCTGACCCACAGACATGGGATGCGTTGGCGACCTCCCGGGCCGCCGACAGTCGGGCCTTGGTGAACACCTGCGACGGTCTATATGAATATGACTGCGAAGGCACGCTGCAGCCGGCATTGGCGCAGACGTATCAGGTAACGGAAAACGCTGATGGAACCGTCAGCTACCGGTTTCAGCTTCGTTCGGGCGTAAATTGGGTAGACTCTCAGGGGCGGAAAGTGGCACCGCTCACCGCCGATGATTTTGTTGCCGGACTACAGCACGTTATGGATGCCGCCGGAGGGCTGGAGTATCTGCTGGAGGGAGTCATCGTAGGGGCCAGCGACTATATCAGCGGTCAAAATACAGACTTTTCCGCCGTTGGTATCCGTGCAGAGGACGATAATACGCTTGTGTATACGCTAACGGAGGATATCCCTTACTTTATGACCATGCTGGGCTACAGCGTATTTTCCCCTCTATGCCGTTCCTACTATACCTCCAAGGGCGGCAGGTTTGGTGCGGAATACGACCCGTCGGCAACCTCCTACACCTACGGCAGAAGTCCCGATCACATTGCCTACTGCGGCCCGTACCTGATTACCAACGCCACAGCGGAGAACACCATCGTCTTCTCCGCCAACCCCCAATACCGGGAGACGCTGTCCATTCAGAGCATCGTCTGGCGTTACGACGATGGTCGGGATGCCATGAAGGCCTACAACGACACCATTTCCGGTGCAATCGACGGCACATCGCTAAATGCCGCTTCGGTGGAAAAAGCCCGGGCGGACGGAAGCTTTGAGCGGTATGCCCATGTAACTGCGTGCAACGCCACCACCTATTTCGCATTTTGCAATCTGGACCGGCAAGCCCTATCCAATTTCAACGACGGCTCCGCCGCCACCGGCAAGAACGCCATAGAACTATCCAGAACCGTGGCGGCTTTGCGCAATGTCCATTTCCGCAGAGCCCTGTGCTTTGCGGTGGATCGTTCTGTATACAATGCTCAGACCGCCGGAGAATCATTAAAGTATACTTCCCTGCGCAATTCCTTCACCCCCGGCACCTTCGTATCCCTGCCAGAAACGGTAACGCTGGCCATAGGCGACACGCCCACAACCTACCCTGCCGGAACTCCCTATGGTCAGATTCTGCAGGATCAGTTGGAGGCCGACGGCATACCGGTCCGGGTGTTCGACCCGGCGGCGGAGGAGGGGCTGGGCTCCTCCGATGGCTTTGATGGGTGGTTTCATCCGGAGGCAGCGGTCCGGGAGCTTGCTTTCGCCCTCCGGGAGCTGAAGGAGCAGGGTATCGACATCAGTGCCGATGAACCGGTGATGATTGATCTTCCCTATTTCTCTGGTGGGGACACCCAGACCAACCGGGCTTACGCCTACAAGCTTTCCGTAGAGCAGACGCTGGGCGATGCGGTGAAAATCAACCTGATCCCCTGCCCGGAAAAGGATCAGGTCTACTATGCCGGATACTATGCCGCATCCGGCGATGAGGCCAACTACGATGTCTATGATTTATCAGGCTGGGGGCCGGACTACGGCGATCCCCAAACTTATTTGAGTGCACTGCTTCCGGGTTATGAGGGCTATATGACCCGGATGCTGGGGATTTTCTAGCATATGAAGAGATATTTACTAGGGCGCATCCTGCGAGGGATGGCTTCGGTGATTATCGTAGCGGGAATTGTCATGGCCCTGACCTATTCCTGTCTGGACCGAAACCTGATTTTTGCACAGGACAGCGTCTACGCCCGACAGCGTGGCAACGCCCGGCAGGTGTATATGATGCAGCAGTGGGAAAACTACGGGTATGTGGAGTATGTGACCTTCGAGGAATTTCTGGCCCAAGAGGGGCTGGAGCCGGTGGTTTTGGGCGACACCGCTCAGGAGGACAGCACGGTAACAGCGGAGTATGTAACCCGATTTACTGCCCACTATGAAGCGGAAGGCTACACGCTCACCCGGCTGGATGCCCGGACTCGAGGTCAGAAGTATCAGGAAGGCGGCGAGCCACGCCTGTACGCTTACCGGGATGTGCCCTTCCTCAGCCGCTTCTGGGATTGGCTGACCGATATCGTGGTAATCGATAATATCCATGCGGCGCAAGGAGATGTGGGTGAACGTGGAATATCCTTCACATGGTACGACCCGGCCTATGGCGGTACACGTTTCTCGCCAGCTATCATAGGAAACGGCACCCATCATAAATATCTGCTGTATTGCGACAGGCACTTCCCTTACCTCCATCAGAATCTCATCACCTTCCAGCTGGGGCGTTCCTACTCCGTGAATCAGGGTGTGGACGTGATGGACACCCTGTTCGACTCTCAAGGGAAACGTCAGCCGGAACCGGCAGTATACCCCTCCGGCGTGGAGGCAGTCACGGCCGATGATTTGCACACGGCGACCTACGCTGAAGGCTCTCTGGCAAAAGGCGACGCCGTGGTCAAAGCCCATTTCACCGACGATTATACCAACGTGACCACACGCAAACAGGGCTTTAGCAAGCTGGGGTATTCTTTTGTGATTGGCATTCTAGCAGTGGCACTGGCCTACGGCATCGGCATTCCACTGGGTCTGCAGATGGCCCGGCGAAAGGGAAAGCTGACCGACAAGCTGGGTACCGCCTATGTGATTGCCATCATTGCGGTTCCGACGCTGGCCTATATCTTTCTGTTCCGGTCCATTGGAGAACGACTGGGACTTCCCACGGCCTTTGATGTGGAAAGTCCGGAGCCGCTGATGTATATTCTGCCGGTGGTGTCGCTGGGACTGCCCACGGCGGCGAATCTGATGAAATGGCTTCGCCGGTATACCGTCGATCAAATGGATGAAAACTACGTCCGTTTTGCCCGGGCCAACGGCCTGAGCGAAGGGAAGCTGTTTCGTACCCACGTTCTAAAAAACGCTGCTATCCCCATTCTCCACGGGGTACCAGCCAGTGTGCTGGGTGCGCTGGTGGGTGCGATTGTAACAGAACGGGTCTATGTAGTGCCCGGTGCGGGCGGCCTGCTGACGGATGCCATTGGTGCCTATGACAACGCCGTAATCGTTGGTCTGACGCTGTTTTATGCGGTAATTTCCGTGGCAGCGGTGATTTTGGGAGATCTGACCATCTCGGCGGTGGATCCGAGAATTCGGGTTGGTGAAAGAGGGAGATAGCATGGATCTGAGCGAATATGGAACGACAGAGGAGCTGTTCGCTCCGGCGACAGAGGCTGACATCGAGGCCCGGGAGCACATTGACGCACCGGCCTACTCCTACTGGCGTAGTGTGGGACGTGTATTTTTCTCCAACAAATGGAACTACCTTCTGCTGGCTCTTTTGATACTGATTGTCGTGTTTGCATTTGTGTATCCGACGCTGATTCAATATGACCCAGATGTGGATCCCTACCAAAATCTGTTGGATCCGGAAAGTCGGCATCTCAGTCCCCGGCAGGCCATCGAAAAATACGGATTCCATCTGAAATGGATCTTCGGCACCGGCCCGGCTGGCCAGTCCACCTTCGATGCGGTGTGGTACGGAGCAGGCATATCAATCTCGCTGGCGCTGGTGGTGGCGCTGATCAATCTGACGGTAGGCGTAGCGGTAGGCGCACTGTGGGGGATGTCCAAACGAGTGGACCGGGTGATGACAGAAATCTACAACATTCTGGCTAACATCCCCTATATCCTGCTGATTAGTGTGCTGGTGCTAATACTGTCGGCGGATTTCTGGACAATGGTGCTGGCATTGACAGTGACCGGTTGGCTGGGAATCGCCTATTTTATCCGCACGCAGGTGATGGTGATTCGGAACCGGGAGTACAACCTGGCCTCCCGGTGCCTCGGAACCCCCATCAGTCGAATCCTGACCCGAAATATCCTGCCCTTCATGACCTCCGTCATCGTGACACTGGCAGCCGCGGAAATCCCATCGTATATTTCTTATGAGGTTTTTTTGAGCTATATCGGCATGGGCATTAGTCAAATGTCACTGGGCAAGCTGATTCAATCCGCCCAAAGTGCCATGCTGACCCCGGGCTGGGGCATGGAATTCTGGAGTCCAGTAGTTGTAGCATCGGCCATCACAGTAGTGCTGTATGTGATTGGCCAGAATCTGGGCGATGCGTCCGACCCCAAACGGCATATTTGAGAATAAGAGGTGCAGGCAATGGATGACAAGGTGATACTGTCGGTTGAGGATCTGGAGGTGGAATTCCAGGTCAGAGGGAAGCGGCTGACCGCCTTGCGTGGCATCGATTTATCGCTTCGCCCCGGCGAGACGCTGGCGATTGTAGGGGAATCCGGCTCTGGAAAATCGGTGCTGACCAAAACCTTTGCCGGTATGCTGGAATCCAATGGCACCATTAGCAAAGGCCGCATCCTGTTCGAGGGAAAGGATTTGGCCCAACTGCGCCGCCACCGGGATTGGGATGCCATTCGAGGCAGTAAAATCGCCACGGTATTTCAAGATCCGATGACCTCCCTCAACCCCATCCTGACCATCGGCAGACAGCTGATGGACCCCATCCTGGCCCATCAGGGCTGCACCCGGGCACAGGCAAAGCTCCGGGCGTTGGAGATGATGAAAAAGGTCGGCATCCCTGATCCGGAACGCCGCTTTCACGACTATCCATTCCAGTATTCCGGTGGAATGCGCCAGCGCATCGTGATTGCCATCGCCCTGAGCTGCCGCCCTCAGATTTTGATTTGTGACGAGCCGACCACCGCACTGGATGTAACGATTCAGGCTCAAATTCTTCAATTGATTCGCCAGCTTCAGCAGGAGTTGAGCTGCAGCATCATCTTTATCACCCATGATTTAGGGGTGGTAGCAAATATGGCAGATCGAGTAGCAGTGCTGTACGCCGGGCAAGTCGTGGAACTGGGTACCACAGAGGAGATCTTCTACGACCCCCGACATCCCTACACATGGGCGCTGTTGTCCAGTCTGCCCCAACTGGCCCGGAAAAGTCAGCCTCTGTTCAGTATTCCCGGTGCGCCACCATCGTTGTATCGTCAAATACAGGGAGATGCCTTTGCGCCACGCAGTGCCTATCGTATGAAAATCGACACGCTTCTGCCACCCCCGGTGTTTCAAGTGTCGCCCACTCACACTGCAAGGACATGGCTGCTGGACCCTCGATGTCCCGGCACAAACCCACCGGAGGCGGTGCGTAATCTGCATCAGCAGCTGTCCAACGGAGAGGAGTGGAAAACATGAATCAGAAAACCCTGCTGGAATTGAAAAATGTCGATATCCGATTCGGCGATATCTGGGCGGTGCGCGATGCCAGCTTCACGATCAATCAGGGGGAAGTATTTGCGCTGGTGGGCGAGTCCGGCTCCGGTAAAAGCACCATCGGACGTGCTGTGATGGGAATCCACCCCTGTGCATCCGGACAGCTTCTCTATCACGGGAAGCGAATCGATGGAAAGCGGTCAACCCGCGACCTGAAGCGCAAGATTCAGATGGTATTTCAGGATCCGTCCGCCTCGCTGAATGAACGGGCGACTGTGGAGCAGATTGTTTCGGAGGGACTTCGAAATTTCCGAATGTATGATTCGGAGCAGGAGCGTCATCGCAAGGTCCTTCAAATCATCGAAGCAGTGGGTCTGCTCCCAGAACATCTAAGCCGCTACCCCCATGAATTTTCCGGCGGACAACGCCAACGCATCGGCATAGCCCGGGCGATGGTCATGGAGCCAGAGTTGGTAGTGGCAGATGAGCCGATTTCCGCACTGGATGTTTCTGTGCGGGCGCAGGTTCTAAATCTGATGAAGCGATTTCAGCAGGAGCAGGGTACGACCTTTCTTTTCATCGCCCATGACCTTTCGGTGGTACGCTTTGTGGCGGACCGGATTGGTGTGATTTGCAAGGGACGAATCGTAGAGATTGCAGAAGCGGAGGAGCTGTTTCAGCATCCCTTGCATCCCTATACCAAAAGCCTACTGTCGGCTGTGCCGATACCGGACCCGATCCTGGAACGGGCGAAAACGCTGATTACCTACGACCCGTCCATCCACCGTCAGCCAGAGGGGACACTGACGGACATCGGTCACGGACATTGGGTTTATGGTAGCGAAGCAGAACTTCAAGCCTACCAATCCCATCGTCAGGACGGTACACCACTGCCGGAAGATTTGTACCAACCGTCCCAGCCCCGGCAGGATGCTCCCGTTCGCAGAACCCGCCCATGGAAACGATGGCTGTGGATTGCTCTGGGCCTGCTCACCGCCACCGCCACACTGTTTGCCCTGTGCCTCCTCCTGGCCATACTGTA
The DNA here is from genome assembly GCA_045541155.1 of Faecousia sp. Taxonomy (GTDB): domain Bacteria; phylum Bacillota; class Clostridia; order Oscillospirales; family Oscillospiraceae; genus Faecousia. The sequence continues at coordinate 22,442 of JAZQIN010000185.1, forward strand.
GTAAATGATTGAGCACTTACAAAATCCGTGTCATTGCGAGGAGCGAAGCGACATCTAAAGAACTCTTAGTGCGTAAGCGCTTTAGAGTTCTTAGTGCATAGCTGGCAATCTCCTGGCACAATGCTACGATATGTAAGTTTTACAGAGACAAACCCGGATATATCCACGAAATATTATCAAAAATGTAACATTCTACCGGGAGATTGCCACGCCAGTCTGCGGACTGGCTCGCAATGACATGCGTTGTATGCAATACTGTGTTTACTGCGCTAAATGATAATTCATAAAGGAAAAAGCCACGGGATTGACCCGTGGCTTAGTGTTATTGGATGCAGGATTGAACCTTCGCTTCAATTCGGTCACGAACCAACGCAGCCAGCTCCTTGGTATTCATATCCTTGTATTGTTCATAGAGAATCGGCTCCAGATAGTGAATCTGCACCGTAATCGGCTTACTGCCCTTCTGGTCCAGCACCTTATAGCAATCCACCAACGCAATGGGAACCACCGGGCATTTGCTTTTCACCGCACAGCGGAAGCTACCGTTGTGAAATTCCAGCAGATTATTGCTATTCTTGCTGCGCGTCCCTTCGGGAAAAATCAGGTAATTGCGCCCGGCGTTGACCTCTTTAATCACATTCTGAATTACCGTCAGCGACTGCCGCACATCCTCCCGATCCATAGGAAAGGAATTGGTGCAGGCAATGATTTGCTTAATCAGAGGGGTGTCCTTCAATTCCTTTTTCAGCACCGCTCCAAGGGGCTGATTACAGGTCGCCGCCACCGCCAGCACATCAAACAAGCCCTGATGATTGGAATACAGCAGAAATCCGCCCTCGGTGGGGATGTTATCCAGACCGGTGACCTGTAGCGTCACATTGCCGCCCTTCACCGCTCGCTTCAGGATGTACTGAATGTGGCGGTATTTCTCCAGTTCCGGATACTTATCGGTATGCTTTGCATAGCGGCAGAGCTTCGTCCATGCGCCGGGGATGATGTGCAGATTTTTCAGCACCATCGTTACAATACGATTCATTCAAGACTTCCTTTCTCCGCTGGTCACCGGAGCTTTCAGCACGGAGCGGTAGACCTCCTCCACTGCTTCGCCAAAGGCCTCCTTGCCGAAGCGAGCAGCAATTTCCCGGCTATACTGCACCGCATCTTCTCTCCACTGGATGTCATCCAGAATCCGTGCCAGACCATCTTCGAAGCTATCAGCATCGTCGAAAGCATAGCCATTTTTTCCCTCGACCATCACATCCTTCAGGCAGGGATCCCTGCGGCACAGCAGCGGCAAACCGTTGGCCGCTGCCTCCACATAGGTCAGGCCCTGCGTCTCACTGGTGGACGCACAGACGAAAATATCGCCCAGCTGATAGTATTCCTGTACCTGACTGGGGGCAACCATGCCGGTAAAAATCACCTTATCCTCGATTCCCAGCGTGACCGTCAGCTTCTCCAGTGCCTCTTTAGCCGGACCACCACCCACAATCAGGAATCTCAACTCCGGATACTTCGGACTGACCTCCGCAAAAAAACGCAACAAATCATCCAGTTTTTTCTCATTGCCCACACGGCCCACGCTGATCAGCACGGGTGCGTCCGGGTGGATACCCAGAGCGCTGCGTCCCTGCGCCTTTTCCTCCGGGGACAGCCGACGCTCATGCTGCTCCAGCCGAATGCCGCTGGGCACCACACTGATGGGCACCTGCAATCCGTAGGACCGCAGCACATCCTCCACCTTGCGGGTGGGTGCAATGATTCGATCTACATTTTTCAACCGCATCCGGGAGAGCCGCCCCACAGCCTTCTCCCCCACGCCCTTGACACGCAACACGTAGGCTGCATACTGTTCATAAAGGGTGTGATAAGTATGTACCACCGGCGCACCGGTCTTTTTTCCAATGTAGGCAGCAAACTGGAAGCTGAAAAATTCGCACTGGCTGTGAATCACATCCGGTTTCCAATCAATCAGCTCCCGAATCAGCCGATGCCGATAGGAGGTAGGCATCCGCACATCCGGGTAAATAAAACCGATTGGCAAGGAGCGGATGTAGTAAACGTTTCCGATGCGACTGCTGTGAGTATCGTCCGCCACGGTCAGAATCCGCACCTGATGTCCCCGTGCCATCAGCACCTCCACAAGGTTTTTCACCGACGTGACCACACCGTTTGTTTCCGTCGTATACAAATCGGTGGTAATAAGAACTTTCATGATATCCTTCTTTCCAAACATGGGTCAGCAGGTCATTTCTCCTGATTCTCCCTTTCTTTTTTCTGCTTTCTCTCCTGCTTTTTACGCAAAATGACGGCTTTAAGCTTGGCGGAGCTGTCCTTCATGACCGCCAGCGTTTTCTGATCATTAGGGAATAGCCAGCGCAGCAACGCAATGGTAATGGCAAAGGTGACGATTTTTTCCGGCGATACCGGCAACCACAAAAAGGCCAGATACGCCGTGCCCACCGCCACCATCCAACCGATGTCCAGCCATACGCCCACCACACAAAACACATACGACCATCCGTTGGTAATCATCCACGCCAGACCGTAACACAGCAGCAGACGGGGATTGAGTATGAATTGAACGATTTTCTTCAGTTTCTGCTTCAACCCCGTTGCCCCCTATTAAGCCGCATAAAAGAGTATATACATTATAATTGCATTGAGCACACCCAGTATGATACCGGCCAGCACCTGCACGGGAGTATGTCCCACGAACTGCTTGAGCTTAACCTCAGGGATTTTCTCCTCAGAAAGCTCACTGAATGCCTTCACCAGCTCATTGATGATAAAGGCCTGCTTTTCCGTCTCCCGGCGAACGCCGGTGGCATCATGGCATACGATTACCGCAAGAATTGCGCTGATGGCGAATTCCACTGAGCCGGTGCCGTAGACAAATGCAATCATCACCGCCATGGAGGTCACCGTTGCGGAGTGACCGCTGGGCATTCCGCCGTCACCGAACAGACGCCTAAGGTCCAGCTTCTTATAGATAAATATATGGATGATTGTTTTCAGGACCTGTGCGATGAACCAGGATGTAACGCCCGTAATCAGGAATGGATTCGAGAAAAGTTCCTCCAGCCACATCATGACAGCTTACTCCTCATTAAAGTATTCTGACGTAATCATATACTATTTTTGTCGATTTGTAAAGTTTCATCCTGAAAAAGACGCAAAGAAATTATTGTCCACCCGGTGCTAGATTAAACCATGAAAATGTCGTTGACAAATCAACAACCACACATTATAATACCTTATCGCTTATTGCCACCATCCGTCGGATAAACAGGCGAATGGGCATTCCCACAAAGCTCAAGGGCATCCGGAAAGCTGACATCCCCAACTTGGCGGCCTTTGCTCGCAAAAAGGCCAATCCCCTCTACCCCGTTCCTAAGCTGATGGACAAAAAGGAATTGGAGCGGTTCTACTATGCTGTAATGGAGGAAGCAGAATGAAACAGGATATCATCTCTATCATTGAAAGCCAGCGAAAGTATTTTAACACTGGTCATACCCTGCCGGTGCAAGCCCGAATCAACGCGCTGAAAAAACTCCGTCAGGCACTGATTGACAATGAAGCCGCCATCGCCGATGCCCTCCATCAGGATTTGGGGAAAACCCCGGAGGAAAGCTATATGTGCGAGACTGGCATGGTCATCAGCGAGCTGAGTTACCTGATTCGCCACGTCCGTCGTTGGGCTAGAGAAAAGCGAGTTCGTACCCCTCTGGCGCAGTTTCCCTCACGCAGCTACAGAAAGCCCACGCCTTACGGCGTGACCCTGATCATGAGCCCCTGGAACTATCCGCTACTGCTGACGCTGGATCCTCTGGCAGATGCCATCGCCGCCGGCAACACCGCAGTGGTCAAGCCCAGCGCCTACTCCCCCGCCACCTCCGCTCTGCTGGCAAAACTGCTGGGCGAAATCTTCCCCAGGGAGTACGTGGCAGTGGTCACCGGCGGACGGGAGGAAAATTCTTTCCTGCTGGAGCAGAAATTTGACTATATCTTCTTCACCGGCAGCAAAAGTGTCGGCAAGCTGGTGCTGGAAAAGGCATCCGCCCACCTGACTCCGGTGACGCTGGAGCTGGGTGGTAAAAGCCCCTGCATTGTGGACGAGACCGCGGATTTGAAGCTGGCAGCACGGCGGATTGTATTCGGCAAATACCTCAATTGCGGACAAACCTGCGTTGCGCCGGACTACATCCTGTGTCACACTTCTGTAAGGGAGGAATTCCTGACCCACTTGAAAGCAGAAATCTATCGGCAGTACAGCAATCCTGCCGCCTATGGTCATCTGATTACCCGAAAGCATTTCGAGCGAGTGCGTGGACTAATCAATCACGAAAAGGTCATCCTCGGCGGTGGCTGTGACGCAGCACATCTGAAAATAGAACCCACGGTCATGGATAGGGTTACCTGGGATGATAAGGTGATGGGCGAGGAGATTTTTGGACCAGTGCTTCCGGTGCTGACCTACGATGCCATCGATGAAGTCATCAACACCGTCAACAGCCATGACACCCCCCTTGCGCTGTATCTTTTCTCCTCCAACAAGCGCATCATCCGTCTCATCACCGCCCGGTGCGCTTACGGCGGCGGCTGCGTCAACGACTGCATCATCCATCTTGCCACCAACGATATGGGCTTCGGCGGCAAAGGTGAAAGCGGCATGGGCGCCTACCACGGCAAGACCGGCTTCGATACCTTTACACATTATAAGAGTATTGTAGACAAAAAGACATGGCTGGACCTTCCCATGCGCTACCAGCCCTACCGGAAGCTGTATACCAAGCTGATTCATATGTTCCTTCGCTAAATTATCGTTTAGCGGACTAACGGCGAAGCCGCCTTGGCTCTCCCTCTGGGAGAGCTGGCACCGCCGAAGGCGGTGACTGAGAGGGTTTCGGCGCTTTATATACCCTCTCCGCCCCAGTGTGCGCACTGGGGCACCTCTCCCAGAGGGAGAGGCAAGGGATTGTGCGAACTTGTTACTGCGTTAAACAATAGGGCACCTCTAAAAACTCCCTTTCGCGAAGTGCCTGTTCTTTTGCTCCAACTTATGCTTATAAAAACCTTGAAATACTTCCAGTATTCCTGCGGTTTTTACCACATAATTTGAAGCAAAATTCCTGGGCACCCACTCGAAATTGAGTTTTTAGAGGTGCCCAATCATTTATAGCAGAGGTGAGAGAGAACAACAATCGATGACATACAATCAAATTACGAAAAATCTAAAGTGGAAATATGAACAAAATATGGATAAAGAAATTGTGGAAGTATACAAAAATGCTTAAGCAGACCTATAATTTATGTACAAACCGATAGACGTATCGCCTATCTTCTGGTATACTTTACTATAGATAAGTTCGGGTTTTCGGACCCGGCGAAAAAATTTTACAGGAGGAAATCCAATGAGTAACATCATCCGCAGATCCCTTGGATTGTTGCTGGCTCTGGCGTTGATTGCCGGATTGGTCTACCTGCCTTCCCCCGTGGAAGTCCCGGTTGAGGCCGCCACCAACTACACCACCACCGGTTCTACTGGCGGCACCACCCTGACCCAGTACATTCAGGACGGCGCTACGCTCCAGTGCTGGAACTGGTCCTTCAACAATATCAAGGCCAACATGGGCTTGATTGCCAACCTGGGCTATTCCAGCATCCAGGTCTCTCCCCCTCAGGAGGGCAAGGAGGGCTCCGTCAATAAGCCCTTCAACAACTGGTGGGTCCTGTATCAGCCCATCAGCTTCAACTTCAACGAGAACGTCAACAACGCCGTCGGCACCAGAGATGAGTTCATCGAGCTGTGTAACGAGGCCCACAAGTATGGCATCCGTGTCATCGTGGACGTGATCTCCAACCATCTGGCGGACGACGGTGGCACCACCATCAACCCCAGCCCCCTGATTCCTTCCGACATTCTGAACGATTCTTCCTGCTGGCACACCGAGTACAACGTTCAGTCCTCCAACTATGCGGACCGTTACGACATCACCCAGCGTGCTATGAAGCTGCCCGATCTGAACACTGGCAACAAGAAGATTCAGAACTACGTTCTGAACTATCTGAAGGATTGTATCGACTGCGGCGCTGACGGTTTCCGTTACGACGCTGCCAAGCAGATTGAGACTCCCGACGATTACTACACCTACGCCAGCGATTTCTGGCCCACCATCATCGGTGGCGCTGACGACTATGCATCCTCCACCCGTGGTATCATCCTGTACCACTACGGCGAGATGCTGGCCAACCCCGATGAGTCCGGCTCCCTGCCTGTGACTGCCTACACCAAGTACATGAGCGTTACCGAGAATGCATGGTCCAACGACATCCGTCACTTCATGCACTACGGCGACGTTAGCGGCATTCAGAGCAACCTGAGCAAGGGCTACTTCAAGGCCTGCAATGCTGACAAGCTGGTTCTGTGGCCCGAGTCCCACGACACCTATTGGGACGGCATCTGCAACGAGGACGAGTCCTGGTACTACGGTCCCAGTCAGGCTTACTCCCACGAGGTGGGCAAGGATGCCCTGAACCGCACCTATGCGTTCCTGGCCGCTCGTGCCTATGCCATGAGCCTGTACTTTGCCCGCCCCAACGATATGCTGTATCAGGAGATGGGCGACATCGCCAAGACTGGCTGGTCTGACGAGTCCGTCAAGGCTGTCAACTGGTTCAAGAACCAGTTCGCCGGCCAGAGCGAATACGTTTCCACCTACGGCAACTTCGCTTATGTCGAGCGTGGCAACTCCGGTGTCGTGATTGTCAACGTTCCCGGTGGCGCTTCCTGGGCCAGCGTTCCCAACCATGTGCTGACCGCCGGTACCTACAAGGATCAGATTACCGGCAACACCTTCACCGTTTCCGCTGATGGCTGGATCTACGGTGATATCGGCTCCAGCGGTGTGGCTGTTATCTACAACGCCCCCACCTCCACCTGCTCTCACGCCTCCCACGGCGCTGACGGCTACTGCTACGACTGCTACGAGTATGTGGGCCACAAGTCCGGTACCACTTGCTCCACCTGCGGCACTGCCTCCACCAAGACTATCTACTTCGAGAACACCAGCAGCTGGTCTACCCCCTATATCTACGGCTGGCATGAGTCTGCCGGCACCACCACCAGTGATTGGCCCGGCACTGCCATGACCAAGGTCAGCGGCAACATCTACAAGGCCACCGTTCCTGCCGCTACCGCTAACGTTATCTTCAACGACGGCAACGGCACCCAGACCGCCAACCTGACTCCTTCCGCTGATGGCGACACCTACGACTACGCTTCCGGCTTCTGGACCTATCAGGACGAGGTCTTCTATGCCGACAACTACTACCTGTTCGGCAATATCAACGGCGCCGACTACAACGGCACCGAGTACATCTTCATCAACGGTCAGCTGACTGTCCAGTTCAACGAGGACAGCTATGTGTTCGTTCTGGACAGCAACGGTGTTGAGTACTTCACCGAGGGCTGGCAGGGCGAAGTGACCTCCGTCACCATGTACCCCGGCGCTCAGGTCACCAGCCACAACCGTCTGTACGTCCCCGGTGGCGTGACCGTCACCCTGACGCTGGTTCCCAATTCCGACGGTAGCATCACCCTGAGCTACGAAGAGGGTGGCGATCTCGGCGGTGGCGGCAACTCCGGCTCCACCACCACCCAGACCATCTACTTTGACGCTACCGGCACCAACTGGAGCAACGTCAATGTCTATGCCTGGACTGGCACTACCCCCTACACCGGCGTATGGCCCGGTTCTGCTATGACCAAGGTCAGCGGCAACATTTATTCCTACGAGGTTCCTACCTCTGCTACCAGCATCATCTTCAACGATGGCACCAACCAGACCTCTGACCTGACCATCCCCACCGGCGGCGCAAATCTTTATACCAATTCCACCGGCGCTTGGAGCGTCTACTCCAGCAGCACCGGCGGCAACACTGGCGGCAGCACTGGCGGTTCCACCGGCGGCAACGCTCCTGCTGATCCGTTCTACCTGTTCTGGGGCAACGGCGACGGCAGCGTGAGCCACACCGAATGGGATACCCCCTTCGTCAACGGCCAGCTGACCATTACCTTCAATGAGACCATGTACGTTTGGGCCATCAACCAGAACGGCGGCATCCAGTACATGACCGACGGCTGGCAGGGCAACGTGACTTCTGTCAAGCTGTATGCCCAGCCCAACCTGACCGATCCCAACAAGCTGGTCGTGCCTGCCGGCACCCACACCCTGACGCTGAGCGACAACGGTGATGGCTCCCTGACCCTGAGCTACGGCGCAGGTGGCAGCACCGGCGGCGATACCGGCTCCACTACCACCAGCGATTACTACCTGTTTGGTTACATCAACGGCGCCAACTATGGCTGCGAGGATGACTACGCCACTCTGGGCGAGTACAAGTTCGTCAACGGCAAGCTGACTACCACCTTCGCCGCCGACAGCTATGTGGCCGTCAAGTCCGGCGACAATTCCAACTGGTATATGTTCGAGAGCTACTGCGCCGATACCACCGGCACCCTGAAGAACACCTCCACCGGCACTTCCGAGAAGATGTTCGTGCCCGGCGGCGTGGAAGTGACCTTCTCTCTGGTCGAGAACTCCGATGGCACTCTGACCCTGAGCTACACCACTGATGGTTCTTCCTCCGGCGGCGATCAGGGCGGCACCACCACTCCCACCACCCAGACCATCTACTTTGACAACTCCGGCAGCAACTGGAGCAAGGTCAACGTTTATGCCTGGAATGGTGATACTCCCTACACCGGCACTTGGCCCGGCTCTGCCATGACTCTGGTCAGCGGCAGCATCTACTCCTTCGAGGTTCCCACCGGTGCTACCAGCATCATCTTCAACGATGGCAGCAGCCAGACCTCTGACCTGACCATCCCCACCGATGGCAAGAACCAGTACAGCTCCGCTACCAACGCTTGGAGCACCTACACCACTGGCGGTGACACCACTACTGGTTATTACCAGCTGGTTACCGACATGGCTGATGTCAATGCCGGCGGCAATTTCCTGATCGTGGCACAGAATGGTTCTGCCTACTATATGATGACCCACACCTATAGTGGCACTACCTTCGAGTCCTCCGCTGTGACTGTTTCCGGCAACAAGATTACCGGCAGCAATCTGACTCCCTTTACCCTGACTGCTGCCAACGGCGGCTTTGAGGCTACCGTCGGCACCGCTTCTCTGGACTACACTCTGACCATCACCAAGACCACCAATGGCTTCAAGTGTGTCCTGAAGGACATCTCCAGCTATGGTCTGCTGTACAAGAAGAGCACAGCTCAGTTCCGGTTCACCACCGTGTCCAATGCTTCCAACAGCGACTTCGTTCAGGATTTGCTGCTGTTCAAGTACACCGATGGCACCACCACCGAGTGTGAGCATAGCTACACCTCCAAGGTGACCACCGCTGCTACCTGTACCGCTACGGGCGTGAAGACCTTCACCTGCTCCAAGTGCGGCGATAGCTACACCGAGTCCATTGCTGCTCTGGGCCACAGCTACAGCACCAAGGTCACTGCTCCCACCTGCACCGCCGGTGGCTACACCACCTACACCTGCGCCACCTGTGGTGATACCTACAACAGCGACCATGTTGCCGCTACCGGTCACAGCTATGCTGATGGCTCCTGCACCGTCTGCGGCGCAGAGGATCCCGACTATGTCCCTGTGGATCTGGACTACTACCTGTTCGGTTACATCAACGGCGCTGACTACGCCATCGGCGATGACCTGGCCAACCTGGGCGAGTACAAGTTCGTCGACGGCAAGCTGACCGTTAAGTTCACCGAGGAGAGCTATGTCGCCGTCAAGACCAGCGACAATAAGTCCTTCTACATGACCAATGGTTATGTCGGCTCCGCCACTTCCGCTACCCTGTACAAGTTCACCGATCCCAACTCCACCAGCGCCAACAAGCTGATGGTTCCCGGCGGCCAGACCGTGAACTTCACCCTGACCGAGAACTGGGACGGCAACCTGATTCTGAGCTACACCGTTGACGCTTCTTCCTGCGTCCACACCTCTCACAGCACCGATGGTATCTGCTCCACCTGTGGTGCTACCGTCGAGCACACCTATTCTCTGGGCGTGTGCACCGTCTGCGGCGCACAGGATCCCGACTACGTTGCTTACGAGTACTACCTGTTCGGTTACATCAACGGCGCTAACTACGGTTGCGAGGAAGATTACACCACTCTGGGCGAGTACAAGTTTGTCGATGGCAAGCTGACTGTCACCTTCGATGTGGACAGCTATGTGGGTATCAAGTCCGTCAACCCCGGCTCCAAGTTCGGCGCTGAGGTCGTGGGCTGGTACATGACCGAGGCGTATGTCTCCACCACCACTGGCACCTTCCTGAACACCTCCACTGGTGCTGCTGAGAAGATGCTGATTCCCGGCGGTGTTGCTGTCACCCTGACCCTGACCGTCAACGAAGACGACACCATGACCCTGAGCTACACCACCGGTGGTACTACCGGTTGCAGCCACAGCTACACCTCCAAGGTGACCACTGCGGCTACCTGCACCAGCACAGGTGTGAAGACCTACACCTGCTCCAAGTGTGGCGAGAGCTACACCGAGACCATTGCGGCTCTGGGCCATAACTACTCCAATGGCTCCTGCACCGTCTGTGGCGCTGCCGACCCCAACCAGTCCACCACCACCGGCGATTACTACCTGTTTGGTTACATCAATGGTGCAAACTATGCCTGCGAGGATGACTGGGCAAATCTGGGCGAGTACCACTTCGTCAACGGCAAGCTGACTGCTACCTTCGCACAGGACAGCTACATTGCCATCAAGACCGGTGACAACGCCAACTGGTATATGTTCGAGAGCTACTGTGAAGCTACCACTGGCACCCTGAAGAACACCTCCACCGGTACTTCCGAGAAGATG